>JAJVLF010000013.1 GCA_029255845.1 Campylobacterota bacterium | reverse complement strand
ATACCAATGTAGCAATAATTAACATTATGCTACAATAAGTTCATAGTTTTCATTAGAAGTCAATAAATCGATTAATCGCCTAAAGAAATCATATATTTATATATGATTATCTTGTGGGTCAGTTAGATTATTACACTAAAAACTTGAGTGGCAACAGGATAAATATTATCAATTATTTGTTGTATCGAACATTCCCACAAAAAAACCCAACACCTCCCTCCCCTAAACCCACAACCCCATTTTTTCCTTCTGGGAACTTTACATAAAAAACCCTAATAATTAACTTTATTTGGCATTACAAACTCCATTATATTAAATAACTTTTCTAAATCTTTATTAACTTTAGGTATATAGTTAACAGATACTTTTTTAGTTAATTTAGCTATTGTTGTTTTAACATCACTTAATAATCCAATTGTATTTTTAAAATCAAGTTTAGCTATTTTTGTATAATCTTTTAACTTAAGTGATATATTATATGCTAACATAGATAAAGCAACATGTCCTATTATTCTTTTATCTGTTTTTATATATAAAGGTCTAATCTCTAAAAACTCTGTTTTTAATATTTTAAAAGCATTCTCTACTTTAATAAGTGTTTTATATGCTTTATGTATATCTTCTTTAGTATCTTTATCTTTATCTACTAATGATGAAGTAATCACATAACAGCCATCTAGTTGTTCAACTTTTCTTTTTTCATCTTCATTTATTTTAATTGATATGTTAGCTAATGCTTTAGTTTTTACTTCTTTATTTATATCTTCATTTATATCTTTACCTTTAATCACTATATCTCCATCTTCATAAACTACATTATAACTAACAAACTTAGAAAGCTTTAAATCAGATATTTTCTTATTAATATTATTTTCTAAAGTTTGAGGTTTAGCTCTATAGTGAGTATTATAGTAATCTTGTTTAACTTTTATAAACTCTTTTAATCTTTCAAGCTTAGATTCTCTAGTTAATCTTATGTCTTCTTTTCTAAAAGGATTTAAACGAAGTATATATCTAGTATCATTTTCTATTATTTCTTTTAAATCTTCATCAAATAAGCTCATATCAATATTAGAATTTGTATCATTAATTAGTTTCATAATTGAAGGTTTTCCTATACTAGTTATATAATCAAATCCATATTCTTTTATCTTTACAATACCTTCACTTTTTATCATACCTCCATCTCCTACTATAGTAATAGTATCAAGATTAAATCTATTTTTTAATTTATTTAATTGCTCTATAAATGTAGAAGTATCGTTAGTATTACCTTTATAAGTATGAATACTAATAGCATGACCACTACTATCAGTTAAAAGTCCAATTACTATTTGTTTTTTACCTTCTTTTTTATCTCTATTGTATCCATAAGTAGCTAAATTACTATTCTCATAGTCTCCTTCTACATATGAACTTGTAATATCATAAAATACTCTTTTTGGTGGATTATCTCCATAATATATTTTAAATAATTTATCTTCAATCTTTATTTGGTTTTCTTGTATATAGTCTAATCCTAGATATATAGTTTTATCATTTAATTTATCTTTTTCTTTTTTATCAAATTGAATTATATCTAAGATATAATCTCTTTGTTTAGCCCAGTTTAATGCTTGCAATCTACTACTTTGAATTACTATTCTAGCTGTTATTAGTAAAAGGGATATTTTTGCTTCATATGAACTACCTATTACTTTTAATATACCTAGCATATTCATTATAAACATAATTACTAAACTAAAACCTATTGTTTTACCTTGATATGTATCTTCTATAGAAACCGTTATTTTACCTTTAATTGCATTTACCATATTCATAACTTGTTCAATTGGCTCATTTGTTAAATTAGCTATCGTTTCTTTTATTATTTTACCTGTTTTTTTATCTCTTGAACCTTTTCTTAATAAAATATATTCATAGGTTTTTGTTTTTATAACTTTTTTTAATATTTCTATATACATTTTAATTGAACCTTTGGCATAAGTTTTTATTTTGTCTTATGTTTTTATATTTAAGATAACTGTATTATAGCAAATAGTGAATTATATGTCAAATATATTCTGGGAACATTTTTGATTGTGAAAGTTATAATTTCTCGTTGAGGGTGGGGTTAGTGGGGTTTTTGGGCGGGAATGTTCGATAAAACATTCAATATTCTTCATATTAACGGTATTGTATTCTAATATGTTATAATTTTATAAAGGAAGTTGTTTGCTTAAAAGATATGCACTATTGATTATTATTTCTTTTTCTTTTTTATTCTCAATGCCTAAGGATTATTGGCTTCATAATGAAAAAGTGGTTTTAAAAAAAGATAAATTTTATACAGCTTGGGTGTATAGAGATAAGGATAGTAAAAAAGAATATAAAAAAATCTTGTATTTTAGATGGACTTTATTTCATAATAATATACTAACGATGCATTTGAATTTAGAAAAATTCAATCATCAATTTGTTTTAAAAGAAGATATGTTTCAACATTCTTTTAAATTGGATATTTTTGATTCTTCTTATGGGATAGAAAATCCTTTTTTACTTATTATGTTTGATTCTTTTGATGTTAAAAAAAAAGAAGTTCATTTTACATTTTTAATTAGAGATGAATTTGGCTCTATTGAGATTGAAAAAATTGAAGAAAAAAGGTAAATATTATAAATAATACTATAAAAGTCAAAAATCAAATACTTAAATGGGTTGATGAGTTTAATCCATCGGTGCAAATGCCATTGAGTGATCTGATTAGCACTGGTAAAATGATTAGAGCTAGGCTTATTTTAGCTATAGCGGGGACTAGCATTAAGGCTATTAAATTATCTGCTATTATTGAGATGATACATTTTGCTAGCTTGCTTCATGATGATGTGATTGATGATTCTGATATGAGGCGAGGAGAGAGGACTGTTAGTTTTCGTTTTGGCAATAAGAGAGCTATTATGTTTGGGGACTTGCTGTATTCTAAGGCTTATTTGGAGCTTAGTAATTTTGAAGATAAGGTGGTTAAGAGTATTTCTTCTGCTGTTTGTAGTCTTTCTTTAGGGGAAATACTTGATGAGGAGCTTTCTGAAAAATTTAATTCTAGTAGTCATCTGTATATGGATATGATTTATAAAAAAACGGCTTCTTTAATTGAGGCTAGCACCTATTGTGCGGGAGTTATTTCTCATAAGGATACGGATAAATTAAAAGAATATGGCAAGAATGTAGGACTTGCTTTTCAGATAGTAGATGATATTTTAGATATTACAGCTAGTGAAGAAGAATTTAAAAAGCCTGTAATACAGGATTTTAAAAATGGCAAATGCACTATTAGCTATATTTATTTATATAATAGCTGTAATAATCAAGAAAAAGCTTTCGTATTATCTTGTTTTAAAAAGAAACTTAATAAAATAGAGGGAAATAAAATAACATCATTATTTGAAAAATATGATAGCATAAAATATTCTTATAAAGTAGCAAATGACTTAATAAAAATAGCTAAAAATAATGCATTAAATGATGAGTTTTTAATTTCTATACTAGATAAAATAATAAAAAGAGTGTCCTAATTGTCATATGTAATCATTAGTTTTAATCATAAAAATTCTTCTATTTCGTTTTTAGAAAAGATTTCTTTTAATGCGAGTGATATTATTAAATTCTCGTCCATAATTATGGAAAATAAAAATATAAAAGAAGTTGTCATTCTTTCTACTTGCAATAGAGTTGAGATTTTAGTGGAAATAGATGATAGCAAAAAAGAAATTCCTTTTGTTTTTTCTTCTTTATCTTCTTATTTTTCTATAGAGTTAAATGAGTTAAAAGGTCATGGGGATGTATATGAGAATCATTCTGCTATTCATCATACTTTTTGTGTGGCGAGTTCTTTGGAGAGTATGGTCATAGGAGAGACTCAAATCACTGGGCAACTTAAATCTGCTTTTAAATTATCAGTTGATAATAATTTATGCGGTAAGTATTTAAGTAGAGTTCTTCATTTTGCTTTTAAATGCTCTTCTGCTATTAGAAATAATAGCAATATTTCTAAAAATTCTGTCTCTATTGCTAGTATAGCTATTTTAAAATTAGAAGAATATTTTTCTAATTTAGAAAATAAAAAAGTAATCGTTGTAGGTGCTGGAGAGATGTCCTCTCTTGTTATTAAAAATCTAATAGATAAAAATGCGGATGTTTATTTATTTAATAGAAGTATAGAAAACATAAAAGTATTTAAAAAAGAATATAAGGACAATATAACCATTAAGCCTTTGGGTTCTTTAAAAGAGTATATAAATGATATAGATATTTTATTTACTGCTACAGGCTCTAATAGTGCTATAATTACAGATGAGCTAATTAATGAAAGCAAAAGCAAGAAAATATGGTTTGATTTAGCTCTACCTAAAGATATTCATATTGATACTATTAAATATCCAAATATTCAGATATTTTCTATAGAGAATTTAGAAGAAGTAGCAAAGAAAAATACGGCTCTTAGAGAGGAGCAAGCACAAATTGCCTATTCTTTGATAGGGGAATATATTGATGATTTTATTAAATGGCAAAGTGGATTAGATATATCTCCTGTGCTTGGAGAAATAAGAGAAAAGGCTAAAAAAATAGCTCAAGATGAGATTCAAAAGGCTATCAAGAAGAAATTTATAAAAAAAGAAGATGAGGCAAATATAGAAAAACTAGTTCATGTTGTTTTTAATAAGTTTTTGCATTCTACTAGCAGTAATTTGAAAAAAATATCAAATGAGCCTTGTGCGGATTTTGCTGTGGATAATTTAAAGTTTTTATTTGAGATTGGTGACAAAAAAGAAAATGTCAATTCTTATAAATGTGAAAAAGACTTTAATGAATAAATTTTTAATAGTTTTTATTCTTTTTGCTTCCATCTTTGCTTCTGATGATTTTTATTTTACTAAGGGTAAAAAAGTATTTATTAAAAAAAGTCATTCGAGGGGCTTAGATAATGTATATATAGGAGAGCATAATACTACTCTTAAGGTGAGTGGAGAGATTATTGTTAATTTTAAAAATATTGCTTTAAAAGATAAAATAAAAAAGAAATATAATCTAATAGAAATAAAAAATCTTTATGATAATATCTATCTTTTTAAAGTTAAGAATATAGAAAAAACTTTAGATATAGCCAATAAAATATACGAAAATGAAGATGTTATTTTCTCACATCCAAATTTTAAAATAAAACCTCAAAAAAGAACTTTAGATCCTTATTATAAAGATGCTTGGCATTTACATGGCAATAACTCAAAAACACATATAAACATAGAAGAAGCTTTTATATTTACAAAAGGAGCTAATACCAAAGTAGGCATATATGATGATGGGATAGATATATATCATGAGGATTTAATAAGGAATATGGCTTTAGCTAAAAAAGATGATAAGGTGAGTCCAGCAAGTTTTAGTTTTAGCAGAAGGCATGGCACTCAAGTGGTTGGAGTTTTATCAGCTATGGAAAACAATAAAGGCTCTGTTGGAGTAGCTCCTAAATCTAAAATACATTTTATAGAATATGAAAGCCCTATTGACTATGTGAAGACTTATGAAATGTTTGATTATCTTGACAAGCTTGGTGTGCCTATTATTATAAACTCATGGGGGACATACCATGCTCATGATTATTTTTATAACTTTATTAAAAAACTAGCGACTAAAGGAAGAAATGGGAAAGGGTTAATTATAATTTTTGCTTCAGGAAATAATGGGTATGATTATGATAAAGATTTATCATTAGTAGATGAAAGTGAGTCTGAATATGTTATTTCAGTAAGTGCCACTGATAGAAATGGCAAATTAGCATATTATAGTAGCCGTGGGAAAAGCATAGATATATCTGCTCCAGGAGGAGATTTTGGAAATAAAAATGGAATTATCACGACAAGCATTAATTCAAGATATGACAAATACTTCATAGGCACAAGTGCATCTGTGCCTATGGTGGGAGGCTCTTTAGCATTAGCTTTAGACATTAATCCAGATTTAACGAGAGATGATTTATTAGATATTTTAAATAAAACATCTTCAAAAATAGGAGATACCCCATATATAAATGGTAAAAATAAATATTTTGGTTATGGGCTTCTTAATGCTGGAAAGATAGTCAAAGAGGCTATATTGTCTTATGAGAAATCTCTTAAAGGCAAAACATTTCCTATTATTGGGACATTCATAGAACATAATAATGGATTTATATATAAAAACTCTAAAAATATTTTCTCAAGACTAGATAGAAGATATGCAAGAAATATAGACCCTTATGGATTTACATCAACCAATATTACAAACAATAAAAAATCTTCAATGTATCTAATCAAGATAAGAAATATAGATGAAGAGACATTAAATATCCAAGATTTAGCATTAATCGATATGAGCACATCATCTTTATATAAGCTTACAAAACTAGATAAAAGTTTTGTAGAATATAGTTTTCCTCTTAAAATGGAACCTGTCCTTACAAGAAATGCAATAAACAATGAGATTACTATTTTTTTTAAATGAGCATATTTAAAAAAGTAAGCAAAAAATTAATAAAATATAATAAAACAATATCCTTTGTAGAGAGTTGCACTGGAGGTCTTCTAGCTTATAGTTTGATAAAAAATAAAGATGTAAGCCCAATAATAAGCCAAAGCTTTATTACCTACAGCAATAAAGTAAAACACAAAATACTAAAAGTAAAAAAGCAAACATTATCTAAAAAAGGTGCAGTAAGCAAACAATGTGTTAAAGAAATGGCAAAAGGATTACATAATATCACAAATAGCGATATATCAATAAGTATAAGTGGCATAGCGGGACCAAAAGGGGGAAGCAAAAATAAACCTATTGGCTTAGTGTATTTTTGCATTCTTTATAATTTAAAATATCATATTTTTAAATTAAACCTAAAAGGTAGTAGAGAGGAAATACAAAAAAAATCTGCTAAGAAAGTATTTAAAGAAATAAATAATCTAATAAATAGTTTTATGTAAAAATTGATTTGGTTGCGGAAGCAGGATTTGAACCTGCGACCTTCGGGTTATGAGCCCGACGAGCTACCACTGCTCTATTCCGCGATATATACTGTAATGGAAGTGGCTGGAGTGGAAGGGATCGAACCTCCGAATGCTAGGATCAAAACCTAGTGCCTTACCACTTGGCGACACTCCAAAACTAATTAACTTAATGTATAAAATAAAGGTGGAATTATATATAAAAAACATCGTTTTGTCAATCATTGTTTAAAAGATAAATATATTTTATGTAATTTATCTTAATTATTTGTAAAAAATACGATTATTAACTATAAAAACAGGTGCAAACTTATGAAATTTATATTAATTGCGGGGATTTTCATTATATTGGGTGGTGTAGGTATAGCTGGAGGTATCTATTATTATAATAGTTTGAACTCAAGTTTTGAGATGAAGCAAAGTAAATTAGAAAAAAAGATGAAAGATAAGACACTCAAATTTGAGGAACAGCTTTCTACTTATAAGGATTATGAATCTAAGGTTGCTAAAAGATTTAAAGATAAAGAAAAATATTTAAACAATAAACATAAAAGACTTGTATCAGTGCTTAAAGCAAAATATGGAGAGTATGATAGCTTTAAGTTAAAAACAAAAAATGGCTATGCCTTACTTCAAAAAGATATCAATCAAAGAGAGAAAAGCCTTAAATCATGGGAAGAAACTTTAATAGATAAAGAACAAAAGCTAGTTACAAAAGAAGCTATTCTTAATAGTGTAAACTTAGAATGTAAATTATTTGATAAGAAAAAATTAGAAAAATATCTTAGAGCATATAAGAGAGTATCTTATGCTACACTTGATTATGTTTCTTTGGCATGTGGGACAAATATTCAAGGTCAAATGGTTGATAAAGATGCCTGTCTTGCTAGTAAAAAGGATAGAGTGAAAGCAAAAAGCATATTGGCTATCATACAGGAACTATCTCCTCATGTAGCAAATGGAATGGAATACAAGGCATTTAGCAAAAGAGCTAGTATTATGATGAATTTCTAGTGAATATAGGGATTATTGGTATTGGTCATATTGGCTCATCTCTTGCTCTTGCATTAAGGACTATTGGGAAGTATGATAAAATATATGGTTATGATATTGATGAGAAAAGCATAAAATATGCAAATGATAATAATATCTATGATGGCATAGTTTCATTTGAGGAAATTCAGAAAAATGATATTATATTTATAGCTACAAATATTACTGCTATTATATCTATAATTAATTCTTTTGAGCATATTTCTCAAGATACTATAATTGTGGATTTAGGAAGCACTAAAAAAAGTATCATCCAAAATATACCAAAAAAAATAAGAGATAATTATATCCCCACTCATCCTATGGCGGGTAAAGAATATTCTGGGATTTTTCATGCAGATGAAAAACTATTTGATGATAAAACTATAATAATCTGCGATCAAGAAAAATCTAATCCTCAAAAATTGGCGAGCATGATAGATGTCTTTAATGATTTAAATATGAATATAATCTATATGGATTCAAATGAGCATGATGAGCATGCCTCTTATGTGTCTCATATGCCTCATATCATATCTTTTTCTTTAGCAAATTCTGTTTTAAATCATGAAAAAGCAGAAAATATTACATCTCTAGCAGGTGGTGGATTTAATGATATTTCGAGAATAGCTAAAAGCTCTCCTATTATGTGGGTTGATATATTTAAAAACAATAAAGATAATTTGATAAAATCTTTAGATGAATTTGAAAATGAATTTAAAACTGCTAAAAAAATGATAGAAGATGAAAATTGGGATTCTTTAAATAAATGGATAGCTCATGCTAATCATTTACAGCATATACTATAATTTAGCTCCAAGCATAATATGAACCACGATTTATTAAATGACAACATCCCATCTCTTTTAAGAAAAATAGCTATTCCTTCCATCATTGGAATGTTTTTTAACACAATGTATAATGTGGTAGATACATATTTCGCTGGTCAAATATCCACAGAGGCACTTTCTGGATTGTCTTTTAGCTTTTTTATTTATTTTATTTTCTTAGGTTTATGTTTTGGTTTAAACTCTTCTATCACTTCATTGCTTGGGAATTTATCAGGCTCTAAAAGAAAAAAGAAAGCTAGATTGTATGCTCATAATGGATTTAGTATTGTTTTTATTGTTGCTATCTCATCATCCATTATTGGATACATTACCGCTCCTTATATATTAGAATTTATCGGAGCGAAAGATAAGCCTTTAGCTTTTGCTGTAGAATATATTAGCATTATTTTTATAGGGACTATCTTTATGATGATTACCTTTGTAGCTAATGCTGTGCTAGTTTCTTTGGGAGATACTAAAAGTATGAGAAATTCCTTAATTATAGGGTTTTTCTTAAATATCATCTTAAACCCTCTTTTTATCTATGGATACGGATTTATCCCTGCTTTAGGATTTAAGGGCATAGCTATATCTACTGTCCTAATTCAAGCCATAAATATGGGGTATATGCTATATAGAGTAGGGCAATTTGATATTATAAATTTTCATAAAATAAAATACTTTTTCATAAAAGTCCAAGTAGCCAAAGAAATCATCATCCAAGCCATCCCAGCAACTTTAAATATGCTAACAATGAGCCTAGGACAAATAGTAATAACCTACTTCGTAGCAACTTACGGATACCAAGCAGTAGCTGGATATGGAATAGGATTTAGAGTAGAACAAATTATGCTACTCCCTGCATTAGGAATATCAAGTGCTGTGCTAAGTATAATATCAAATAATCACGGTGCAAAACAATACGAAAGAGTAAAACAATGCTTAAAACAAGCCATAATTTACGGCTTTAGCATTTGTGTGATAGGCATAATCACAATAGCCACTTTTGGAAAAATGGTAATAAAACTATTCGATGACACACCAATAATAATAGAATATGCTTACAGCTATGCCGTCATAGAATCATTTGCTTTTTTTGGATATGTATCAATCTTTATTTGTGTATCCGCCCTACAAGCCATAAAAAAACCAAATATAATAGCATTTGTAAGTTCATACAGACAATTAATAGCTCCTCTTGCGATATACTCTATGGTAGTCGTGTATTTTTCAATGCCTATAATATATTTATGGTTTTCTATATTTGCCATTACATCATCAGCAGGACTGTTTATCTTATTTTGGACTTTTAATAAAATAAATGCACATATTAAATAGAGGTTCCCTAAACTATCCTTTTAAAATTCTACCGACAACCTTTCCTATTATTTTCAAAAGACTCTCATCATCACCATCTATTTCCTCATCTATATGATAAGTAGGGTTTTCACTTATTACTCTTATATTTCCATTTAATAAAAACTTAAGGTTTTCTACTTTTTCTCCCTTTTTCGTATCAATAATGTATTTCCCATCCCCTGTGGCACTTTCTTCATCTTTAAATTTATAAAATAAAGCTATATCTCCATCATTGATATATGGAATCATCCCATCCCCCTTGACCTTTAAAGCATATAAATCCTTATCTCTATATGTCTTATCTATCGAGTTTATATCCATATGAATACAATCTACTTCGCTGTGAAGCAATGGTATCGTCTTAATACTATTTTCCATAAAATTTCCTTTATTTTAGTTATTTTTTAAGATAAATTATACTACAAGAACTTTAGGAATTTCTTTTTTTGTATTAATAAATGTATATTCTCAATGGAGTTCCAGCAATTCTAATTTTAAAAAACACAATTTTATGCTAAAATAAAACCTCCCTCAAATCAACAAAAAGAATAAAAAATAAACAAGAAAATATTTAAAACATTCATAAACTCATTAAAAGAAAATAGCAAAAGCTTCAAAGATAAAAGAAAAGGAAAAAATACAAGTATTAAAATAGAAGATATAGTATTATCAGCATTTAGTATGTTTCATATGCAATCAAGTAGTTTTTTAGAGTTTCAAAGAAAGATGGAAGAAAAAGAAGGAAGAAATAATGCAAATAGTTTATTTGGTATAGATAAAATACCAAGTGATAACCATATTAGAGATATACTTGACTCTATAGAGCCAATTTGTCTAAAACCTCTATATAATGAATGTTTAAATTATCTAAAAGAAGCAAAAATACTAAACTCTTATAAACATATGAATAAATACCTAGTTGCATTAGATGGAACTGGATATCACTCATCAAAAACAATTAAATGTTCAAAATGTTTAACCAAAGAATATAAAGATGAACAAACAACATACTCACATCAAGCAATTACTCCAGTCATAGTATCACCAAATATAAATAAAGTTATTTCTTTAATGCCTGAACTTATAGAAAATAGTGATGGAACTAAGAAACAAGATTGTGAGATTAATGCTTCAAAAAGATGGTTAAAGCATAACAAACTTCTAAATTTAGACATTATACTATTAGGTGATGATTTATATGCTCATGAGCCATTTGCTAGAGAAGCATTACAAGGTGGTCATTCTTTTATATTTGTAGCTAAAGAAGATTCTCATAAAGTAATGTATGAGCATATTAGTCTAATAGCTGGAGATAGTAGATTTTATAAATATGCTAATGAATTTCATGAAAATAAAAATATTGATAAATTAATTGATAATATGAAACAAGAAATTTATTCTGATGATAATGTATATAGATGGGTAAGACCAGATAATTTTAAAAATGATATTCGTGAGCATTTTGAAAAATATGAAGGCTGGTATAGTTGGAAGGGTTTGAAATATTTATTATATGAATATGAACTATTTTTACAAGAAAAATCAAAAGGAGAAATTAAATTACAGTGGGAAGAAATAAATAAAGAAACGATAGAGCATATCTACCCACAAACCCCAAAAGATAAATGTTGGGAAGATAACTATTCTCAATTAATAGGGAAAAAAAGAAGTAGAAAATTACACGCATTAGGTAATTTAGTTTTATTGTCAACTTCTAAAAATTCAAGCTTAAAAAATAAATGTTTTAATGATAAAAAAGAAATATTTTTCAAAGGTAGCTATAGCGAAATAGAAGTGAGTCAAAATGGAGAATGGACACCTGAAATTATAGATAATCGTAGTAAGAAAATATTACTGTTTTTGTCAGAAAGATGGGACTTAATAGTTGATGATGAAATAATTGATAGTTTAATATAATATGCAAATCATTTCCCTATTTTTCAGAAGATATTTTTTACTTGCTATACCTTAAAAAAGATAGAACGAGATTATATACTATCATTGAACACAATTAGCACAAGAGGAAACATCATATATTAAGTTTAATCTTCCCAAGAGCATAATCATGCACTAAAACCTGAATTAAATTTTGATACCCTATCCCTAACTCTTTCGACTTACTTTTAATAATAGCTAAATCACTAATAGCAAACCTAATAGTAGTTTGCCTTTTTTCTTGTAAAGATTTTGTATATTTAGCATGATTTTTATAATATATCATTTCTTGCTCTTTTAATGGAGAGTCTATAAAATCATTTGATTCTATCGCTTCTAATAATTTTAATTCTTCATTGTCAAGTATTGTTTTATTTTTCATTTGTTTTATGCTCTTTTGTTAATTTTCTACTTGGTATGATTGTTTTTAAAAATATTTCATTTTCATTTTCAACAAAAGGAACATAATAAATATAATCATTAATTTCAAAAATGAAAATTTCTTGATTAGAATAATTTTCATTATTATGATGTATTTTTCTTCCTAATATTTCATTATTTGCAATTTTATTAAGAACATCATCAAAGCTTACACCCCTTTGCAGTTTTAAAAGTTGATTTTTTTCTTCATTCCACTTTATTATTTTATTCAATTTTAAAACCTTGTTTAAATAGGAAGTAGATTATTCTATCAATTTGTAGATGTATTGTCAATACACAATTAAAAACTTTAATCTTTTCCTCGTCGTATAATCCACTCAAAACTTAATAAGAGGCAAACTCTCAGCTAATTTAGAGAAATGCGGATCAGAGATTTACTGTTTACTAAAAACTTACCCTACTTCGATAAAACATAGCTCCATCACTAAAACCCACATACTCCATAATACAAGCCTTAGCTTGTATTATGTCTTTTAAACTATTAAATCCTTATCCGCCCTCTGCCTATGAGCAAGCTTAAAAATATGTCTTAAAGCCGTATAAAAAATTGTATGTCTGAGCCAAAGGCGAGTTTGCAATTTTTAGGCTTTAAGACATAATTAAGGTTGCCCTTAAGGGGTCAAGGAAGTGAAAGAGTGGTTTTTTGCTTCGTTTTCTAGCAAGATTTAAGCAATCTTGCATAAAAAAATGATGATATGTATTTGTGCATACAAATGCTATACGAATAAAAATCTTGGTTTTACGAACATATATTCAGGTAATGAAAATACTTTTTTCTAAATATTTAAAGAATATCAAAAGTTGAGACCAATGCAAATTAGAAGTGCATAAGATAGGGTGATAGAAGGCATTAGAAAGTGATTATTTTGTTCAAATCATAGCAAAAGCTATGTTTTTAACAAAATAATTGCTTTATGATGTCTTGTATCTCCCTAGATTAGGTGGTTCTAATTTGCATTGGTCTCAAGTTAATTAACTATAAAATAAATAACAATAAGATAACATCATATTTTCATCACCTCCCAAAATTTAATATATTGTGCTAAAAACCCTTATATATGGCTATGATGACTTTATCTGTATATCCCCATTTAATAATTTATCAGTTAAAGATGTAAGTAATTTTGACCTATTCATATTAAGCTGTTTTGCCATAATATCAAGATTTATTAATTTATCTGTTGGTATGGTAATATTTATTTTTTTAGCTTTAGATAGATTAGCTGGTTCGTATATAAGTGTTTTATTAGTAATAATAAGCTTTATCTTTAATCATTGAAATATCCTTGTTGTTCTAAAATTTTTACTTCTTAGTAGGATTTGTTATTTTTATAATCTTAACACCCTTTTTATCATAAACACTGCTCACAAAAGGATTAGAATAATTTTTAAAAATTAATGCTTGTATGAAAAAGCTTTTAATGTATTCTTGGTGGCATAGGAGCATATATTTTTCATCTATGATGATGGCGATAATTTTTGATTTGCTGTTGTTGTTGTATTGGATTTTTTGGACTTTTTTATTTACTAGGAAGGCATTGTTTATGGGCATTTTTTTATTGTTTATGGTTAGTATTCCTTTTGATAGGTTGAAAATGGCTTGGCTTGTTTTGTATATGTTTTTTGTTATTGATTTGTGATATAGCATATTAGTGTCTAGTTTATTTGTGATAAAATCTATATCTACTAAAATATCACTTGCTTTATTTTTTATGATGTCGTAGGAGGCTAATTGGAATATGGAGTATAGGTTGTGGAAGGTGTTTTTGTTTGTGTATATGAAGATGTCTTTATCTTGGGCTGTTTTGTTTCCTTTTGTTAGGATGTTTTTCATAGTGTTGTTTGAGTCAAAATATTTTAAATAAAATAAACTTTTATTTAGTATTTTATGGTTGTAATGAGATATTATGTCTGATAATATGTAATCATCTGATATAAAAATATTATTTTTAAAATGATATTTTAATCTTTCCTCGTCTCTTTTTAAAGATATAATTAATGAATTATTAATATCTATTATGTCGCTATTAATGATGGGTAGGTGATAGTTTTTATATGTGTATATGTGATATAAAGACATTAGTATGCTAGGTAGCAGTATCAAAACTAAAAAAGGTGAAGCAATAAATCTCCTAATGAAGATTAATGCTATAAAAGATAGAATAAGAAATATGTGATAATTCTTTATATTATATTCTCTTGGTTTTAAGCTAGGTATGAAAACTTCTTGTTTTAGTTTATCGCTGTGAAAAGTATTCATTTTTGGTTTTTGGTTTTGATTAGATATAAAAAATATGGATAAAAAAATAAAAATAAAAATAGTGGTGCTAAGAGAATAATAATCAATTGAGGGTGTTTTCCTGTAAATAAAAGCAAAGATGATGATTATAGGGGATAAGGTTATGATTTTAGCTATGAAGATAGCATTAATTATATTTAAGCTAGATATTGATTTTATTTGGTGAGTTAAATCATAAAACAATTCATAATGATTGATTAAATAATAATCATTATCTGCATTTATGAACTCATATGAAGAAGTGAAATAAAGAGTAAGGTTTATAAAAATAAATAATAATAAAGAAAGAAATATTCTCAATTATAGTTCTATAAATTTATGCCCATCATATTTATAAACAAGTGATGTTTTCATATCTATATACCAGCTATGTAGGTGGGTTCCTTTTTTAAGAGCTTTTTTTACTATGGGGTAGGTTTTTATATTTTTGCTTTGTTGTAAAAGTGATTCTTTTTCAAATTGTTCTTGTGGGTTTTCTGTAAAAAAATGCCTTTTGCCTATTATTTTATTTTGTTCTAGCCATTGGGCTAATTGCTTGTTTTCTCCTACATCTATTTTTTTAGATATAGCTTCACAAGCTCCACATTGGGAATGACCGCATATAATAATGTCTTTAATGTCAAAAAATGCCAAAGCAAATTCGATAGAAGCACCTATCCCGCTATAAGTCTTACTAAAAGGCAAAACAAAATTACCAGGATTTCGCACCACAAACATATCTCCTAAGCTATTTTCAAAAAACATAGTAGGATCTAGTCTGCTATCTATGCAAGTGATAAATAAAACATTAGGGTCTTGACCCTCATTAGCTAGGTTATTTAATTTGTCTTTTGGCTTTTTATCTTCATTTTCTCTAAAATTAGAATATGATTGAAGTAATGTTTTCAAACTCATGCTAAAATACCGCTCCCATCTATTTGATGGCTTCTGCTTTTGGCATAAATTCTTTTAGAATTAATTACATCATATTTCCATATAGGGGCATTTGCTTTAAAGTCTTCTACAAATAAATCTATGTATTTTAATGCTTGTTTTCTTTGTTTTGAGAGTATAGCACAGCAAAAAGAGCTTTCATTTATCTTCACATCGCCTATGGAGTGAGCCATACAAACGAGGACATTTTCTTTTTCTAGTTTTTGTTTCCAGTCATTAAACCACTTTTGCAATATAGATTCATAAATGTCAAAACTAAGAGCCTCTATGTCATTTTCACTTCTCACTATCCCCACAAAACTAATAAAAGCCCCATAGTTTTTATGATTATTATTAATATACCATCCATTAAATATTTCTTGCACATTGAGTTCATTTTGATGTAGGCTAAGCATATAAACACCTTTTAATTTGTTAAAATAGCGATAACTTAAATATATGGATATTATAACATTGATTTTAGCAAATATAGAATACTTAAACCTATTACCTTTTAAACTTTTCATAAAAAAATACTATCCATCATTATATAAAATAATGCTTCATCACAAAGGCACCCCAAAAGAAATAAATAAAAAATTCAAAAATAGACGAATAAGCTCGGCATTTATATCAAGCATAAAATCAAAAAGAAATCAAAAAATCACAATGGGCATATCAGCAAAAGGCAAAGTGCAATCTGTTTTAGTTCTAAAAGGTGAAAATAAAAAAGATAATAATAGCGATACATCAAACCTCTTAGCAAAAGTATTAAATGTCCAAGGGGAGGTAGTCATAGGAGATAGAGCATTAAAGGTTTATTTAAAACAAGAGAAATCATCTATAGACTTAGGGGAATATTGGTTTAATCGCTATAATTTACCTTTTGTCTTTGCTACATTTTCCATAAATACACATAAAAAATTATATAATAAAATTCAAAAGAAATTTCTAAAAAAGAAAATAAAAATACCTTTTTATATAAGCCAAAATATATGCCTAGAAAAAGATATAAAAAGAGTGGAATTATTAGCATACCTTAATCTCATTTATTATAATATAAATTATAAAGAGTTAAAATCTCTCAAAATATTTAGATATTTAGCTAAAAAGAAATCGAAGTTTAATTAGTTTTAGCTAAAATACAAAAATGATTTTATTTAAAGGATAATTATGTTTGCTGAAATGTTTGATAGTTGGCCATTGCTTATTAGTTTTTTAGCGGGGATTTTGACTTTCCTTAGTCCTTGTGTTTTGCCTTTGATACCTGCTTATCTTTCTTATATCACAGGTATGTCTATTTCTGTGCTTAGTGATAGTGATGATGAGAAAATGTCTTTTGCTCAAAGAATGAAAATATTACAAACTTCACTTTTATTTGTTGCTGGTTTTTCTCTTGTTTTTATTATACTTGGTGCTGTTATGGCGAATTTGGCTAGTGATATTTTTCAATATGATTGGGTTAATTATGTAGCAGGAGGTCTTATAGTTGTTTTTGGATTGCATTTTATGGGAGTTATTCAAATTAAATTTCTAATGTATGAAAAAAGAGCTGATTTAACTATAGATTCTAAAAATAAAAAAGGAATTATTGCTAAGATAATTAAAGCAATATTTCCATTTTTATTAGGTGTTTCTTTTGCCTTAGGTTGGACTCCTTGTATTGGTCCTATTTTTGCCTCTATTGTTTCTTTAGCTGCTAGTGAGGGAGGAGCTAATAAAGGATTATTATTAATGGTGATATATACAGCTGGATTAGCATTGCCGTTTATCTTATCTGCATTGCTTACCTCTTATGCACTCGGTGTTTTTAAATCTATTAAAAATCATTTTAGAAAAATAGAAATATTTGGTGGTAGCTTATTAGTGCTAATAGGATTAGCTATTATTAGTGGTAATTTAGGTTTTTTCACAGGTGTATTATTAGATACATTTGGTCAGATAGGAGTTTAGATGAGATATATATTAATTTGTTTTTTGTTTATATCATTTATGTATTCAAGTTTCTTGGAGCCTATGAGCTTTAAGAGTGCTGTTGCTGAGGCTAAAGGAGATGATAAAGTTATTATGTTAATGTATGGTCAAGATGATTGTGATGCTTGTCAAATAGTTATGGATAAAACTTTTGAAAATTATGAACTAGTAAGTTTTATACAAGAAAATTTCCATTATTCTTATATAAATATAACTAAGAATAGGACATTAAGAGGGCTTTATGCAAGAGGAACTCCAACTTTTTATTTTTTAAATAAAGATAAAAAAGTATTAAAAAAATTCATAGGGGCTCTTAATGTAAAAAATATGAAAAGCTTATTAGATGATGTCTTGCTTAAGGCAAGTGAGGGAGAAATAAATTAAGGAGCTAAAATGAAAATATCAGTAATACAAGGACCAAATTTAAATATGCTAGGTATCAGAGAACAGCACATTTATGGACCTTTAACTTTAGAGCAAATCCATTTAGGTATGGAAAAGTATGCTAAAGAAAATGACATAGAAATTGAATTTTTCCAAAGTAATTTAGAGGGAGAAATAATAGATAGAATTCAAGAAGCATTTGGCAGTGTAGATGGGATTATCATTAATCCAGCAGCTTTTAGTCATACTTCTATAGGGATTAAAGATGCATTAATGGCTGTAAATATTCCTACTGTTGAAGTTCATATTTCTAATATTTATCAAAGAGAAGAGTTTAGACAAAAAAGCATAACTGCTGGAGCTTCTATGGGTGTGATTACAGGATTTGGGGCTTTTTCTTATCATTTAGCTATGATTTCTGTGCATCAGATTATACTTGAGCAAATAGAAGCAAAAAAGAATGAAAATAAATAATTTATGAATTATATCCATAAAAATGAAAATGCTATTTATTATGAATGTGGATATAGCTGTGATAATGCTATTTATCTCTCTTTAGGAAAAGATAGCTTTTTTTTTACAGATAGCAGATATGAGATTGAGGCAAATGAAAAAGTTTTAAATTCTCAAGTAATTATCGCTAGTAATTTACTAGATGAGGCAATTAGCACTCTAAAAAAATATCATATTAGTAAAATCACATTAGATTCTAATGAATGGAGCATGAAAGAATATTTAGTATTTAAAGATATTTTACCTAAAGTAGATACCAAAGAAAGGCTATCTCAGAAAAAAAGAATGGTTAAAAGTGATGATGAAATTAAGCTTTTAAAACAAGCTGTCCATTTAGGTGCTAAAGGTTTTGATAAATTTGCAAAATACCTATCTAAAAAAGGAATTGGTAAAACAGAAAAATACCTATCTTTTAAAAATTTATCATATATGACTAATAAACTAGAACTAGGCACAAGCTTTGATGCCATAGTAGCAATTAATGCAAATTCAGCAAAACCCCATGCTCACCCCTCAGAACTTAAGCTACAAGAAAAAGATTTATTATTAGTAGATGCTGGTATTAAATATAAAAGATACTGTTCTGATAGAACAAGAGTATGCGATATACATGGAGACATTCATTTTAAAGATGAGCAAAAATTTAAAAATAAAAATCATCAAAAAATATACGACATAGTGAGAAAATCACATGATGAAGCCATAAAACAAGCAAGAGTAGGAATGAAAGCAAGTGATATAGATACCATAGCAAGAAAAGTAATAGAAAAATCAGCTTATGGTAAATACTTTGTGCATTCCACAGGTCATGGAGTAGGACTAGATATTCATGAGCTTCCTTTTATATCTAGTAAATCCAGTGATATTATAGAAAATAATATGGTTTTCACCATAGAACCTGGTATTTATATCCCTAATGAATTTGGAGTTAGGTTTGAAAATATGGTAGTTATGAGTGATGATAGGGTTTCTATCTTATAACACTTAATAAAACTAAATTTGTGTTAGTTTTGATTTGCAATAAGAGTATTTACTACACTATAATACTCTAAAAAAAATAGAACTTTTTCTTCTTCGCATAAAGATTGTTTTCTTCCTCCTATACCATGATTTTTTATTCTTTCTTTTTCATATTCCTTGAAAACTTTTACCATTGTATTGTAGGTTTCTTTTTTTTACTCCTATTAGTCTTTTAAAAAGAGTGTTGTTTAGTATAATGCTTTAAATAGATAGCCTATATTTTATATAATTTCAGTCGTTAAAATTACATTTAAAAGCTTTTGGTTTATTTTGTTTTTCATTGGTATTTTTAATACAATACAGCAAACTATCTTGCTATAATAATCCAAAATTTCAAAGGAAATTGTTGAAAAAATTAATTAGTTATGAAGAAGCTATAGATTTTATTATGTCTTCAATAACAAAAAAACAATCATCATCTATAAAGTCCATTTATGATTTAGATAGGGATGTTTTAGCGATGGACATTAAAGCATTTAGAGATGCTCCTGCTTTTGATAATTCTGCTATGGATGGATATGCGGTGCATAGTGATGATGATAGTGAGAGTTTTAAGATTGTTAAGAGTATTTTTGCGGGGGATTATGGGGATTATCAAATATCAAAAGGGGAATGTGTTAAGATTATGACAGGTGCTAAGATGCCTGATAGTGCTAATGCGGTTTGTCCTTTTGAGGATGCTTTGTCTGTGGATGGGGATATTGTTAAATTGCCTAAATTAAAAAATGGGGATAATTATAGAAAACAAGCAGAAGAGCTTAAAAAAGGAGATAATCTACTAGAGAAAGGATGTTTGCTTGATGGAGTAAATGTGTCTTTACTGGCTTCTAATGGAAAGCCTTTTGTTGATGTTTATGATAAAGCAAAAATAGCTATTGTATCAAGTGGAGAGGAGATTATAGAGCCGTGGGAAGAGTCTGGAGAGTTTGCTACTTATAATTCTAATTCTGTTGCTATTAAGTCTATTTTAAAAGATTTTGGTTTTAATGCGGATTATAAGGGGGTAATGCCAGATAATTTAGAAAAAATGATAGAATTTATTTCTTCTTTGAAGTCTTATGATTTTATTATTTCTACAGGTGGAGTTAGTATGGGTGAGGCTGACTTTATGAAAGAGGCTTATGAAGAAAATAATATGAAAACTATCTTTCATAAAATAAATCTAAAACCAGCAAAACCTGTGCTTTTTGGAAAAATGGATGAGACTTTTGTGTTTGCTTTGCCTGGAAATCCTATGTCTTGTATATTGGCTACTTTTAATTTTATTTTACCTGCTCTTCGTAAAAATGGTGGATATAATGATTATTTTACTAAGCCTGTGATGGTTAAAAACAAAGCAGATTTTAGAGTGGCTAGGCATAAAGCTAATATAGTTTTAGGTAGAGTAGAAGATAATGAATTTGAAGCTATTAGAAATAATAAATATAATTCAGGGATGATAAGCCCTATTCGGGATGCTAATGCTATGGCGGTTTTTCATAGTGAGATTGATAATGTTTCTAAGGGGGAAATTATTAGCATTATTTCTTTTAAAAGCTTTGAGTTTTCAAATAATATAAGGTATCTTAATAAATGAAAAATACAAACTATGAAAATATAGCAAAAGAGGTTTTTGAAATAGAGGCAAATGCCTTGCTTTATGCTAAAAATAATTTAAAAAACTTTAATAAAACAATAGAGAAAATCCTTTCTATAAAAGGAAAAGTAGTCATTATAGGAGTAGGTAAGAGTGGATTAGTAGGCTCTAAAATATCTGCTACTCTTTCAAGCACTGGAACTAGTAGCTTTTTCGTCCATCCTACGGAGGCTATGCATGGGGATTTGGGAATGATTGATAAGAATGATTTAGTTATTGTTATAAGTTATTCAGGAGAAAGCGAGGAGATACTTGCATTAATGCCCCATCTAAAAAGGCTTAATGTTCAAACTATTTCTATGGCTGGTTTTGAGCAGTCTTCTTTGGCTATTAAAAGTGATATTTTTCTCTCAATTGCTATTAAAAAAGAAGCTTGTCCTTTAAATATAGCTCCTACTTCTTCTACTACTTTAACTATGGCTTTAGGGGATGCTATCGCTGTTGCATTGATGAAAGCTAGGGATTTTAAGAAAAATGATTTTGCTTCTTTTCATCCTGGTGGGTCTTTAGGCAAAATGCTTTTTGTCAAAGCTAGAAATTTATTAAGATATGACAACCTCCCCATTGTATATGAGGATTGTATTTTAAAAGATGCTATATCAGTAATGACTGAGGGTAAATTAGGAAACTTATTAATAGTAAATAAAGAAACTAAATTAATGGGGATTTTAAGCGATGGGGATTTAAGAAGAGCTTTAAGAAATGATGGTTTTTCTTTAGAAAATAAAGCCATTATGTATGCAAATAAAAAGCCCCATATATGCCATAATGAGGATATGTTAGCTAAAGATGCTTTGCTATATGTGGAAAAACATAAAATACAATTACTAGCTTTTACCAAAGAAAATAAAGAAATCATAGGTGTTCTTCATCTTCATGATTTAGTAGAAATGGGGATAAAATGAGATTAAATAAATTCCTCTCTCATTACACAAAATACTCAAGAAGAGAAGCAGACACATTAATAAAAGAAGCAAGAATTAAAGTAGATGGTCAAGTAGTGGTAGATTTTGTAGATATTATAAAACAAGAAGTAAAGCTAGATGGTAAGATAGTGCGAGTAGATGATAGCTATTCGGTGATTATTTACAATAAACAAAAAGGTGAGCTTACAACTAAAAAAGATGATAGAGAAAGAAAAACAATATATCATTCTATATCAAGTAAGTTTAAGCATTTTATAACGATAGGAAGATTAGATTTTCAAAGTGAGGGGGTTTTATTATTGACAGATTCCCCTACGATAGCCACTAAGCTAATGAGAAAAGGAATAGAAAGAGTTTATAATCTAAAACTAGATGGGCAAATTACGGATGTAATGAAACAAGCCATGCAAGAAGGAGTATTTTTAG
This sequence comes from Campylobacterota bacterium, assembly GCA_029255845.1. Taxonomy (GTDB): domain Bacteria; phylum Campylobacterota; class Campylobacteria; order Campylobacterales; family JAJVLF01; genus JAJVLF01. The sequence continues at coordinate 53,053 of JAJVLF010000013.1, read as the reverse complement.
ACACCAATGCAGGAGCTCATCCTTTAGCAAATATAGATTCAATGGATGGAGGCAAATTTCTGTCATATGAGATATTAAAAAATACAAGAAATTATTCACGAATAAGAGTAGGGCTAGAATCTGGTAGAAACAGAGAACTAAGAAGATTTTTTGCTCACTTTGATAGAAAGATTTTAGATTTAAAAAGAATATCTTATGGACCTTTTTCACTTAATAATCTACCATCAGGGAAAACTAGATTTTTATCTTCTAAAGAGTATGACACATTAAGAGAAATGATGAGCAAAAAAGCTCCCGAAAAAAAAGAACCTAAAGAGGACGAATAACCAAAAAATTAACTTGGAAGTGAGGTTTCAACCTCACCAAACTAAAGCCACCTTATAACCCTGGTGCTTTCCACATAGAGATAGTTATTCCATCATCAACCAATTTTAATTGAGCTTCATAAGCCTTTTCCCATTTCTTTTGTATATCTTTATACTTTTTTGTATTTTCCATAATTGGGATATACTCTCTATCCCACTCAACCAATCTTTTAGAATCTTTTGCGACATCCTCATATATCCCAGCACCCACTCCTGCCACAATAGCACATCCTAAAGATGTAGCTTCTATAACTTTAGGAACTTTTACTTTACATCCACTTACATCTGCTAATATCTGGCAAAACAGCTCCCCTTTACTTGCTCCCCCAGCAAATACTATACTCTCTATTGTAGTATTTGTCCATTTTTGTATTTTTTGTAAATTTATTGCAGATACTATACAAGCATTTTCTTGTAAAGCTCGAAACATAGAGGCTTTATTGCATATATCTTTATCTATTGAGAGATTTAAAAAACTAGGTGAGGCATGATACCATTTTTTATATTTCATAGTATCTGAAAATATAGGCATTATTCCATAAGAACCTACGGGGACTTTAGAAGCTTTTTGCTCTAATATATGATATACATCTGTATTTTCTTTTTTTGCTTGCTCACTTTCTTCATAAGCAAACACATCTCGAAACCATCTTAATATAAGCCCTGAAAAGAAGCTTATCCCTTCCGCTTGAGATAAACTAGAAATAATATGAGGATTAACTCTTAAAGACATATCTTTAGGAGGTTTTATATTTTTAGGAATATTAACTATTTGTTGCCAAAATGACCCCCCTAAAATAGCCACTTCATTTTCATTAACAACCCCAAGCCCCACAGCCCCAAGCTGAACATCACCACCACCCATAACTATTTTAGTCTTACTTGAAAGAGTAGTTTTATTAATAACACTTGGACTAACAACCCCCATAACTTCCCCAGCCTCTAAAACATCTGGAAAAATATCATCTTTAATATCAAGCTCTTTCGCCATCTTAGAAACATATTTTCGTTTTTCCAAAGAAAACACCCCACTAGTCCCCCCATTACTAGGGTCAGAAGCAATAACTCCACTAAGCTTATACAGCACCCAATCACTAATCATAGAAACTTTTTTAACTTTATTATAAACATCTAATCTATTATTTTTTAACCACATCAACCTAGGCAAAGCCCCAAGTGCAAATGTCTGACCAGATATATCATAAAACTCTTTTTCTAATTTAGGAAACTTCTCATTAATATACCCAACTTCCTCACTAGCACGAGAATCCACATTAGCCACAGCAAAAACCTCTTTCCCATCACCATCATAAGCCACAATCCCCTCTCGCATACTGCTAGCACTAATAGCTAAAATATCTTCACTATCAACACCAGCAATAGAAATAGCATTTTGAATACAAGAACAAATAATCTCCCAATTCCCCTCACAATCAAAGCTCATACTATTTTCAACATCACCATCTTTATAATGAGTCCATTCCTTAGCAAAAACAGATATTTGCTTAGCATTTTCATCAAAAATAACAGCCCTCACACTCCCTGTCCCTGCATCTATTGCCATTAGATATTTCATAATAATCCTTTTGTTTTTTGAATATATGATACCATAAAGGGGTTAAAGGACTATTATAATTTTTAAGTAAATTTTAAACTAATGGTATTTTATATTCTATTTTTTCATATATTAATATATCTAAAAAAAGTATATATAATATATGGATATAAACCACGAGAGAGTAAGAGTACTCAACCACTATGGACTGAAAGTCCATAGGTTCATAAGATACGGACTGAAAGTCCGCAATGATTTTTATTCCAAAATCATTGTTCCTGTGTCTTTGTTTGATGGACTTCGATGGTGTTCTAAATATTCATCTACTGTATCTTCTGTTATATTTCCTGTGCTCCATACTCCATAACCTATTGCCCAGAAATGTTTTCCCCAATATTGTTTTGAAAGTTCTTTGAATTCCATCTGTAGCTTTCTTGAAGTTCTTCCTTTTAGTTTTTTGACTATGTCGCTTAATGATTTACTTGGTGGGTATTCTATGTGCATATGAATGTGATCTCTGCTTACTACTCCTTTAAGTATTCTTATATCTTCTGAGTCATATATTTGGATTAATAGTTCTCTACATCTTTGCTGTATGTTTCCCTTTAATACTTTGTATCTGTATTTAGTTACCCATACTATATGGGCTTGAAGTTGGCTTATTGTGTGATTTCCATGTCTCATGGTTTTATTGTATCATTTGGATGTTTGTAGAAGCTGAAAGCCTTGCACTAAAAGTGCATAGTTTTAACTAGCGTGTTGGGACAATAAATCGTTTTGTGGTGGAAAATAAGCATAAGGATGTTATTTATTCTATGTATAAGAAAAAATAGTGTATTTTAAAAATACTATCTATCAATTTAATAGATACAATCATCTACTAATATTGACTTCCATTAATTTAATAGATATAATTATCCATAAAATATATATACAAAGAAAATAATATGTTTAAAACTGGAAAACCTGTAACTAGTAAAGACTTTATAGATAGAAAAAAGCATTTGCCTTTATTTAAAACATACATAGAAGAAAATCAATCATTTATGATAAAAGCTCCTAGGAGATTTGGGAAAACATCTATAATTAAGCATTTGCTTGAAAGTAACCCAAGTTATGAATTTGTGTATATTGATATAAAAAGAGTAAGCACTATTAAATCACTTGCAAATAATATAATAAATGAAGCATATAAAATTTCTGCAATAGATAATTTTTTATATAAAGTAAAAAATTCTATGTTTGATTTATTAAAATCTCTTCAAAAATTCAAAATAGATAATATAGCAGAAATCACTATTAAAATGTATGAAAAAGATGATATTGATGAAGTTGAATACTTCTTGCATAGCTTAGATGTAATGAATACTATAGCTATTAAGAAAAATATAAATATAAAGTTTGTATTAGATGAGTTTCAAGATATATTAAAAATATCATCTAATGATGTATTAGATAAATCTAGGTCTGTTATGCAACATCATAAAAATATAACATATATATTTTTAGGCAGTATTGAAACTATAATGACTAAGATATTTGAGAAAAAATCATCTGCATTTTTTCATTTTGCTTCTATTGTAGATTTACCACCTTTAGATATTGATGAGCTATATATTTATAGCAAAAGGGTATTTGATAAAAAATCAATCAAGGTTCACTCTTTACGATATTTATTGGAGTATTTAGGTGGTCATCCAGATTATTCATTACAAGTATTACAAAAACTATATTTTATATCTATCGCTAATAATATTAAAGAATTAAAAGAAAAGGATGTATATACCGTGCTAATAGAAGTAATACAATCTAATCAAGCATATATTGATGAGCTTATATCAAAAGCAAAACAAAAAAAACATAGTCTTGATGTTCTTTATTCTATTGCCAATAATGAAAAATCAAAACTTGATAGTAAAAGCTTGTATAATGTGCATTGTTCATTAGAGGATATGGGGCTAATTAAAAAAATTGCTTTAGGGGAATATATTATTAATGATATATTTTTAAAGCTTTATTTACGGCAAAAGAATAATGATGTTGAGTTATTGGATTATGAGTATAGGTAATTGATAGATTGAACCATAACTCTAAACCCCAGCAACCTCTAATATACTATTTGTTTTATCAAAAAAAAGTAGGATATTGCTAGTGTCAGCTATTTTTTTAATTTCTTCATCACTGTTTTCATCTCTTTGATTTGATTTTATTATTATTTCTATAATATGATGTCTTTTATTGTTTATTTCTATCATTTTACCTATTTTTATTTTTAGAGTTATGTCTATATAAGTGCTTAGAGTGTATGAATCTAGGAGTTTTCTCATTAAGATTAGGAATTTATTTTGATTTATTTTTACTAATGGTATATCATAATCTGTAAATAATCTTATCTTTGGTTGTTTGTGGATGATGAAATATTCCATACTTGATTCTAAAAGTATATTTAAATTACTTTCTATATTGCCACTTTCATTGAGCTTATGTTCTATATGTTTGTTATATAAAAGTAAGCAAATATTATTTTCATTTTGATAAGCAACCATAATAGCATAAAAACTCTTTGGCTCATAATATAAATCCATATAGCTTGTTTTAAAGCCAAAGTTTTTGGGTGCATATTCTAATGCTAAAGCATATAACTCTTTAGATATATGGGCACTAGAAAACATATTTGCACTTTTATTTAGAAATGATATTTCTCCGCTAGAATTAAAAATGATAAAAGGATTTATGTCATTTTCTAATATAAATGATAAATCATCTAATGGCATTTTCTTTTACCTTTTTACTTAGAGTGTTTCTATTAATACCTAGAATTTTGGAAAGTTTAAGAGATGATTTATATTTATTTAGTCCAGCTTTAATTAATGGTCTTTCAAAAATCTTAATTAATGTTTTATAATCATTTTCTCCATCTATAAGGGAGTATAAATATATGTATAATACATCTTCGATTTCTTCTTTTGATAATGTATTTTTGATTATTTCTTTGTATATGGAGGCTTCTATTGATTGGAAATTTTGCGATAAGTCTAGGTTTTCTATATGTATTTCTTCGTCCATTTGGACATTCAAAGAGGCTTGGGCTTTTAGGCTAATTTTTTTTATGAATTTTTTTATTTCATTTGTTCTTGTTCTAAAAGATGGCATTTCATATATAAAAGCGAATTTATTTTGGATACTTTTAGGGATACTTTTATAATTAGATATAGCAATAATTTGTATATTGTTAAAATCTATATAATCCATATTTTGTATTTTTTCAAAATTATAAATGATAATCTTTTTTTCTTTATTTAAAACATCTTTATATTCATCAATAAATTCACCGTCAATAAACTTTATATCAGTATATATGGATTTTACTAAAACTAATTTACCTGTGTATAATTGACCATTTAATATGGATGATGCGACTATATTTTTATTTAATTTCATACTTTTTATAATTTTTTTAATCATTGTTGTATTTTACAGTAAACTGCTTAAAAAATAAGCAATTTTATTATAAACTGCTCTATAAAATATCGCATATTCTTTTTACATTATCAGCTATTTTACAGTAAAACTTGCTAAAATACAGCTTATTTTTAAGTGATGATTATGATTATTTTCTCTAAACAAGTTTCATTGTATGTTTTGAAAAAGCATTACAAAATTATTCGAAAAGTTTATTTATCTAAAGAGATAGATAAAAAGCTATTTAGTCAATTCGCAAGATTAAATGTAGAAATTATAAAACTTGATAATAAAAAAGCTCAGGCAATGGCAAGGGGTGGTAATCATCAAGGCATTTTATTAGAGATTGATGATATTGAGCTTCCTAATGAGATATCTAAAGATAGTAAGTTTATTGTGGTTTTAGATAAGGTTACAGATATTGGGAATATTGGCTCTATTATTAGAAGCTCTTTATCTTTAGGTGTGGATGAGGTTGTTATATCTGGGGTTAGAGGCACTTCAGTTGAGGGGATTATTAGGACTAGTATGGGGGCATTTTTTGATATTAAGGTTAGCTTAATAGAAAATAGTGATTCTTTGATTAATTATTTAGGGCAAAATAAATTTATGTGCTATGGTGCTGATAGCAAGGGTAATGATACTAAGGGATTATTAAAAAAAGATACTAAGGCTTTATTTGTAGGTAATGAGCATGATGGTCTTAGTGGTAAGATTTTAAGAAAAATGGATGAGGTTTTGAGCATAAATATGCAAAATGACTTTGATTCATTAAATGTAGCATGTGCTACATCTATATTAATAGATAGACTAAATAGGGTAGGTTAAGGTTATAAAATGAATGATTTTAAGAAATTTTTAGAAATTCCAAATGAAGAGATTTCCAAGAATACTCATATTCTTGTTGAATTTATTGTTTATATAAAAGATAAAGATTATGATAAAATAAAAATTAAAGCACATTTTAATGGATTTATTCACTCTATATCTAATGAATATGACTTTGATTTACAGTTTTTAATAGATGAATATGAAGAGTTTTATCATCCTAAAGCTAAAATTATAGATGAACCTCAAGAAATAAATAAAAAAGATGATAGTCCAAAAGTCTTTATGAATGATGAAGACATCAAAGAAAATAAATTAGATAGTAATAATTATTTGATTATTATTGCTTCTATTTTTACTATAGTTCTTGTGATGTTTTGGATGATTTTTAAAGATGATGGGACATCAGAGAAAAAAGTCTTATTTATAGAAAAAGAAAAAAGAAAAGAAAATAATACTAAAGAAGTAATAAAGCAAGAGAAAAAAGTTATTTTTAAAAAAGTAAAGAAAAAAGAAGTAAAGAAAAATGTTTTTGATTTAAGTAAAGCAAAAAAAATGTATAAAGTTAAAAATGGAGTTCTTCTTCTTGAGCCTTTTAAGGATAATCAGTTATGGTTAGGACTTATTAATTTGAATAATAAAAAACAAATAGGAGATATTGTTTCAGGTTTAGCATCTTATAAATTAAAATCTAATACTATTATTTTAACTGGTCATGGGTATCTTAATTTCATAAATAGAAATAATAATAAATCCACGAAATATAGGACTTTTGATAAATTATTCTTTTATTATAAAAATGGTTTTTTATATAAAATAACAAAAGAAGATGTTTTAGCTCTTAATGGAGGATTTGTTTGGTAAGAGTTTTCCTCTTTTTACTTGTATTTTTAATTTCTAATACTTATTCTTCTATAGTTTTAGATAAGGTGCATAATTTTATAGGTGAAGATGCATATCTAGAACATAAAAGATTAATTCATTCTATATTTAAAAATGAATCTAGTTTTATGAAAGATAAATATAATGCACGATCTTTGCTGATAATTAGAAAATTAAGAAAAAATGGTTTGTTTAATTTATTTTATAAAGAAAAAATGGATCTTGAGATTAATATTGATGCTAAAGTTAGTAATAATTCAGTTTTTCTTATTAAGAATATTAAAGAGTCTTTTTTGAATTTAGGTTTTAACTTTATCTTTGTGAAAAATATAAAATATATTAAACAAACTTTAAAATTAAAACTTATTTTGAAATCAGAAGCTATGATAAACCCTATTAGCTTACATAAAGAATTTCAAAAACGAGGTATAGAAATTGTAGATGTCTATAAAGGCTCTCATACATCATGGGATTATTATATTAATAGCTCTAGATTAAAGCTTCATAATACATTTAATATAGAAAATAATAGAAAAATTAAAATTAAAAAAATAATAAATGATATACATTTAAAAATAAATAATGCAAAAGTTATAAACATTAGCAGTGATGGTAAAAATAAATGGCATCCTTATATTGTGTTTTTTGATAAAAGTCTTAATCCAATTCAAATAATAGAGAAAGATAAAAAGGTAAATAGAATGAGGCTATTTATCCCAAAGAAAACAAAATATATCAAAATAACAGATAAATATGTCATAAAAAATATAAAACACGGCATATCAATATTGCTAACAAAGAGATAAGATGTTTAATGAAATAATCTTTGAAACAATGGAAAAACTGCCAAATTATGTCTTTGCTGAAGTGGGCAAAATAAAAATGGATTTACGAAGAAAAGGCAAAGATGTAATTGATTTTTCTATGGGTAATCCAGATGGACCTACTCCAAAACATATAATAAATAAACTAATAGAAGCTAGTAAAAAAGATAAAAATCACGGATATAGCTCTTCTATAGGTATATATAAATTAAGACTAGCTATCTCTAATTGGTATAAGAGAAGATATAATGCAAACATAGACCCAAATACTGAAGCAATAGCTACTATGGGAAGTAAAGATGGTTATGTGCATTTAATTCAAGCTATTGCTAATGATGGAGATATAGCTATAGTTCCTGAGCCTACTTATCCTATTCATTCTTATGCTTTTTCTATTTCTGGAGCTAAGGTTCGTAAAATGGGGATAAGCTTTAATGATGATTATGAGTTAGATGAAGATAAATTTTTATCAGAGTTAGAGCAAAAAATAGATGAAGATGGCAAAAAGGCTAAATTTGTTTTAGTTAATTTTCCTCATAATCCGACTTGTGTAACTGTTACAGAGAATTTTTATGAAAGATTAGTGAAATTAGCAAAAGAAAAAAGATTTTATATAATTAGCGATATAGCTTATGCGGATTTAACTTATGATGGATATAAAACACCATCTATTCTCTCCGTTAAGGGAGCTAAGGATGTAGCAATTGAAAGCTTCACTTTATCTAAATCATATAATATGGCTGGATGGAGAGTAGGATTTTTTTGTGGGAATGCTAAGCTAGTAGGTGCTTTACAAAAGCTAAAATCATGGACTAATTATGGTATGTTTACCCCTATTCAAGTAGCTTCAACTATAGCTTTAAATGGTCCTCAAGGATGTGTAGAAGATATTAAAATGGTGTATCAAAAAAGAAGAGATGTTTTAGTTGATAGCTTTGCTAATGCTGGATGGAAGCTAAATCCTCCAAAATCTACTATGTTTATATGGGCAAAAATACCCGAGCAATTAAAGGGAATGAAGAGTTTAGAGTTTAGCAAAAAGCTTTTAAGTGAGGCAAATGTGGCAGTTTCTCCTGGTGGTAGCTTTGGAGAATATGGAGATGATTATGTGAGAATAGCTCTTTTAGAAAATAAAAATAGAATAAGACAAGCAGGGAAAAATATCAAAAAATTCCTAAAGGAGAATTAATTGGATTTTGGATTTTATCCTTTTACGAGGCTTAATAATTTATTAAAAGATATTGAGCCAAATTTAGAATACCCTCTTATAGATTTAGCTATAGGAGAGCCAAAATTTGATACTCCTGATAATATAAAACAAGAATGTATATCTCATATAGATAAATTCAATAAATATCCTCCAAGTGCGGGGATTGAGCAATTAAAATCTTCTATGATTGAGTTTAATAAAAATAGACTAGGTATTGAATTAAAACCTGAACAGATAGTTCCTACTTTAGGCACTAGAGAAGTTTTATTTAATTTCCCTATATTTTATTTACATAATAAAGAAAATCCTAAAATGGGCTTTACTAATCCATTTTATCAGATATACAAAAGCTCTGCTATTATCACTAATTCTAGTATTTATTATATAGATTTACTAGAAGAAAATGATTTTAAGCCTGTAATTAATGAAGATGAAATAAGTAAATGTGATTTAGTGATAATTAATTTTCCAAATAATCCAACAGCTTCTATTTTAGACATTGATGAATTAGCTAATTTAGTTAAATTGGCTTTAAAGTATGATTTTGTCTTATTAAACGATGAATGTTATTTAGAAATATATAATGGCACTCCACCTATATCACTTCTAAATGCTAGCATAAAAGCAGGTAATAAAGATTTTAAAAATATATTAGTGTGTAATTCTATATCGAAAAGAAACTCTTCCCCATCTCTAAGGTCAGGCTTTCTAGCTGGGGATGAAAGCATAATAAAACCATATATGAATTTTAGAACCCAATCAGGATGTGCTCAGCCATTACCTTTACAATATGCCTCATGTGTTGCTTGGAAGGATGAGGAAAGTATTAAATATTTTAATTCATTATATGAAAAAAATAAACAACTAGTAAAAGAAATTCTAAATATAGATACTTCTAATTGCACATTTTATTTATGGATAAAAGTAGAAAATGCCTTAGAATTAACTAAAAAACTTTTCAAAGAATATCACATAAGAGTTCTTCCTGGAGCATACTTAGGAGAGAATAATATTTCTGATGATTTTATTAGGATTGCCTTAGTGGAAAATGAGCATATTATGAAGAAAGCTTTAATTAACCTTAAAAAGATATTAAAATAATATTAGTTTGAACGATTTAAAAATAAACATAAAAAAAGAGAGAAAATGAAAATACATTTTATTGGAATTGGCGGAATAGGATTATCTGGATTAGCTAGGTATTTACAAAAACTAAACCACATAATAAGTGGCTCAGATTTAATAGCTACTAGCATTACAGATAGTTTAAAAATGGAAGGAATTTCTGTCAATACTCCTCATAATGAGAAATATATAAATAATCAAGATATTATTGTTTATTCAAGCATTATCAAAGAAACAAATCCAGAAATTATAAAAGCAAAAAAGATGAATATTAAATGCTTTTCAAGAAAAGACTTTTTACCATTTATAACCAATGAAAAAAAAGTATATTCTGTTTGTGGGGCGCATGGAAAAAGCACAACATCATCTATTTTATCAACCATAATGCAAGAAAGCTCAGCTATTATAGGTGCTGAAATGAAAAATACATCATCTAATATGATATTTAAGCAAGGAAATTCTCTAGTTTTTGAAGCAGATGAAAGTGATGAAAGTTTTTTAAACTCAAACCCGCATTGCTCTATAGTAACAAACACAGAACCAGAACATATGGAATATTATAATTATGATTTAAATAGATTTTATGGTGCTTATAAAAAATTTATAGAATCTTCCACTGTTTCTGTGGTAAATGGAGACGATGAATGGCTAAATAAATGCAATAAATCTTATATAGAAAAATTATATCCTAAAAGAGATATTACAAATGTATCTTTTTTATTAGATAATCACGAACCATATACTAAATTTGACTTAAAAAACTATGGCTCTTTTCGTGTATGGGGGATTGGTGAATTTATGGCAGAAAATGCTTCTTTGGCTATTTTATCTGCGAAAAATGAAATGGACATTGAAGAAATTAGAGCTAATCTAAATAATTTTATGGGAATTAAAAAAAGATTTGACATCATAAAGAAAGATAACTACATCCTAATAGATGATTATGCACACCATCCAACTGAAATCAAAAAAACCCTAGCATCAATTAAAGAATATGCAAATCTAAACAATATAGACAAAGTGAGTGCCATATGGCAACCACATAAATACTCAAGAACAATAGATAATTTAGAAAACTTTAAATTATGCTTTGATGGATGTGATGAATTAATTATACTTCCTGTATGGGGTGTTGGAGAAAAAAAAGTAAATATAGATTTTAAAAATGATTTTAAAAATTACAATTTACTAATGGCAGATAATGTAAAAATAGAAAATGAAGACATATTAATTATGAAAAATAATAAAGTCCTTAAAAACATAAACAATGGCTTAGTAGTAGGCTTTGGTGCTGGAGACATTACTTATCAATTAAGAGGTATGGCATAATGAAAATATTAGTAATTTTAGCCACGGTAGCTATAATTGCTTTTACAATATATGCTATCGCTAATAAGATAAAAAATGATAAGTTAATATCTGTAATATTATTTATAGCGATGATAGCGATGATATCAATCTTTACAAACAATCAAAAAAGCATAGAAAAAAAACATGCAAAAATCATTAATTTATTTAATAGGAATAAAGATATCACATGTGATGGAATAAAAATAAATAATAAAAGCTTTAACTTTGTGTCAGGGACATTGGTTTTTGTAGGACAAGATACATCGGATTTTAAAGGTCAAATAATTCCTCTTGATAAGTGTGAATTGCCTAAATAGTTTTTAGAAATTGAAGGGAACATCTATTAATTCAAAATTAATAGATGTTCCCATAAGTATGACCTTGATTTAAAAAAATACAAAACCAAACTAATGCAACATTTTATTCTCTACAAAACTCCTCATATCATCATAAAAATATATATTTTTAAAATCATTCATAAAGCCACCACTGGCATTTATATGACCGCCACCTCCAAAGTATTTGCTTGCCATATCTGCTACATTTACTTTGTTATTGCTTCTTATACTTAATCCACCTCTGTAATTTACATTCATAAAAAAATCATAGTCATCATTTAGTGTTAAAAACATATTTGCTGTGTTTGAAATATGTGAAAGATTAAAGGTAATAATGCCTTTGTATTCTTTGAAATTGTAGATGAATTTTTCTTCTTGTTCTTTTATTAATGATACTACATAATTTGAGCTAATATTATCTAAGGTGTCTTTTATGTTTTTTGTGTTTAGGTAATCCCTTTTTAGAAAATATATATTTTCATCTAGGGCTATGTGTGGGTCTTGTTTGGATATAAATTTTGTTGCTTCTTTAAGTAGGGCTATTTTATATTTATTGTCTATATTTCCAAAGCTTTCTTTTGAAAGCTCTCTTGATTCATTTACTAGCTTTGATAGGGTTTTTCCAAACTCAAAATATGGGCTATCTTCTATCCATATATCTATTGCATTTGTTGCATTTACTAGTTTTTCTAGCCATGTGTTTGGCTCACTATCTAGTAATTTGTAATTTTTTTTATAATATTCATGAGTAATTAAAGTGGCAGATTTTTTGTCATCTAGGTAATACCAATCAAATTTATTAGCTGATGAAGCTCCTGTAATATGATGGTCTAGTAATTGTAGTTTTATATTTTTATTTGATTCTTTTACTTGTTTATCTACATGCTCACATTGTTCCATATTTAGATTTACATCTGTTATTAAAATAAAAAAATCATTTTCTAAGCTTTGGTTTATTTGCTCCATAATTTTATCAAATTTGCCTGTAATTTCATTGCCGTAATTTGTGTTATAAAATTCACAGTCTTTGATATATAAGCTTGATATAAGCTGTGCATTATAGCCATCTAAGTCTATATGCGATAAGTGATGTAATTTCATTATGCTCCATTTTTTTTAAATAATGTTCCGCCGAGGTGATTGTCTTTTAATAGAAAATCTCTAGTGTCTTGTAAATTTATGCCATTGCTTAAAAACATAGAATGATTATTTTCCATTAAAAATTTTGCTGATATAAGCTTGGTGAGTATGCCACCTGTAGCAAATTCTGAATTTGGAGAGGCTTTTTTCTCAAATTCTTTTTCATCTATTTTATTAACTTCTTTTATAAGCTTAGCATTACTATGAGTATTTGGATTTTTATCATAATATCCATCTATATCACTTAAAATAACAAGCAAAGAGGCATTAAAATGATGGCATACATAAGCCGAAAGCTGGTCATTATCTCCAAATCTTAATTCACTTGTATCTATGTTGTCATTTTCATTTATTATTGGTAATATTTTATTTTCAAGCATACAATTTATGGAGTTTAAGGCATTTGTTGTTTGTATTCTTGAATCAAATATAGAAGCTGTTAATAAGGCTTGAGCAAGAACGATATTTTTTTCATCTAGTTTATGTTTATAGATAGACATAAGCTTTGGTTGTCCTATTGAAGAGAGGACTTGTTTATTGATTAAATCATTTCTATCGAGTTTTACTTTGCTATATCCTGCTGATACAGCACCAGATGATACAAGGATAACCTCATATTTATCTCTTAAATCTATTAATAAATTAATTATATTACTAATCTTATCTTCACATAATCCATCTTCATTAGTTATGCTTGAAGTTCCTACTTTTAGAACTATTCGTTTCATTGATTACTTTTTATATTAAAAAAAAGTTCTTTCTTTAGGCTTTCTATATTTTGCTGATTAATTGATGATATTTCTATAATAAATAATGCTTTGTTTTCTTGATTTGAAAAATCTTCTTTCAAACTCCATCTATCTTCATTTTGCTCATAATCATTAATATCAATATTGCTTTTTGCGAAAAAATCATCACGATTATAATCCTCATTTGCCATATCCATCTTAGTGATAGCAATAGCAAAAGGTTTTTTAGATAAAACATCGCTATATAATTTTAGCTCTTTTTGAAGCTTTTTATATTGATCATCTAAATCAATGTAAAAACTCACATCAACCATAAATAAAAGCATAGAAGTTCTCTCAATATGCTTTAAGAATTGTATCCCTAAGCCCTTACCAGAACTAGCCCCATCTATGATACCAGGAATATCCGCCATCACAAAAGAATCCCAATCATTTATTTTAACAACCCCTAGATTAGGAGTTAAAGTAGTAAATTCATAATTTTGTATTTCGGGTCTTGCATTTGAAACTACAGAAATTAAAGTAGATTTTCCTACATTAGGAAATCCTACAAGTCCTACATTAGCGATTAATTTAAGCTCTAATCTAAGGTTTTTAGTTTCACCGTTAATTCCTGTTTGTGCATAAGTTGGCTTTTGATTAGTGGAGCTTTTAAAATGATAATTACCAAGCCCGCCTAATCCACCTTTTAAAAATAAAACTTCCCCATCGCCATCTATATCAAAAAGTAGCTCATTTTCATCATCATCAAATACTTGTGTTCCTAGAGGAACTTTTAGCACTAAGTTAGCACCTTTTTTTCCATAGCATTTTCTAGTTCCGCCATTTTTTCCATTATCGGCATTTAGCTTCTTTTTGCCTTTGTAAAAGCTAAGAGTGTCAAGATTATGCTCTGCTACAAAAAGAACATCGCCACCTTTTCCACCATCGCCACCATCAGGACCACCATGAGGGACAAACTTTTCAGTTCTAAAAGAAGAGCATCCAGCACCACCGTTTCCAGAAGAAATAGAAATTTTTATACTATCTACAAACACATAAAACCTAAATATTTATTTTTAAAAGAGGGATTACAAGAAGCTAGAAAAGCCTCTTGATATGAGAATTGATTAAGCAGGATAAACAGAAACTTTTTTTCTTTTTTTATCTTTTCGCTCAAATTTAACTATACCATCAATAATAGCATAAATAGTATGATCTTTACCGATACCTACATTATTACCAATATGAATCTTAGTGCCTCTTTGTCTTAGTATTATATTACCAGACCTCACAACCTCACCACCATATTTTTTTACACCAAGCCTTCGACCTGCTGAATCTCTATTATTTTGGGTACTACCCTGACCTTTCTTATGTGCCATTTTTTATTCCTTTATTTATGCCAGACTTATGCTGTAATTTCTGTAATTTGAATTCGAGTGTAAGATCTTCTAAAACCTTTTTTAAGTTTAGAATCTTTTCTTCTTCTTTTTTTATAGATAATAACTTTTCTATCTTTATCATGTCCAATTACGACAGCTTTTACAACAGCTCCACTTACATAAGGACTTCCTATTTTAACATCATCTCCACCACCAATGCTTAAAACCTTATCAAAAACCATCTCGCTTTTGATTTCTACTTGAGCTCTATCTATATTTAGATAATCTCCATTAGTAACTTTATGCTGTTTACCACCAGCTTTTATTATTGCATACATTTAAAAGTATCTTCCTTTGAAAATTAAGTTCGCTATTTTACATTATTTTACATTAAAGCTTGTTTAAAAGTTGTAAAAAATATATCTTTTAGTATAGTTTAAGATTTTATTAATATAATCAAAACATCAAAGAGAGCTTCTAGTTTTTATAAGCTCCTATAAAAAGGAATAGAATGAAAGTGCTTAATTTATTGATTGGTTTTTTCTTGTCTGTGTTTTTTCTTTCTTGTGGTGGAGGAGATAGTGGAGATAGTAATAAATGTTTTAGTTCCGAGATGAGGACTGCTAAAGCAAAATGTGATTTTTTAGAGGTTAAGGCTTCTCCTAATGATGCTAATGATAAAAGGATGTTAAAAGTTTATTATTCTATCATACCTGCTAGTAATAAATCTAGCAATAAAGAGCCTATTGTTTTTTTAGTAGGTGGTCCAGGTCCTTCTAATATTTTTCAGGCTGATATAAACATACATAGCTTATCATATCTTTTTGACGATAGAGATATGATAGTTATGGATTATAGAGGGACAGGATTTACTGAACCATATCCTAAATGTGATGATTTATTTACATATGCTGGACTAGATAAGGAAAGATTTAAAAGCTGTATGGTGAGTTTAGAAAAAGATAATATTAAGCTTTCAGATTATACTAGTGCTAATATAGCTTATGATTTGGATAAAATATTAGAAAAAGAAAAAATACCAAAAGTAATATTAGCAGGATATTCTTATGGAACTAGATTAGCTTCAACTATAGCTAGAGACTATCCAAATAAAGTATCTGCTATGATTTTAGATGGTTTTTTTACAATAGAAGCAAATGGTATTTCACAAGCGAAAGAGTCTATATTAGATAAGCTTAGTGATTTATCTATTAGATATGATAAGGAATATCCAAATGCAAAACTTAAAGATAAATTAGAAGAGTCATTAAAAGAGCCTAATTCATGTGCGGTTTCTAGGTTAAAACTTATAGCATCAATGGCATATGTAAACATTAATGCTTCTCCTGTAAAAGCAGAAGTAGAAGGAATAATGTCAGCTTCATGTGGGGATGTTAAGTCATTATCTCGAGAAATAGATTCTAAATTTGCTTATAGAAGCAGTTCTGATGTGTTTTCTCTTGGAGTAATTATGTATGAAGAAGCTTATTTTATGAGTGAGCAGAAACCTTATGATTTTGGTTTTGGGAATAATGTAGTAAATGCTTTAAATAAATTCCAAGGTGGAGCTCCTCTTGATGTATCAGAAGTAGATTTTATGAGACCTTATTTCAAAGCAGTTCCAAACAAAAAAGAAATGGAACCTTTAAAGACTGATATTCCTACTATTATATTTACTGCTGGTTTAGATTTGCAAACTACTAAATATTGGGCTATTAATGCACAAAAACATTTATCAAATAGTAGGCATTTCTTCTTTCCAAGTCAAGACCATGTTTTTTCTAATGAAAATGGAGTATCTACAGATATTATTAAAAAGTTTTTAAATAATTATAATGATTTAAGCACCTTGGATAATATAGACCTAGAAGGTGCTAGTTCTTTAAAATGATACATAAAACTCTAGCCCTCATTTAAGAGGGTTATAGTAATAATAATGAAACTTTTTTTATTTCTTATCCCTCTTTTTCTTTTATCAAACAAACCAAAACTACTGCTCTTAAAAACTTATAAAGACCAAAATATTACAAATTGGGTAATGAGTGAAAAACTAGATGGCATTAGAGCTTATTGGGATGGCGAAAACCTATTAAGTCGTGCGGGTAATATTATCCATGCACCAAAATGGTTTATTAAAAACTATCCTTCATTTGAATTAGATGGTGAATTATGGACAAGGCGAGAAGATTTTGAAAATATAAGCTCTATAGTTAGAGATAAAAAACCATCTTTAAAATGGAGAGAGATTAAGCATTATATCTTTGAAGTTCCTAATGCTAAAGGTGGTTTATTTAAAAGGATAGATAAGGCTAGGTATTATGAAAGTGATATTTTAAAAATAATTCCTCAAATAAAGATAAAAAATAATGCTCATTTGCAAAAGTTTTTAAAAGATATAGAAGAAAAAGGCGGAGAGGGTGTTGTAGTGCGAGACCCTAATGCTTTGTATATTGATAAAAGAACTTCAAAAGCCTTAAAGGTTAAAAGTTTTCAAGATACTGAATGTAAGGTTTTAGGATATACTAAAGGTAATGGAAAATTTTCTAATGTTATTGGAGCTATAAAATGCCAGTTAGAAAATGGAATAAATTTTAAAATAGGCTCAGGATTAAGCTATCAAAATAGAGTAAATCCTCCTAAAATAGGCTCTTTTATTACATTTAAACATCAAGGATTTACTAAATATGGCAAACCTAGATTTCCTGTATTTTTGCGAAAAAGAAATATATTATAAGCCTTTTATTTTCCAAATTTAAGAATGTTTCGTTATTATAATAAACATTATTAATTAAGTAAGGAAGTTTTATTGACACCACCACCAATATATAGGATAAGTATTTGTTCTGGTGTTTATTATATAAATATACCTAAGGCTAATGTCCGTATATTATGCTCTGCTCCTGCGGATATTGTTAAGCATTTAATTAAAAGAGATCTTATTAGAAGAAATGATATTAATGGTATGTTTGCAGAAAATGGACCTAATGTTATTTTGCTTTCTGATTTATCTATACAAAATGGGTTTTTCTCAAATTTAGCAGAGTTTCCTATACTTCAAATGCTATACAGACAAGGTATGATAATACCAAATCATCCAAATAACACAGGCGATAAACCAATAATAGCTGGGGCTACAGACCAAGTTAAATCACAATTAGAATATATTCATCGTGGGAATTATGGATTAGTTACAAAAGAAGAAATGTTTTCTGCTGGACTAAGTGAAAAAGAAGCAGAAGATATTTTAAAAATGAAGCTTAAATTTGCTTTTGGTAAATTCAAATCTCCAAAAGAGCTTATAGAACCTGTATATATAGAAAACGAACCTATCGAAGTAAAAAATAATGTCTCTATTGAAAGAATTGGAATTAATATATTTAAAATCACTTATGATGATAATGGAAACAAAAATAGTATAGAAGTTGATTTAAATTTATATGAGGCAGATAAATATCCTTCTCCTTATGCCTTAGGACATAGCCACATTAAAAGAGATTATTTTTCTATCATAAATAGTGGTGAGGGTGATGGATGGAATATAGCACAGCCTTCTATGTCTAGTGTCATAGTATTTCAAGGTGATATATATCTTGTAGATGCTGGGCCTAATATCGATAATACTCTAAAGTCTTTAGGGATAGGCTTAAATGAGATTAAGGGTATTTTTCATACACATGCTCATGATGACCACTTTTGTGGTATTATTTCATTGATGGAATTAGACCACAAGGTGCAATACTATTCTACTCCTCTTGTTAGGCTCTCTGTAATGAAAAAGTTATTGTCTATTTTGGATTTAGAAAATGAGGAATTACTAGATAAATTTTTTGAATTTCATTCTTTAAAAGATGGTGAATGGTCAAATATAGATGGTTTAGAAGTTAAGCCTATATTTTCTCCTCATCCTATTGAGACTACTTTATTTCAATTTAGAGCATTAGATAAAGATGGATATAAGACATATTATCATATGGCTGATATTACTTCTTTTGAAGTGCTAGATAGTATGGAGATAAATAAAACAAATAAAATAGGGCTAAGTAAAGAAAAAATAAAAGAAGTAAAAAAGAATTATTTAGAAACCACAGATGTTAAAAAAATAGACATTGGTGGAGGAATGATACACGGCTCATACGAAGATTTTATAGATGATAAAAGTAAAAATATTATTCTAGCTCATATTGCTAATGAATTAAATATGGAGCAAAAACTCCTTGGTTCAGATGTGCATTTTGGAACTTCTGAGATAATGATTGAAAATAATTGCAATTTAATATTTCAAAAAGCAATGAATATTTTAAAAACATATTTTATTAATACAAATGAAAATATCTTAATAGCTCTTTTAAATAATAGCATTAAAGTGTTTAATCCTAAAAAAATAATATGCAGAAAAGATTTTGAATTAGAATATGTATATATGATAATCACAGGAAATATTAGCACTATAAATGGTGAGTCTAAACAAATTGGTAATATTGGTTTTGGTAGCTTTATAGGAGAAGTTGAGGTTTTACATGATTCTAAATCAGAATATACTTATAGAACAGAGAGTTATTCTAGCTTATTATGTATCCCAAAAAATATTTTTCTAAATTTTATTAAAAATAATATATTAAAAGATACATATCTTAAATTTAAACAAAGAAGATTATTTTTACAATCCTCCTCCCTGTTTAGAGATTTTCTTTCTGGTAAAGTTAAAAATGAAGTAGCAAAAACATTAGATATTGTGGAATATAAAAAAGGTGAATCTATTGATAATATGAAATCATTATCTATTGTCCATAAAGGTAAGATAATTATTGATTTATTAGATGAATGTATATATGAGGTTAAAAAAGGAGATTTTTTTGGCGAAGAACATAGCTTATATAATACAAAAACAATTTTTAAAGCAACTGCTAAAGTAGATACTATCATATACTCTATACCATCTTTTTCTATTAAAAATATACCTATGATTGTTAAAAAAAGCTTAGAGAAAAATATCAAAATGCATAAATTGACTATGTCTGCCATACAGGCTAAAAATAGCCCTATATATGCACATTTCACAGAAGAATATAATTTAGATATTCATATGATAGATAAGCAAAACCACAAAATATCAGGCTTAATTAATATATGTCTTTATATTGTAGATCATGAAAAATTTGATTTAGAAATATTAAAAAGAGCTGTATATAATTTAGAGCTTGTTTCTATAAATCATACAAAATATCAGGCTAAAGAATTAGAAAAATATTCTTTTGCAAATATAAAAGAAAGTAAAGTAGCAGATTTGGCTTATTTGGATGAAATAAAAACTATCATAAAAACTTTAAATGACTTTAGTGATAATGATATAGAAGTTTTAAAAACACAAATATTAATAGCTAAAAATAATTTCTTTAATAGAATTTCCACAATCAAAGAATTTAAAAAATCAATTAAAGAATACTCTATATAGTTGTTTCCTAACCCAAAAGAAGCAAATAAAGATGGTCTTTTGGCACATGGAGGGGAATTAAACACAAGCACACTCTTAGAAGCTTATCTAAATGGAATTTTCCCTTGGTATAATGAAGAGCCTATTTTATGGTGGTCTCCAGATCCTAGATTTATACTAGAAATGGAAGATTTTAAAATAAGCAAAAGTTTAAAGAGGGTTTTAAAACAAAATAAATTTACTATCAAATTTAATCAAAACTTTAAAGAAGTGCTAATAAAATGCAAAACCACTCATAAAAAAAATCATAAAGATACTTGGATAAATGACAAACTAATAAAATCTTATTATGAACTACATAAACAAGGATATGCTATGAGTGTGGAAAGCTTCTTAGATGATGAGCTAGTTGGTGGGTTATATGGTGTGGTGATTGGGAAAGTTTTTTGTGGGGAATCTATGTTTTCTACTGTATCAAATGCTAGTAAAGTTGCTTTTTGTTCTTTATTTGAAAAGCTTAAGCAGGAAAATTTTGATTTTATTGATTGTCAGATTTATTCTGAGCTTTTTGCTAATTTCGGGGCTAAGAATATAAAAAGAGATTTATTTTTAGATAAATTAAAAAAAGCACTAATATGATATAATACTTTTAAAAAACTTTTAAAAAGGATAAAGTATGAAAATAGCAAATAATGTAGGTGAATTAATCGGAAACACCCCAATAATAAAATTAAAATCTGGCATATATGCAAAATGTGAATTTATGAACCCTACGAGCAGTGTAAAAGATAGAATAGGTTTTAATATGATACACGAAGCTCTAAAAAGAGGAGATATTAATAAAGACACTCATATTATAGAGCCTACTAGCGGAAATACTGGAATTGCTTTAGCTAGTCAATGTGCCTCTTTAGGTTTAAAGCTTACTTTAACTATGCCTGATTCTATGAGTCAAGAAAGAAGAGATTTACTTGTGGCCTTAGGAGCTACTTTAGTTCTTACTCCTGCTAGTAAAGGGATGAAAGGCTCTATCGCAAAAGCAAATGAAATAGCTCAAAAAGATAATTCTATCATATTACAACAATTTGAAAATAAAGATAATCCATCCATTCACGAAAAAACAACAGCCATTGAGATTTTAAATGATATGGATGAAAAAATAGATATAGCTGTTATAGCTTGTGGAACTGGTGGTTCTTTAAGTGGTATCGGAAAGGTTCTTAAAGAAAAACTAAAAGATGTAAAAATAATTGCCGTTGAGCCAGAATTAAGTTCTGTAATTTCAGGTAATGCCCCATCTCCTC
Source organism: Campylobacterota bacterium (assembly GCA_029255845.1). GTDB lineage: Bacteria > Campylobacterota > Campylobacteria > Campylobacterales > JAJVLF01 > JAJVLF01. The sequence continues at coordinate 31,126 of JAJVLF010000013.1, read as the reverse complement.
ATAAAATACAAGGAATAGGAGCTGGATTTATACCAAAAAACCTAAACATAAATTTAATTGATGAAATCATAACTGTATCAAATGAAAATGCCTTTGAGACAGCGAGGAATTTAGCTAAAAATGAGGGATTAATCGTAGGAATATCTTCAGGTGCAAATGTATTTGCTTCTTTAGAAGTATTAGCTAAAAACAAAGATAAAAATATAATAACTATTCTTTGTGATACAGGAGAAAGATATTTAAGCACTGGATTATATCAATAATGGGCTTATAAGAATATTGCATTGGGAGTATTATAAAATATGAGACCACTGCAAATTAGAAACTTCTATGTAATATTTTCTTTACTCTTCTTTCGCCTCTTCTTTTTTAATAGAATTAATAGCAGAAATAATAATAGATAAAACAACATAAGAAAGAAAAATATAAAATCCCATTTCTAATTCTGTTTCTATGTTCCCACCTTTTTTAGGAGATAAATAAACTAAAAATATTGATAATACAAAAACATCGCTCATAGACCACCTACTAAGAGATGATAAAGTGCTAGATATTTTATGTATGTGCAAAAAGTTTTTTTCTTTTAGTATGTTCAAAGAAAGTGAAAGTAGGGTTTTAATTAATGGAAAAATAATGGAAAAGAATAAAATAATACCTCCCACAAAGTAATTATCTTGATTGAATAGTTTTTCTATTGATGTGATGATACTATTAGAATCAAATTCTAATGTAATATCTGCTAAACCAAAATTTTTATGCACAAATATAAAAAATATAGGGGTAATCACACCATAAACTAATGCTATCAATGAAGATAAATGAAGATAAATGACAAATGCAAACTTAGTGAATAAAAAATATCCTATAAGAGATAAAGCTAGAAAACCTACAAACTCGAACATAGATTGCTGTGCTATTTCTTGCAATTTTTTTAGTTTAGCACTTTTTTCAGATTTATTGTCTGATTCACTAGATGGGAACAAACTACTAATGATATTAGAAGCAAGATTATCATCTTTATCGACTGTTTTAGTGTAGGCTTTTTCATATATGATGGCATTATCATATGTCTTTTGTGCAAAAAAGATTAACCCACCTAATAAGCATAAGATAATAGCTCCAGATATGAAGTTATTTTTTATCATTTTTCCATTCCTTGTAGTAGTTTATCGCTTTTTTTAAGTGGTATTTCCATAAATACTTCACTATACATTCCTGGTAAAATTCTTGGGTGTTTTTCGTTGATTGAAAGTCTTACTTTTATTTTATGTGTTACGAAATTAGAGCTTGGGACTATTGATTTTACTTTTCCACTTAAAGTCTTATCTAATGAGCGAAGTTTTATTTTTGCTATTTTACCAACATAAAAGTATTTTAATAAACTCTCAGCAATAGAAATATCCACATATACATCTTCAGTATCTACTATTAATATAGCAAGCATTCCAGGCATTACCATATCGCCTACTTTTATATTTCGCTCTACTACGATACCATCTGATGGAGCTTTCATTTTTAGATGATTAAAAACTGACATTATTTCTTTTGTTTTTTCTACAGCATTTTTCACAGCTATTTTTGCAGCTTCTAGCATAACTAATGCATTATCTGCTTGGCTTTCCATATCCATTAAATCAAATTGAAAATCTCCCATTTTCATTTTCTGGACTCTTTTTCTTTTCTTATCAAGCCTATTTACTCTATTTTTCCAATACTCAACAACAAGCTTTGCTTGGTCTGCCATTAGCTCTGATTGTATTCTTATTAAGTCAAATTCAGATGATTCTATTTCATATAAATCATCTTCTCTTTCAACTCTATCTCCAATATCCACATAGACTTTAGACACATAACCCATATATTTAGTCCCTATCATTTTTTGTCCATTAGAAACTATATTTCCTACAAACTTTATCGTTTTAGCATTTAAAAAATTAGATAGAGATAAAGTAAAAAATAAAAATAATATAATTGTTTTTTTGATAGTGAAGCCTTTTTTATTTATATAGAAAACTTATAAAAATAGATAATCTATTCTTATAGCTTTTCTATAATACAAGCTACTTTGTAGCTTGTATTAAATTAATAAGAATTATTTTTTCTTCTTGTCATCAATATCATCTATAGCTTCACGAGCATTTCTAGCAATATCTATAAATGCATCTCTCGTATCACCAGTAGCAGTTTTTGAAGCTTCTAAAGCTTCTTTAACTGTTTTTTCTAATGCAGCTCTAGCATCTTTACTTAATTGAACTAATGAATCTCTTGCATTATCACTCATATTAGTTCCAGTTAATCTAGCATCTTTAGAAGTAGATATTTCAGCATCTTTGAAATCTCTAGAAACATTAGTAGTTGTTCTTTCACCACTTCTAGAATGCTCTACCGAAGTATTTGACATAGTTTTAACACTATCTCTCATATCATCACTTACATCAGTTACAGCCTCTTTCATATCTTTAAACATATTATTCATGCTCCAATCAGCACCAAATACAGAAGTTGCACTCGCAACCATTAAAAGTAACGACAATAAAATATTTTTCATATTAATAAAACCTTTTTTAAATTTAGAAATAATTATAAATTATTATTTCGTTTGAGATTATAATGAAGTAAAGTTAATTTGAGCTTATATTGAGATTTAAAGTTAACACTATTAAGTGTTTATTTTTTAGGGAACCTCTAAAAAATACAAATAATTTAGATAGTGTCAGATTTTTGCTTTATGGTGATTTTAAAATATTACGGTGTAGCCGTATCTACACCTAATATTTTTAAATTATCATAAAGAGACCAATGCAAATTAGAAGTGCCTAAGATAGGTCGATAGAAGGCATTAGGAAGTGATTATTTTGTTCAAATCATAGCAAAAGCTATGTTTTTAACAAAATAATTGCTTTATGATGTCTTGTAGCTACCTAGATTAGGTGGTTCTAATTTGCATTGGTCTCATAAAGTGAAAATATGATATTATCTATTTATTTTGTATTTTTAGAGGTTCCCTTTAGTGTATTTGATAAAAGTAGAGAGTTTACGATAAAGTCATTGTCATTATAATGACAATGATTTTATTTATTGTTAATTTTTGTGGATTATTCGAGATTAGAAATTGAATGCATCATCGTATATCGACACAAACTACAAATAAATGTAGTTTGCTATCGTATACATAAAAATGAAAAAGTTATTTTACTTTATCATCAATATCATTTATCGCATCTTGAGCTTCTTGAGCTATTTTGATAAATGTATCTTTTGCATCACCAGAAGCTGTTTTTGAAGCTTCTAAAGCATCTTTAACAGTTTTTTCTAATGCAACTCTAGCATCTTTACTTAACTGAATTAGTGAAATTCTAGCATTATCACTCATATTAGTTCCAGTTAATCTAGCATCTTTTGAAGTAGCTATTTCGCTATCTTTTAAATCTCTAGAAACATTTGAAGTTGTTCTTTCAGCACTTTTAGAATGCTCAGTTGAATCTTTAGAAATAGACTTAGTGCTATCTCTCATATCATCACTTACATCAGTAACAGTATCTTTCATGTCTTTAAACATACCATTAAAACTCCAGTCAGCACCTAAAACAGCAGTTGCAGTAGCAACCATCAAACTTAACGAAAATAAAATCTTCTTCATACAATAAAACCTTTTCTTTTTTTTAATCTCGGAATAATTAAAAATTTTTATTCCGATGTAATGGTATAGCAATTAAATTAATCTAGGCTTAAAGGAACATTAAAGTTTTATTAAACATAAAACACTGAAATATCGATAATAGGGTATTTCTTATACTTTTTAACGATAATTCTTTTAATAACTTGTCTCAATTCTTGCTCTAAAGATTTGGAGTTTTTGCCATCTTTCTTGCCATTTAGAGTATTTTTAACTACAAATTCAATTTCTCCACTTATAGCTCTAAAATCTGTATTATTAATAACACCTCTTGAGTTTATTTTAACTCTTGAAAGCATTTTTAGAGAGTTTTTATCAAGCACAATAGAAATTCCCATTATCCCATTATCAGCGATAGAGCTTCTATCATTCACTACATTTGAATCAATTATAGTATTTGTATTATTATTAACAAATGACTTTCCTGAACGAACTGTGCCTACTTTTTTAATGTATTTAGGACAAACTTCTATAATTTCTCCATCAGTCATAAGATAAGTATTTTTCTCTAATACCCCACATTCTATACCTGTTTTCTTATGTCTTGTGATATGATTATACTCACCATGAATTGGCATAAAAAATTTAGGCTTACATAATCTAAGCATTAATTTTTGCTCTTCAGCAGAAGCATGACCACTCACATGAATATCCGCATAATCTTGATAAATCACTCTAGCACCCGCTTTTAATATATGATTAATTACAGAAGATACACTAGCCTCATTTCCAGGTATCGCTTTAGCAGAGATTACCACTTCATCAGTTGGTTTTAATTTGATTTGTCTATGCTCATCAGTAGCCATTCTAAATAATGCACTCATAGGCTCTCCTTGAGAACCTGTAGTTACTACTAATAGCTCATTATCTGCATACTTATCAAGCTCATCTGCTTTTATTATCATTGATTGAGGAACCTTTACATATCCTAATTTCATAGCTATATCTAAGTTTTTCTCCATTGATCTTCCAATTACACAAAGCTTTCTTTTATAAGTGATGGCTCTTTGTATCGCTTGGTAAATTCTATGAGTATTTGAAGAAAAAGTTGACATAATAATTCTTCCTTTAGATTCAGCAAAAATCTTATCAAATGTCTTACCAACAACCATTTCACTTTTTGTAGGAAGAGCATTATAAGAGTTCGTGCTATCACTCATTAAAAGCATAAGCCCTTTTTCCCCATAATGAGCAAATCTATGTATATCAGTAGGAAAAGCATCAATAGGAGTATGGTCAATCTTAAAATCCCCAGTATGTATGATAGTCCCTGCTTGGGTAGTAATAGCAAGAGATGAGCAATCAATAATAGAATGTGTGATATGCATCCATTCTATATCAAATGGTCCTATTTTAACTATTTCTCTTTTTTTTATAGGATTTAAAAGATGATAATGTTGCTGTAGCCTATGCTCGTGAAATTTACTAGCTATCATCTGAAGAGCTAAAGAAGTCCCATATACAGGAAATTGCATTTCTTTATAAAGAAAAGGCATAGCACCTATATGATCCTCATGAGCATGAGTAATAACAACAGCAATAATCTTATCTTTAATACTTCTAATATAAGAAAAATCAGGTATTAATATATCCACACCAGGCATAGTCTCATCAGGAAAGCTCATCCCTACATCTACTACAATAGCTTGATCATCAGTTTCAAAAACAGTAATATTCCCACCAATCTCACCTAATCCACCAAGAGGAATAATCCTTACTTTTTTGTCAGTTTCTAAATCAAGTTTATAATGAGGGTTTAATCTATCAATATGTATCTTATTATTATCTTCTACGAATTGCTTAAGCTTTGCTGTAAGCTCTAAATCTATTTTTCTATAGTCTTTTGGTTGCATAGTTTTCCTATTTATTTTAATTTTTTTGTGTAATTTAATTAAGAAAGATTTTAAAAACTTGAATATATACATAAGATGAGATGTATTTTATTTGCACACCTCTACTGTAATAACCATCATATTATATAAATAATGACTATATTCATCTAAAAAATAAATAATTCTACAAATTTCTAATTAATAATAAATCTATTATTAAATCACCAAAGCCAATCCCTTAAATTATGTATTTAATGAGAGCCGATTTGATAATTTTACTAATGTGGGTATTTTACTTTCTTTTTCTTAAGGGAGCCTCTAATAATACAAATAATTTAATTAGGATTGAATTAAAAGTGATATTATATAACTCTAAAACTAAATTTTATAATGATATAATTGCGCCTAAAAAGAAACAAAAAAACAATATGAATTCAAAATTTTTCACAAATCAAAATAATAGAAATACATTATCTGAAAAAATAAACCGTAATCTACAAGAAGATAACAATATAAGCCATTTAGATTTTCTTATTGGTTACAAGATTAAGTGGGCTAAAAAGCATTATAGATAATATGTCAAAGTTTGATTCAAGAATTTTAGTAGAGACCAATGCAAATTAGAAGTGCCTAAGATAGGGTGATAGAAGATATTAGAAAGTGATTTTTTTGTTCAAATCATAGCAAAAGCTATGTTTTTAACAAAAAAATTGCTTTATGATGTCTTATAGCTCCCTAGATTAGGTGGTTCTAATTTGCATTGGTCTCTAGTAGGGCTAAAATCAGATATACAAATATATCAACAACATAAAAGAGTTGAGTTTATTTCTATTGAGAAATTAGCTTTGAGAAAAACTAAAGAAGATGGGAAGGCAATGGGATGGAGCAAGGATTAGAGCAAAGAAGCATTGAAATAGCTAAATTAATGAAAGAAAAAAATGACCCTAAATAATACACAGATTAAAAATGCAATTAAAAATAAAAACTATTACGCAAGAGGACTTAGGTATTATAATGATAGTGCTAATATCGATATATTCGATATAGAAGAAGGTTCGGATATTAGTGTGAAAATAAAAAGTAATGTGCAAGGTAGCTTTATGTATGAGCAAGATATTTCTATTGTGCAATTTAATGATAGAGTAATTATTATTGGGGTTTGTAGCTGTCCTATAAAGCATAATTGCAAGCATGTTGTAGCTTCTTGTTTGCTTTATGCGAATAGTTCTAAGAATGCTATGGTTGTATATGATGAAAACTCATTTGATTCTTGGATTAATGAATTTGAAAATGATAATGTGAAAAATGTATCAAGTAATTCTATGATGATTTATCGCTTATACAATAAAGATAGCCATGCATATAGTGATGTCAAATGCTATAGAGTTTCTTTTCTTCAAAATGGAGAAATCTCTCACGGCAAGAAAGTATCTATGGATAGATTATTACATCATAATTCTTATAGTGATATATTAAACGAAGAAGATTTAGAAATACTTGATATGCTTAAAGTTGCTTACAGCAACCCTCTATATGTTTATGCTCGTTATGCTAATGAAATTAAATTAGAAGGTAAGCTCGGTGCTAATATCTTAATGGCTATACTTGAAACAAATCGTGCTTTTTATAAAAATAATCAAAGCCCCCTTACATATTCACAAGAATTACAAAATATTAAATTATCATGGAAATCTACTACAGTAAACAAATATCAAATACAAATGGATATTGATAAAACATCTCATATCGTGCTTACAAAACCATTATTTATCATCAATCCAAAGAAAAAGGAAGTCCATAAAATAAATAGTAATATTAATGAAGACATGCTCCGCAAACTCACAAATACACCTGAAATAGAGACTTATCAAATGTCTAAAATGTATCAAGCTCTTTTAGGAAAATTAGATGCTATTGATATATCTCCTCCTTTAGGATTTGAAGTTTCAAGTATCAAACAAAAGCCTATACCGTCTTTAATGTTATCAAATAAAATGAATAGAAATATAATTCAATTAGATTTTGTATATAAAAATGTGCTTAGTAATTACTACCCTCAAAATGATAAAACTATTATTTTTGAAGATAATCAACAAATTGAAATTATTAGAGATTTAGAATTTGAAAATAAAGCTAAAAATAAACTAGAAGATTTAGGCTTTAGTTCCGCTAAAGAAGCTACATATTTATATTTTCATTTAGGCAATATTTCTAATAAACAAAAACAATTAGATTTTTGGCATAAGTTTTTAGAAGATGGCTTGGACAAATTAAAGCTAGATGGTTTTGATGTAATTTTTGATGATAGTTTTAATTTAACATTTGAAGATGATGCTCTTGTGGTTGTTGAAAGTGAAGATAGTAATGATTGGTTTTCTTTGTCTTTTAATATAGATTTCGCAGGTCAAAGTGTGTCTTTAGCTCCATTAATTAGTAATCTTTTACAAGAGTATGATGATTTTGATGAATTAGAAGAGTATGTAAATGTCGAGGTTAAACCTAATCACTTTGCTAGGATTAAATCAAGCTCATTAAGGCCTATTTTAAATATTATCTTTGAGCTTTATGATGATAAAAACGATAGTGGGGAAATAAGAGTATCTTCTTTTGAGTCTCATCTTTTAGGAAATATCGATGATAGTATTGTATGGAAAGGCTCTAAGGAGATTTTAGAGCTTTCTAAAAAACTGAATGATTTTGAAAAAATTGAGAAAATAGAGCCTCCAAAGAATTTGCAACTAACTTTAAGAGATTATCAAAAAGAAGGAATTAATTGGCTTAATTTTTTATATGAGTTTAGATTTTCTGGTATTTTAGCAGATGATATGGGACTAGGTAAGACAGTCCAAGTTTTAGCACATTTATTGCGATTAAAAGAGCAAAAGCTATTAAAAAAACCTAGCTTAATTGTAGTGCCTACTTCTTTGGTGGCTAATTGGAAAAATGAAATAGCTAAATTTACTCCTAAACTCAAAGTTCTATCTTTATATGGGGGATTAGAACGGTTTAAAGAGTTTGATAAAATTAATAAAAATGATTTAATTATTACTTCTTATTCTTTGGTAGTGCGAGATATAGATAGATTTAATGAGCATAAATTTAGTTATATTATTTTAGATGAAGCTCAGAAAATTAAAAACCCACAAACTAAAATGTCCCAATCTATTAAGACTATTAAAAGTGAACATAAATTAGCTCTTAGTGGCACACCTATCGAAAATCACCTAGGAGAGCTTTGGTCTATATTTAGCTTTTTAATGCCAGGATTTCTAAAAAGCTTAAAAGGATTTAAGGAGTTATATCAAAACCCAATAGAAAAAGAAGGCAATATTAAAAAACAAGAAATGCTAAATGCTAAAATAAAGCCATTTATGATTAGAAGAAAAAAAGAAGATGTCTTATTAGAGCTACCAGCAAAATCAGAGATAATAAAATACACTCAATTTGATAAAAAACAAGCAAAATTATATGAGAGCATAAGAATTACTATGGAAAAGAAAGTTAGAGACATAGTCAAAACTAAAGGCTTAGCAAAATCTCATATAACCATATTAGATGCCTTATTAAAGCTAAGACAAGTATGCTGTGATCCTAAATTAGTAAAAATATCTGAAGCAAAAAAAGTCAATGAATCTGCTAAATTAGCATTATTCTTAGATTTAATAGATGAGCTATTACAAGAAGATAAAAAAATATTAGTATTTTCACAATTCACTTCAATGCTATCAATAATAGAAAAAGAATTAATAAATAAAAATATCAGCTACACAAAGCTAACAGGTTCAACAAGAAAAAGAGAAGAGGTAATTAATAAATTCACCAATGGAGATGTCCAAATATTCTTAATAAGCCTAAAAGCAGGAGGAGTGGGACTAAACCTAACCCAAGCCGACACAGTCATCCACTACGACCCATGGTGGAACCCTGCTGTAGAAAATCAAGCTACAGATAGAGCTCATAGAATAGGACAAAATAAGGCAGTATTTGTTTATAAGCTTATTGTAGAAAATAGTATAGAAGAGAAGATATTAGAATTACAAAAGAAAAAACTATCTTTACAAGAGGGGATATATAAAGGGGACTCTAGTGAAAAAATTACGGGGAAAGAATTGATGAAATTGTTGTTTTAGAGACCAATGCAAATTAGAAGTGCATAAGATAGGGTGATTCTAATTTGCATTGGTCTCTTTTAGTAAGTTTTATAATTTTTTCAAAAATGCAGAAACAATAAATATAATAGTCCCATTTACACGACCTTGAATATGTGTATTATCATCTGGCACCATACGGATATTTTTTACTGTGGTTCCTTGTTTGGCAGTAAATCCTGCTCCTTTAACAGGTAAATCTTTAATGATACTTACAGAATCACCCTCTGATAAAATTGTGCCATTAGAATCTCTCACAGGCTCTTTATTTGATGTCCTTAAATCCTCTTTAGCCCATACTTTTGTTTCATCTTCTAAATACATCATATCTAATTTATCTTGCTCACCCAAGTGAGAGAGTAATCTAAATACTACTACTTGCACAGCGGGAGAATCGCTCCACATACTGTCATTTAAGCATTTCCAATGATTTTCATTCTCTTTTGGATTTTTTATATTATTTGCACAATGCTTGCAGATTGTAATTGTATCTTCTTTTGGGGCTACCACATATTCTGATAATTCCTCTTCGCTATTGCATAAATCACATGACATATTAATCCTTTTTATGGGAACCTCTATTAATCCAAATAATTTAGATAATGTTAGATTTTCGTCTTATAGTGATTTTTATAAAATGCGGTATAGCCTATAATGTCCCTCATAATTGTAACCAAAAATAAGAATTTCCTTATTCCAAAATGATAAAATAAAACATAAAAAATGGAGACAAAAACAATGAGCACAAAAAGAAAAAAGTACACAGCAGATTTCAAATCTAAACTAGTATTAGAAGTTTTAGAATGTGAACAAACATTAAATGAGATAGCTAGTAAGTATGAAATATTACCAAAAAGCCTAAGAGATTGGAAAAAACAATTCTTAGACAATATGAGCCTAGCATTTGATAAAAGTGTAGTAGTCCGAGAATATAAAGAAACAATAGAAGTTCTAAAAAGAGATAAAGACTCTATGGCTAAAAAAGTAGGTGAATTAACTTTAGAGAGGGACTTCTTAGAGGGAAAGCTAAAAAGCTTACTCAAACATACTGTTTTCCCATTTAACAGTAGAAAAACTCTTATAGACACCAAGCATAAATTATCATTAAAGGGAACCTCTATTAATTCAAATAATTTAGATAATGTTAGATTTTAGTCTTAGAGTGATTTTTATAAAATACGGTGTAGCCGTAGCTACATCTATTTTATAAAAATTGCTATAAGGCTAAAATATAATATTAGCTATTTATTTTGCATTAATAGAGGTTCCCTATAACTCATATATCCAATTTGATGGGTTTTGCAAGAAGTCTAATGATAAATTTATTTATTAAAAATTGAGCCACTAACATAGATGTTTTTATATGTGGTTAAAGGGAACCTCTATTAATTCAAAATAAATAGCTAATATTATATTTTAGCCTTATAGCAATTTTTATAAAATAGATGTAGCTACGGCTACACCGTATTTTCTAAAAATCACTCTAAAACTAAAATCTAACATTATCTAAATTATTTGAATTAATAGAGGTTCCCTAAAGTTATTAGAGCTTCTATGTTTTCCATCTTGAAAATCAGTATCACTAGAAGAAGTGCTTAATCTAGTAATGTTTTCTTGTGGGGTTGTTGCTTCATTTGATGAAGTAAATATATTTCCGTTATCAGTTCCAGAATCATAGACTTTTAAATCTATTATTTTTTCTTTTATCCATTCCCCATCTTCCATCAAATTTAAAGAATTTATCCCTATAAACCAATCTGGGCTAGGAGCTATCATACTTACTATAGATATTAAGCTATGATTAGAGCTAATATTAAAATTAAAACTTACGGTATCGACACTTGAAGAAAGTGAAGAGCCTTTTATGACAAGTCCTGCATTTTTATTAGAAACATAGTTTTTAATTTCATTTGTTGTTATGGTAGTTTTTCCTGTTTCTGCCATTTCTTTAATACCATTAGTTGCTTTAGAGCCGACATTAAATAATTTGATATTTTCATTATGTGTCATCCCTATGACTTGAGAAAAATGTCTCCCACTTGGAAAATTTGTAGCAAAGTTTTCTGCTGTCCATATAGTTTTTATCGTAGCTTTATATTGAACTGTCTCATAAGAGGTTTTATTAGTATTGTCTGTTGCTTGCTCTTTGTCCTTTTTTATTGAAGCTTCACCACCAGTATTTCCAGAACCATTATTGTTTCCAGAGCTACCACATCCTACTAATAACATCCCAACTATAACAAATAATATTGTTTTCATTTAATATCCCCATATTTTAATTTTTTTACGAAAAAGATTTCTTAAAATACTTTTTTATTCAAGGACTAGACATTTAAGATACACCGTTCCCTTAAGGGAACCTCTAAAAATACAAATAATTTAGATAGTGTCAGATTTTTGCTTTATGGTGATTTTAAAATATTACGGTGTAGCCGTAGCTACATCTAATATTTTTAAATTATCATAAAGTGAAAATATGATATTATCTATTTATTTTGTATTTTTAGAGGTTCCCTTAAACTTTGTTTAAGTAAAAAAATATTATAATTCGTTTAATATTTCTAAAGGAGGTTTTGATTTGAGTATTCAGTCCGCTTATAATACACAAAATGTTGCATCTGCATACAATAAAAATGCTTTATCAAAACATCCTAATGCCCTAAATGACCCTCAATCAACTTCTAATATAGAAGTTGTAAAATCAGGTCAAAAAGTTTTAGTCGATGATATTAAAAACTCTCCTCAAGCAAAACCTACTAATACAGAAATCAAGCAAAAGCTTTACGATAAAAGTCACTTAAATGCACAAAATATCAAAAAAGCTATCTTTGGAAATACTGACACACAGCTTTTAAACCAAATAGAAAATACTTTAAATATAGATAACTTTTCCAAAAAAGCTAAAAATGTAAATGTATATGTAAATGAAATGGTATCAAATATAAAAGAAGTAATGGATGCAAAAGGTATAATGAAAGAGCCTGTTCCAGTAGATAACTACAGAAGGTTTAATGTAACTGTATAAACAGACTAAACAAAACATAGCTAGCATAGATGTAGGTCTAAAAAGAATAGGCTTAGCAATCTATTTAGAAAATATCCTCATTCCCATAGAACCAATCATAAGAAAAAATAGAGATCAAGCTTCCTTGGATGTGCTAAAATCACTAAATGAATATAATATAAATCTACTAGTGGTAGGCTTACCTCTCGATGAAGATAAAAATAATATGCAAAAAAGAATAAAACATTTTATATCTCTTTTAGACTTTAAAGGTGAGATAAGATGGCAAAATGAAGATTTTTCTTCTTTTGAGGCTAAGGAATTAAGTAAAGGTATTTTTAAGCATAAAAAGGATGGGAGGATAGATTCTTTATCTGCTTATATTATTTTAGATAGGTTTTTGTTGTCTTTGAAAGTTAAAGGATAGTTTTTTGTATCTTTTAAAGATGGGACTAAAGTCCCATGTCCGAATAAGATATTAGAGTTTAGTCTCACCTATCTTGTTAAGTTAAGATTTAAGATGTTTTCTGAAAATTGAGGGAAAGTTAATTTTTTATTACCTGATACTTAAGGGAACCTCTATTAATTCAAAATAAATAGATAATATTATATTTTAGCCTTATAGCAATTTTTATAAAATGGATATAGCTACGGCTATACCGCATTTTATAAAAATCACTATAAGACGAAAATCTAACATTATCTAAATTATTTGAATTAATAGAGGTTCCCTTAAGTTTTATAAATAGTGAGGGTGTTTTTAAAGATTTCCGTTAATAATTTCAATTCTCTCATCCTCTAAAGATTTATAAAGACTAGCACATTTACTAGATAAATCTCTAATTTGAAGGATATAGTTTTGCCTTTGAGTAACGGAAATTGCTTTTCTTGCATCTAATATATTAAATAAATAAGAAGCAAAAAGAATTTGATCATAAGCAGGTAAAGGAAGATTATTATCTAAAATATACAGACATTCATTTTTAGCATCTTCAAAATGCTGAAATAATTTTTCTACATTTGCTATCTCAAAATTATACTTTGAAAATTCTCGCTCAGATATTAAATGAATGTCCTTATAAGTGCTAGTTTTATCTTTTGTTTTATTCCATACTATATCAAATATAGAATCTACATTTTGCAAATACATAGCTAATCTTTCTGTGCCATAGGTTATTTCTACAGATACATTTTCGCATGCTATTCCACCTACTTGCTGGAAATATGTAAATTGAGTTACTTCCATTCCATTAAGCCATACTTCCCATCCTAAACCCCATGCTCCTAAGGTAGGAGATTCCCAATTATCCTCTACAAATCTTATATCATTTTCTTGGATATTTAATCCTAGATATTCTAAGCTTTTTAAATATAGCTCTTGGATATTATCTATGCTTGGTTTTATAATTACTTGAAATTGATAATAGCTTCCTAGCCTATTAGGATTTTTGCCATATCGCCCATCTGTTGGTCTTCTACTAGGTGCTACATAAGCACAAGAATAATCATCTTTATCAAGGCTTTTAAGCATAGTTGATGGATGAAATGTCCCTGCTCCACTTGGTATATCATAAGGCTGTAATATATTACAGCCTTGTAATGCCCAATATTCTTGTAGTTTTAGTAGTATATTTGAGAAAGTCATTAATTAATAGTAGCTATTATTGACAAACCGTGCATTCATCATCTCTATTCATTATATCTACATCTGAAGAATTTTTTGCACTTTCACTTCTTAGATAATAAGTTGATTTTAGTCCTAATTCCCATGCTAATGTATATATAGCATTTAAGTTTCTTCCTGTTGCCTTTTCTTCATTTATAAATATATTTAAGCTTTGCCCTTGGTCAAGCCATTTTGCTCTTATCGCTCCTGCTTTTATTAAGTCTGTTTGTTCTATTTTATAAGCTTGGTCATAATATGGATAATTTTCAACACTAATATGAGGAGCTGTTGTAGGTATAAAACCACTTAAATTTTCTTCAAACCATTTATGTTTATATACAGGCTCGATAGTTTGAGTTGTCCCTGTTAAAATAGATATAGAGCTTGTAGGAGCTATCGCCATTAAATAGCCATTTCTCATACCTTGTGATTGGACTTTTTCTCTTAATTTATCCCAATCATAAACTTCATCTCTATTTGTAAGCTCTTTAACTTTATCATTCGCCATATCTTTAGGAAATATACCTTGCGACCATTTAGAGCCTTCAAAATCTCTGTAAGAGCCTTTTTCTTTAGCTAATTCACAAGATGAATTAATAGCATTATAGCTAATAGTCTCCATTAATTCATCAATGGTATTAAAATGCTTATCACTTCCCCAATGTATTTTTTTATTTGCTAACATTTCAGCTTCACCCATCACACCTAAGCCAATAGATCTTGATTTTAAATTAGTTCGTTTTACTTTAGCTTTAGGATAAAAATTCAAATCAATTACATTATCTAGCATTCTTATAGCGATAGGAACTACTCTTTCTATATCTTCTTTAGTATGAACTTTTGAAACATTAACACTAGCTAGATTACATACAGCTGTATCTCCCTCAGTTGGGACTTTTTCTACACAAAAAACTTTTTTATTATTTATTGTATCTAAAGATGATATTTTTTTAGCTCTTTTATTTTCGCCATCATCATTAAGAACCATTGCTTCTTCTTCATAAAATGCTTCTGTGGCATCATCAAAAATAACTTTTACTCTATAATAATCAGGGCTTGTATTTTGAAATATCTCTGTGCATAAATTAGAGCTTCTAATAATCCCTTTATGGCTATTAGGGTTAGCTCTATTTGCTGTATCTTTAAATGTAAGAAATGGGCTTCCTGTGTCATGGTAGCTTATTAGGATTTTTTTCCATAATTCTTTAGCATTTATATTTACTCTTTTTATTAAAGGATTTTTCTCATATTCTTCATAAACTTTTTCAAATTCTTCACCATGAAGCTCTGTAAGATTAGGAGCTCTAAATGGGTCAAATAGGCTCCAATTTTCATTATTTCTAACTCTCTTCATAAATAAATCATTTATCCATAAAGCAGGAAATAAATCATGAGTTCTTAAAGCCTCTGCACCTGTATTTTTTTTGAGCTCTAAAAATAGCTCCACATCCACATGCCATGGCTCCATATATACAGCGATAGCACCTTTTCTTGTGCCTAATTGATCAACAGCTAATGCCACATCATTTGTAATTCTTAAAAATGGAATAGAACCACTAGCTGCATTTTTATGATTATCTATAAAGCTTCCCATTCCTCTTAGCTTAGAATAATCCCAACCTATTCCACCGCCATATTTACTAAGCAATGCCATTTCTTTATAAGAATCAAAAATACCTTCGATATTATCAGGTGTGCTACCTATATAACAAGATGATAATTGATGTCTTGGTGTTCTAGCATTTGATATAGTAGGAGTTCCTGGCATTACTTCAAATTTAGACATTAAATCATAAAACTTTTTAGCCATTTCCATTTTATTGGTTTCATTTTGAGCTAAAAACATAGCAATAGCCATAAACATATGCTGAGGCAACTCTATAGGCTCACCACCTCTATTTTTTATTAAATACCTATCATAAAGAGTTTTAATTCCTAGATAAGTAAATTGTAAATCTCTCTCTTGCTTGATGTATCCACTAAGCTCATCTAAGTCATAGCCATTTCTTAAAGATTTTAATATTCTGCCTTCTTTTTCACATATATCTAGGTAATGAGATAAACTCGGATAAAAATTTTGTGAATTTACTTTATGGTATAAATCATATAAAAATAATCTAGCAGCAACAAAAGTCCAATCAGGTCTATCTATGTCTATCTTATCGACCGCTGTTTTAATTAATGCTTCTTGAATTTCGCTAGTAGTCATTTTATCATAGAATTTTATTCTAGCATCTACTTCTAGCTCACTTTGATTTATATTTTTTAAGCCTTGCACGGACAAAGAAGTAAATTCTTGTATTTTACTAATATCAAGAGGCTGAAAAGTGCCATCTCTTTTAGTAATTCTAATAAAACTTTGAGTCATTTAATATCCATATATGAAATTTAGGAGTATTCTATCAATCAACACTTTTTATAATTATTAATTTTAAAAAAAACATAAATAAAAATTTTTACCCCCTAATATTGACACTTATTTGTAATATTTATTTCTATAAAAAGTCATTTTTTAGCTTAAAAAAAACATAAAAATAGATAAAATAAAACTTATAACCTTATTTAGGGGTCTAGCTTTAGAATAACAAAAACACCCTAAATATAAGGGATTACAAAGAAAATATTACTTAATAATTAACTTTGAGATTGCTTTTGTCTTTCTTTCTCGTAAATACTAATCCATTTTTTAGCCGTCATTTTTGTAGCTAACTTTCCCACTAAATCAAAAGGAATTTTATTTATATTTTTAAATCTTATGCATGATTTTCCCATATCTAATTTAGTGTCAACTACTTTTGCATATTCAGTTTTAAACCACTCTAATAAACTTATATCACTATAAATGCCCATATGATACAATGATATAAAATGTTTTTGTGAAGCTATACTAATAAAAGGTAGTGGGAGTTTATTATCACAATGATACCCAGATGGATAAATGGAATGAGGAACCACAAAAGAAGGAAGATTGTAATTCATAGTTTCTTCAAACCCTTCTGGAATATTTTGTATTATAATTTGCCTTAGCTTGATAATAGCTTCGGCTCTTTTAGGAGGTAGATTATCTATATATAGCTTTATATCTTTTTTCAATTTGAATGAGGAAAAATCATATCTTTAGGATTGACATATTTATCAAATTCTTCCTCGCTTAAAAGCCCTGACTTGATAACTTCTTCTTTTAAACTAGTATTATTTTTATGAGCTGTTTTAGCTATTTTAGCTGAATTATCATATCCTATATGAGGATTTAATGCCGTTACTAGCATTAATGAATTTTCAAGATTTTTATTTAAAGCTTCTTTATTTGCTTTAATCCCACTAGCACAATGTTCATCAAAACTAAGCATAGAATCTCCAAGCAATCTTATGGATTGTAATAAATTATATGCTATGACAGGCTTAAATACATTTAACTCAAAATTACCCTGACTTGAAGCTATTCCTATGGCTGTATCATTTCCCATTACTTGCACAGCTACCATAGTTACGGCTTCACTTTGAGTTGGATTTACTTTTCCTGGCATTATGGATGAGCCTGGCTCATTTGCAGGTATTTCAAGCTCTCCTATACCACATCTAGGTCCTGAAGCAAGCCATCTTATATCATTTGCTATTTTCATCATATTACTTGCCAAACCTTTTAATGCACCACTTAGCACTACTTCACTATCATGAGAAGTTAAAGCATGGAATTTATTTTCTTGAGATTTGAAAGTAAATTCCTCATTAGGGCATATTTTATTTAGCACATCTGAAACCATTGGAGAAAAATCTGGATGAGAATTTATCCCTGTTCCCACAGCTGTAGCACCTATCGCTAAATTAGTATTATGCAATGAGGCTTCTTTGATTTGAGATAAAGAGGACTTTAGCATTGCAAAATATCCTGAAAACTCTTGTCCTAAAGATAATGGAGTGGCATCTTGAAGATGAGTTCTTCCTATTTTTATTATATTTTCAAATTCTTTTGATTTTTTTTCTAATGTATCTTTTAATTTATTTAATGATGGAAATATCTTTTTTTCTATTTCTAAAATAGTAGATATTCTCATTGCCGTTGGGTATGTGTCATTTGAGCTTTGTCCTAGATTTACATCATCATTAGGATGAATTGTCTTTTTAATTCTAAAATCATCTCCTAAAATCTCACTAGCTCTATTTGCAATTACTTCATTCATATTCATATTAGATTGTGTTCCACTTCCTGTCTGCCACACAACTAAAGGAAAGTTCCCTTCTAATTTATCATCTAAAATATCATCACAAGCTTTTATAATAGCATCTGATTTTATCTTATCAATTTTTTTTAAATCATAATTAACCATTACACAAGCTTTTTTAAGATATGCAAAAGCCTTAATAATCTCATCAGGCATAGTTTCAGTAGATATTTTAAAATTCTCTAAACTTCTTTGAGTTTGAGCTCCCCAATACTTAGAATTATCAACTTTAATTTCACCCATAGTATCTTTTTCTATTCTATAATTATCTTTATTCATAAATTATCCTTTAGATTTTCTATTTTCTTTCATTTGATCAGATGCTAATTTCCTCATATCTTCAGTAGTATCCCATTCATCCATAATCTCTAAACCTAAAAGAGTCTCAATACAATCTTCTAATGTAACAATACCCTCTGTCTGGTCATACCCATCTAAAACAACAGCCATATGTGCCTTGGATTTTATAAAAAAACTTAAAGCATTAGAAACAGGCAGATTTTCATTTATTTGCTCAGCTTTATTCATAATTAATTTTATTGTTGATATATCATTTTGGATAGCTTCTTTAAATATAGTCTTACTTAAAACAATACCTACTATATTATCTATACTATCCTTATATACAGGTATTCTTGAAAATTTATATAATTTATCATCTGATAATAAATCTTTAATAATAGTATCTTGCTCTATTGCAAAAACTACAGATCGTGGGGTTAAAATATCTTTTATTTTTGTTTGTTTCAAATCAAGAGTATTTTGAATAATCTCTGATTCCATAGAGTTAACTTCTTCACTTAATAATGCTGTATGGATTATTTCTTCTTTAGTGATAGTATTTTTAATGCCTTTTTTATTTATTTTTCTTGTTACAAATAATGTCCCTTTAATAATAGGATATGTAATAAAAATAAAAAAATTAATAACTGTAATAGCAGAAACAGCTAAATGCTTCCAATAAACAGCCCCTATAGTTTTAGGAATAATCTCTGCAATAAATAAAACTAAAAATGTAAAAATAACAGAAGTAATAAAAATAAAATTACTATCTCCATCAAAAACCATACTAGCTTGTGAGCCTATAGCAGTAGCTCCAAGTGTATTGGCTATAGTATTTAAAATTAAAATTGAAGATATAGATTGATCTATATGCTTTTTTAAATACTCTAATTTTTTACCAGCTGATGGATTTTTATCTTTTAAAAGAGATACATAAGTAGGAGTTACTGAAAGCAATATAGACTCTAAAACAGAGCATAAAAAAGAGATACTAAGCACTATAACGAATAATATTATTAAAATATCCATTATTTATTTATCTTTATGGGGTTTTTCCTGGGAATAATCAAGTTGTAATACTTCCTTAAATTTTGTTTTGATTAGAATATTATAGCATATTTTAATCTATCATTAATTAAAGACAACTTTTAAATTTAATAAAAACAATATCAATATATTTATTGATTTAAGTCAATGTAAAATAGGGTATAATAATGGCATTAGAAGTTTCATTAAATGAGACCAATGTAAATTAGAAGTGCATTGGTCTCTAAATTAAAAAAAAGAATAAATATGCAAGTAATATCATTTTTAAAAGATGTCCAATTTTCAGATAAAAATGTGTCCATTAATGTAATGATGGATGATGAGCTTACTAAAGAAGTTCGCATAGCTTTTAATAAAAAGCAAATTATGAAAGAGCATAAAAGCAAATACCCCATCACTCTTATGTGCATACAAGGAGAAATAAAATTTACAGTCAAAAAAGAAGTATTTATATTAAAAAGTGGAGATATTATATATCTTAAAGAAAATATTCTTCACGAACTAGAAGCAATAGAGAAATCAGTAGCAAGACTTAGTATAAATAAATGTGAAAACAATAAAATACAAAGTGTGTTAATTAGGAGATAAAATGTCAGATAAAAAACAAGTATATTTACAAGTATTAATCATAAGTTTAACCTTTATGAGACCAATGCAAATTAGAAGTGCATTGGTCTCTTTATATGGGTAGGCTCAATTTTTAGCATTTCTTTTATGGAAGCCCCATTAAAATTTCAAGCTCCTAATATAACGACAGCATTAGGGCTAGGAATAGGCAAGATAATATTCAAAGCCTTAAGCATTATGGAATGGATAATATCTTCCTTAATTATTACTTCATTGTTTTTTATAAAACCTAATAGAAAAATATGGATTTTATATCTATTACCAATAAGCATTTTTATCATACAAAATATCTGGCTTTTACCTATTCTTATGGAGAGAGCTGATATGGTTATATCAAATGAGCCTTTGCCTGAAAGTTATTATCATTTTATATATGGTATTTTAGAGGTTATAAAATTTTTACTTATTATTAGAGCGGGAATTATTTTTTTAACTAAAGCTATACAATCTGTGCAGAAGTGATTTTAGAGTTTCCCTTAAGTAAATAATACTTTTAAATTCCTCATATTAGGAATATATTGTTTATTTTAATGTTATTTTGTGGGAGTGTTTTTAGAAGTGTTTTTTATCAATAGATTATTATCTGCTTTATTTTATACTTTTAGAGGTTTCCTAAAGTATTATTGATATAATTTGGGATATTTATCTCATAATATGGAAATGAAATGTCAAACTTTAAAATTATCTCTTGTGGTTCTAATGACGAATTTGCCGAAAAAATGGCAAAGCATTTAGATATGAGCCTTGTAGATGTTACAATTAGTGAATTTAGCGATGGTGAAACTAATGTCCAAGTCAATGAAAGTGTGAGAGGACAAGATGTATTTATTATACAATCTACCTATAATCCTGTAAATAAACATCTAATGCAACTTTTAATAATGTGTGATTGCCTAAAAAGAAGCAATGCTAAAAGCATAACCGCAGTAATACCATATTTTGGATATGCCAGACAAGATAGAAAAGTTCTCCCAAGAGTTCCCATTACTGCCAAATTAGTAGCAGATATGATACAAGTAGCAGGTGCAACTAGAGTGGTTACTATGGATTTGCATGCTGCTCAAATACAAGGGTTTTTTAATATTCCCGTTGATAATTTATATGGAACTATCATATTTTTAAATTACATAAAAGATATGGGATTAGAAAACACAATCATAGCAAGTCCCGATGTAGGTGGAGTAGCTAGAGCAAGATCAGTCGCCAAACATCTAAATTTAGACATTGCAATTATAGACAAAAGAAGAGAAAAAGCAAATTCAAGCGAGGTTATGAATATCATAGGCGATGTAGACAACAAAGAAGTAATCCTAATAGATGATATGATTGACACAGGAGGAACCATAGTAAAAGCTGCTAGTGCCTTAAAAGCTAAAGGAGCCAAATCTGTCCAAGTTTTTGCTGTGCACCCTGTATTTAGTGGCAATGCATATAAAGATTTAGAAAATAGTGATTTAGATGAAATTATAGTTCTTGATACAATCCCTATTAAGAAAAGCCCTAAAATAAAAGTTCTTTCTTCTTCTGAAATTTTCGCAAATGTAATACTTAGCATTAATGAAAACAAAAGTGTTCATGGTTTATTTCATGTTTAAGGGAACCTCTAAACTAAAAAAACCTAAGTATTTTATCCATCCAAAAAGTGCTTAGTATTCTCTTTAAAAAACCAAATAAATAAGTAGGAAATGTTACATAATATCTTGCTCGTGGTTTTTTGGCATTAAGTATTTTTAATACTTTTTTTGAAACTGCAATCTCTTTTAATTCAAAAAAGTCTTTTCCTTTTCTTTCAAATCTTTTTATCATATTTTGATAATTATCTTTATGAAATGAATTTTCATAATCTACATTATCTAAAAAAGATTTATAAGCATTTTTTCTAAAATGACTACGAATAGGACCAGGCTCTATAAGAGAGATAAAAATATTACTTCCAAGAAGCTCAAGCCTTAAAGTATCACTAAGACCCTCAATAGCATACTTACTAGCATTATATGCACCTCTGTATTTTAAGCTTACAAATCCTAGCACAGAGCTATTTTGGACTATCTTGCCATATCCTTGTTTTCTCATAATAGGCAAAACTAAATTTTGAAGCTCATGCCACCCAAATACATTTGTTTCAAATTCTTTTTTTAAAACTTCAGTAGAAATATCCTCTAAAGCTCCTGCTTGACCATAAGCTCCATTATTAAATAATGCATATAATTTACCATTAGTTAATTTTAAAACTTCATTTAAAGCATTATGAATGCTATCTTTATTTTGCAAATCTAATTGAAAAGCTTCTAATCCTTTTTCTTGAAGCATTAAGACATCTTCATTTTTTCTAGCCGTAGCAAAAACTCTAAAATTATGCTCTTTTAAAAACATAGCACAATGCAAGCCTATACCACTAGAACACCCCGTAATTAAAACCTCTTTCAATTACTCCCCAAATCCTAACACAGCTCCATGAGAAGAATCCATGACCAATGCCCGATATTGCTTCAACCATGAAGATTTAACTTCTTTTTTAATAGGAGTCCAATCCTTTGCTCTTTTTGCGAACTCATCATCACTTACTTTAGCATTTAAAGAAAAATTATCCACATCAAGCTCTATAATATCACCATCTTCAATTAATCCGATATTTCCACCTTGTGCAGCCTCAGGTGATATATGCCCAATACATGCCCCTCTAGTAGCTCCACTAAATCTTCCATCAGTGATTAATGCTACACTCTCGCCTAAGCCCATGCCCATAATTAAGCTTGTCGGGCTAAGCATTTCTTGCATTCCAGGTCCTCCTTTTGGTCCTTCGTATCTTAGAACCACCACATCTCCAGCTTGGATTTTTTTACCCATAATCCCAGAAATTGCCTCTTTTTGAGAATTAAAACATACCGCTTTTCCTGTGAATTGTCGCATATTTTTTGATATTCCAGCAGTTTTTACCACTGAGCCATCTTTCGCGATATTTCCAAATAAAATAGCAAGACCTCCCACAGGAGAATAAGCATTATCAATATGTCTTATAATATTATCATCTTTTATGCTCGCATCCTTTATTCTCTCACCTAAATTTTCATCTGTAATAGTAGGATTATCTAAATGCAAAACACCGCTTCTTTTAGAGATTTCTTTCATTACCGCATTCACTCCACCTGCCTTGTTTATATCTTCCATATGGACAGTGCTAAGGGATGGAGATATTTTTGCTATATGGCTTACTTGTTTAGCTATTTCATTGATTTGAGATATATGAAAATCCACCCCAGCTTCTTTAGCGATAGCTAGCATATGAAGTATAGTATTAGAGCTTCCACCCATTGCCATATCCACCACAAAGGCATTATGAACAGCTTTTTCATTTAAAACATTTTTAAACTTTAACTTGCTTCTAAGTTCTTTATTTTTAGCTATCTCACAAATCCTCCTAGCTGCCTGACGATAAAGCTCTTCTCTCTCTTTAGTCAAAGCTAAAATAGTCCCATTACCAGTAAGAGCAACCCCCATAGCCTCCATCAAAGTATTCATAGAATTAGCAGTAAACATACCCGAGCAACTCCCTCCACTAGGACAAGCATTACATTCTATATCTTTTAAATCACTCTCATTAATATCACCCATCTGAAATTTCCCCACAGCCTCAAAAGCAGTAGCCAAATCAATAGGCTTCCCATCTTTATCATACCCTTTCTCCATAGGACCCCCACTAACAAAAACAGTAGGCACATTAACCCTTAATGCCCCCATAAGCATACCTGGAACAATCTTATCACAATTAGGAATAGCTATCATAGCATCCAAGCTATGGGCATTCATCACAGTTTCAATAGAATTAGCAATAAGCTCACGAGAAGGCAAAGAAAAAAGCATCCCATCATGCCCCATAGCGATACCATCATCCACCCCTATAGTATTAAACTCAAAAGGCACACAACCATTACTTTTAATCTCTTCTTTAATAATCTCAGCCACTTTATTTAAGAAAAAATGCCCAGGAATTATCTCTATAAAACTATTAGCAACCCCTATAAATGGCTTCTTAAAATCCTCATCCTGTAATCCTGTCGCACGAAGCAGACTTCTATGAGGTGTCTTATCAGCACCTTTTTTTATTATATCACTTCTCATTTTTATCCTTATTAATATATTTGCTTATCATACTCTATTAATCAAAAAGTTTCATAATGTAAATATTAATAATCCAAATTATCCAAATAAAAATTATTATCTTGCTCTACATTTATATTAGATAAAATACTAGACATATCACGAGAATGTGTTAAAGATATTTTACTTTTCAATATGCCCATATCAGTAGTAAGCCCTATTTTTTGTGCCATTTCTTTACTTATATTCTCAAAAAAATTCCTAGAAGAGTCATCCTTGCTTATGCTTTTATTTTTCGCTTTTGCTCTAAGGGATGAGTCAGAGGATTTAAGTTTTGCATAACTAGAGCTAAATTTAGAGTCATCATTGCAAATTATCCCACCCTCACTAGAGCAACTAAATATAGCGATACCCAAAGGGGTAAAATGAGAATAAGTTATATATGTTTCTTTTTTTGTTTTTCCATCAAACTTCCTAAAGCTTTGCATATATTGATTTTTTGGAAGCCTAGTTTTTAAATCTAAGTCTATATTATAAAAAGTCTGTGATATTAAATCATCTTTAGGAAATTTTAAAAAAATAGAATATAGTTTTTTATTTTTCTCATTTATCACTCTGCTATCTATCCTAGTGTAGTCTTCTTGATTATTTATACTTTCTAGTATTTGATGATTATTTAATCTCAAAATCAAATCCCCAGAAAAATCAAATGTTAATTTATCTTTAGCTAACCAGCTCACCTTATACAAACTATCTTTATATTTATCATCAATAGTAGTAAAAGATTTATCTCCTACCTTTTTAGTATTTATCCTGCTACCATATTGAATTTGCTCTGCTGTAATGCACTCATAATGCTCTATGTCATATATTTCTTTTAAAGTATTTTCTATTGATAGCTTTATGCTTTCTTTAAAAGCTTTATTATTTTCTTCAAGCCCATTTAGATATTCTTTAGCTTCTTTTATATCTTTTTCTAGTAATTGTTTTTTTATAGCATAGTTTTTATTTGCCGTATCTAATGCCTTTAATTCGCTTTCTAGGTTTTTTAGTTTTTCTTTCGCTTCTTTTTCTATTGTATCTATATATGTAGTATTAATAGAGTCATCACTAGATACATACACATTTGATAAATTTAATGATTGTGTGCAATCAATTTTTTTACTAAAGTCAATTACATTATTTAATCTAAGTAGTCTTTTATTATAAATCTCTTTCGATATTTTGCTCATAAAAGTTTTAATCATTTCTTTTGTTGAGCTTGTGGTGATATTGTTTATTTTTAAAATAGAATAAACATCATTTATAGTTGAAGCATACTCAGATGTATTGATATTTGCTAATAATGAATTAATAGTAGCCTCTTCTTCTTTTTTGATAATCAAAATACTTTTAATATATGTCAGAGTTTCAACAACAAATTTTTTATCTTCTTCATCGACCATAAAACCCCTACTTATAGGATTTTTTTCTTTAATGCTTCTTGCGATATTAGATTTATTAAAGATATTATAAGAAGTTTGAGTATTTAAGTTTTCAGAACCAATCTTTGGTATAAAATCCGTAATTGCTTTATTATCATCTCCACAGCTTACGATAAGCATAGTAAGGATAATTAATAATAAATTAAATATAATCTTTTTCATTTTTTTATTCTATCAAATTTTTATAAAATTCGCTATCTTAAGAGAACCTCTATTAATTCAAATAATTTAGATAATGTTAGATTTTAGTTTTAGAGTGATTTTTATAAAATACGGTGTAGCCGTAGCTACATCTATTTTATAAAAATTGCTATAAGGCTAAAATATAATATTAGCTATTTATTTTGAATTAATAGAGGTTCCCTTAAATACCATCTTTTATTTTATTTAAAATAGTAAAAAGATTTTCTAATTCATCACTACTTAATATATTCTCAATTTTTTTATTGCCCTCATTAGCCAAAGGCATTGCTTTTTTCAAAAGCTCTTTGCCTTTATTCGTTATAAAAACTATTTGTTTTCTTTTATCTTTATCTGATTTTTTCTTAGAAATAAGCTCTTTTTTTATCATTCTTTCTAGCATTCTCGTAGTAGAAGGCTCATCTGCTAAGGTAGAATCTGAAATTTCTTTTTGCGATAGATTGCTTTTACTTAGCAATAATAGCACACCAAATTGATGTGAAGATGTAAGACCAAGCTCCCTTATGTCCTTATCTAGCTTCTTTCTCATATTCAAATTAATAAAATGAAATAAATGCCCCAATGATTTTCCTAGTTGTATATTTTGCATAATGAAATTATACAATTTTAATATTATACTTGTCTTAAGCAAGTATTAAGTTTGGTTGTATATAATTCCATTTACTTGCATAAGACAAGTATTTTATTTATAAAGGGTCAACAATGACAAAAAGAAGTTTAATTATAGGTTTAGTGGTTATAGGTGCTATAGCGACTGTGGGTTGTTTTGGTAAGTTTAAAAATATGCCAGATAGAATGTTTTCAAAATTTGATGAAGATAAAGATGGATTTGTTGATAAAACAGAATATTTTGCTATCTCAGAGAGTAGATTTAAAAGAAATGATGATAATGATGACAATAAAGTATCTATGAAAGAATCAAAAGATAACTTTATAGCAAAAAGATTTCCAGAAAAAATGGACAAATGGTTTAATGAAAGTGATTTAGACCACGATGGATTTGTATCACATATGGAAATGAGAAAAAAATCTAAAAATGAATTTTTCGCACAAGATGTAAATACTGATGGTAAATTAAGTAAAAAAGAAATGAAAGATTACAAAACAAGCCAAAGATTTAAATCAGCTGATACAAACAATGATGGCTCAATATCAAAAGAAGAATTTGCAAATATAAAATCACCATTTAGAAAAAAATAAATCTAATGAATAAAGAAAAATTTGCGAATTTTATCGGCGAGATTGGGACTATTATGTATGTGGGAGGAATACTCTCTCACATAATTATAGGAGCAGTTTTAGGACATCCAGATGCACAGACTGCTTATAATGTATATACCTATAAAGAGCTTAGTGCTTATATTTTGATACTTCCAGGTATGGGGTTGAAGCTTATATGTGATTTGTATCTTTATTATAGTTATGAGGTTGTGCCAAATTGGTTAAAGGTGAAATTAGCAATGATGGCTTTTCTTGCTATTAATGCTTTTGTTTTTTTAGTTCCTATGATGCCAGAGCTTAGAGAATTAGCTTTTATTGGTTTAGAGACCAATGTAGTTAGTGAAGAGTTTCTTAGCAGACTTGCTACTGAAGAAATGATAGGTGCTTCTAACTCAATCCCTTTATTGATTGAGATTTTAATGGGTTCATTTAGACCCAAAATACTTAAAGGATAATTATGATTTTTAAAAATATATTAGTAGTTTGCTTTTTAGCAACTATTGCTTTTATGAATGTAAGCTATGCAAGTGGCGAGAAGGTTTTTGAAAAAACTTGTGCTTCTTGCCATAGTGGAGGACTTAAAGGATGGTTAAGTGGAGCTCCAGCTATTGGAGATAAGTCAGATTGGAGTGAGTTTTTTGATAAAAATTCACTAGAAACTATGAAAAGTATTGTTTTAAATGGTGAAAATAACCATAAAGCAAAAGGCGGTTGCGAAGAGTGTAGTGATGATGATATTAACTTAGCAGTTGATTATATAAGTTCTAAATCTAAATAAAGGGACATTATGAGACGAATTAAACAAGAAAATTATTTCCCTATAATTACATTTATTCATTTTGGGTTTTGGATTATTGATTTGTCTCTATATACTGGAGATTATAAATACAGCGCACAGCATGTCATAGGAGAAGTATTTTCTTCTTGGGTCATTACTGTATTTGCTGTGAATTTTTTAATGTCCACAAAAGCTAGATGGCTAGAAAAAATGTTTGGTGGTTTAGATAAAATGTATTTAATCCATAGAAGAAGTGGTGTAATAGCTGTGGTTCTTTTGATTTTGCATTTTATGGTAATCCCAAAAGCACTTGAATTTAAGATAGGTATCCCGATAGGTTTTTTTGCGATGATTTTAATTTTTATGGGTGTAATACTATCTGCCGTGCCTTTTTTCAAAAGAGTATTAAAATACGATAAATGGATAAACATCCACAAGCTAATGGGAGTATTTTATATATTAGGCATAGCTCATTCGTATAATGTAACATCCCTTACAGGGGAATTACCAATTGTAAGAACTTATGTATTATTAGCTTCTCTAGTAGGAATTTCTGCTTGGTTTTATAAGGCATTTTTATTTAATATGTTTAATAAAAAACTACCTTACAAGATAGATAATGTAATAAATTTCAAAAATGACATCACAGAATTAACCCTAAAAGCAGATTCTAAACAGCTTGAATTTGAAGCAGGGCAATTTGCATTTTTAAGAATAGATGGATTTAATAAAAACGAAGCACATCCATTTACCATAAGCAACAATTCACAAGAAGACATATTAAGATTTACAATTAAATCCTTAGGAGATTACACAGCTTCTCTACAAACCGCCATAAAAAAAGGCACAAAAGCCACAGTCCAAGGACCTTATGGTGTATTTAACTTTAAAAATGCAAAACATAAAAAACAATTATGGCTAGCAGGAGGCATAGGCATTACTCCTTTTTTATCCTTTTTAAAAGAAGTAGATTCTAGTTTTGATATTACATTAATTTGGAGTGTAAGAAGTGAGGAAGAAGCAAATTATAAAGATGAAATTGAAAAAATAACTTCAAAAAACAAAAATATAAAATTTATCCTATGGGACTCCCACGAAAAAGGACATTTTGCTATTAGTAAATTATATAATGTCAATACTATTAAAAACCATTCTGTGTATATATGTGGAGCAGAAATTATGAGAGAGACATATATTAAAGGTCTTATGGAAAAAGGTATTGAAATGGAAGATATTCATTATGAGGAGTTTAGTTTTAGGTAGGTGGGATTACTTAAGGGAACCTCTATTAATTCAAAATAAATAGCTAATATTATATTTTAGCCTTATAGCAATTTTTATAAAATAGATGTAGTTACGGCTACACCGTATTTTATAAAAATCACTCTAAAACTAAAATCTAACATTATCTAAATTATTTGAATCAATAGAGGTTCCCTTAAACAATAAATGAGAAAGAGGTTTTTAATAAACCTCTACTCTCTACTTAATAATATCATTACAAGCATAACATTCATCTTTAAAAACACCAACCTTAACCAACCAATCATAAATAGTGCAACCAAAACAATAACCAAAAGCAAGTTCCATCCACATAAATACGAAGCAAGCTGAAAGTAAAGATATAGCAACACCTAAAGGTATAATTATCTCTCCTACAAAAGGAATTATATTAGGATTAAAAAACAAAATACAAATAAAAATCAACACAAGCCCCATCCCCCAAGCAAATCTCTTAGGAGAATACAAAGTGTATTGAGGTTTTTTATTTCTTGCTATAAAGTTAGCAAATAAAATACTAGGAGAGAATTTTGAACTCCATATACTCATCCCACATAAAAAATCAAAAAAAGCATACAATAAAACGGCAGTTTCTAAGCTATAATCATAAGTCTTTTTCACTGCTTTTATTGTATATATTTGCCTATCTTGAGTATCTTTTTCTGATATATTAGAAGTTATCGTAGTATCATCTATTATCCAAGTTGTAGCTAATGATGAATTAAAATAAAAAATACTAAAAGCGATAAAAAGAGGTATAAGTATTAACATACCTGCTCTAGCTCTCATAACTGTTCTATCTATCATTATTATTGTTTCTGTAGTATCTCTAAACCATAATTGCTTAGCCATTATAAACCTTTATTGAAAATTTTGATGATATTATCAAATTATTCTATATTTATTCATAAAGAGAAAATAATTTATGAAATAAGTTATTTATAAGCAATAATATTCTATTATATATCTTTTATTTAAAAAATAATTCCCATATTAAGTTTAACAACAATGATTAAAAATAATTTAGATGACATAGACATAAAAATCTTAGAATGCCTACAAGAAAATGCAAACATATCTACAAAAGAGCTAAGTGAAAAAATAAACCTTAGCAAAACTCCCTGCTGGAGACGAGTTACAAATTTATATTCATTAGGATACATTAAAAAAACAATAGCCGTATTAAATTCAGAAAAAATAGGTTTAGACATAAGAGTAATAATAACTCTTCAAATATCAGCACATAACTTAGAATGGTTAGATTATTTTTCTAAAAAAATAACATCTATGCCAGAAGTAATAAGATTTTACAGACTAAGCGGTAAAGTAGATTATCTTATAGAATTATTATTGCCAGACTTAAAAGCTTATGATAAATGCTATAAATACCTATTAAGCATAGATAATATTGACAAAATAACATCTATGATGGTTTTAGAAGAAATAGTAGAGCATGGTATCATTAAGCCTTCAATTTAGGGAATATCTAAAAACAAACAATCATATTATTCTTCTAAGCATATTATATCTTGATACCATTCTATGAAAAGTGGGACTA
>JAJVLF010000129.1 GCA_029255845.1 Campylobacterota bacterium | reverse complement strand
AAACCCCCTAAAACAAGAAAAAAAATAACTCATAAAAAAACCCAATAAACATTATATAATACAAAGATAAATACAAAGGTAAAAAATGATTAAAAAAAACTTCTAAAATCTCAATAACTCTAAGCAATATAATCCATTCTTTAGAGTTCAAAATAAAACATAGAATAAAAGAAACATTCTTTAGTAGAAGTATAAAATTAACATTTACAATAATGGTAAGCATAATGATAAATAAAAGTAATAAATCAATACAAAATAGTTTAAACGATATGAAACTAAATAAAAACATAAACTTTAAAGTAAGCAATAGTGCATACACTCAGGCAAGAGCAAAATTAAAACATACTGCATTCATAGAACTCTCAGATAAAACAGTAGAGCTATTCTATAGAGATGGAGAATATAATAGATATAAACAATTTAGATTATTAGCAATTGATGGCTCTATTACAATCTTACCTAATAGTGAAGATATAAAAAGAGAATTTAATCCTACTATCGCTAAATGTCAAATAGAAGGATGGAGTAAAGAAGTAGTTCAAGCTAGAGTATCAGTATTATTTGATGTTTTAAATAATATAGCTACCCATTCTAGCATAAACAATAAAGTAAATAGCGAAGATAATGACTTAATAGCTTATGATGAAAGAAGCTTAGCATATCAGCATTTAGAGTATTGCAATAAAGATGATTTAGTAGTATTAGATAGAGGATATCCATCATATGAATTATTTGCTAGATATGCTAAAAAAGTAAACTTCTTAACTAGAGTTAAAAAAAGAACATTTGCAAGAGCAAATTCTTTATTTACTCCTCATTGTGAACATAAAGATATTATTGTAGAACTAAAAGCACCAAAGAAGTTAAGAGATAAACTAAGAAGTGAAAACATACCAACAACTCTAAAAGTTAGATTTATTCAAGTTGCATTACCTAATGGAGAGATTGAAGTATTAGCTACTAGTATACTTGATAGCAGTATCATTAATACGACTGAATTTATGGAACTATATTCTAAAAGATGGGGAATAGAAACATATTATGATGTTTTAAAAAATAGACTAAGCTTAGAAAACTTTACAGGATTAACTGCCTTAGCAGTAAAGTAAGACTTTTATGCTACTGTTTTTCTTAGTAATTATGAAGCTATGCTTGTATATGATATTAACTTAGAACTACAAGATAAAACTTTAGATAATAAATATACTCAAAAGGTTAATAAAGCTGTATCTTTTAATGCTATTAAGCATAGAGCATTTGATATATTCTTTGGTGTTAAAGATACATTAACTCAAATGAAAGAATTAGAAGAATTGTTTATGAGCAATACTATTTTAATAAGACCTGATAGAAAGGTTAAAAAAAGGTAACCATTCACCACCAAACAAAAAAATATGCTAAAATACCCCCATGACAAAACAAGAAGCAGAAAACATATTCAATCAAGGAAAAGAAGCCGTAATATCTAAACTAATGGAGTTTAGTGATAGATTAAAAAAACTAGAAAATGCCATACTAACTGATAGCACAAATAGCTCTAAACCACCTTCATCTGATAATAAGCTATCAAATACTAAAAAAATAAAAACCTCAAAGTCAAGTAATAAAAAAGGTGCTCAGTTAGGACATAAAGGCAATAACTTAAAACTAAGCAAGCTCCAAATACAATAAAAGAAATACTACCAACTAAATGTAAATGTTGTAATAAGTCTTTAGCTAAAAACCTATCTATCAAACACGAAAGAAGACAGGTATTTGATTTACCTAATATAGAAATAAATATAACAGAGTATCAAGCACATACAAAACAATGCTCTAAATGTAATACAATCAATAAAGCAAGTTTTCCAGAAAATATAAATGGAGTTACTGGGTATGGTAATAACATAATAACATTTGCTAGTTATTGTAATACTTATCAAATGTTACCCTATAAAAGAATATCTGAGTTAATATTTGATTTAACATCTCATAATATAAGTACAGGTGTTATATACAACTTTTTAACTTCACAATATAATTCTACTGAGGTATTTGAAGATAAACTAATAAAAGAGTTAATAAAAGAAAAAGTTCTTCATAGTGATATACAGGCGTTAATGTTCAAGGTAAACTTCATTGGATACATGTAATATCTAGCTCTATAATGACATACTATATGATTCATCAAAAAAGAGGTAAAGAAGCTATGGATAGAGACTGTGAAATAACTCCCCTTTTACCACTTTCTATAAATTCAAACCATGCTACTAATAAAAAACAATCAAACAAAACAACTAACTTAACCAAGAATAAACTAAACTTTTGATATAATATAGTCATATAACAGCCTACTCAATAGGCTCTAAAGGACATTTATGAGTGAACTCTACAAACAAGGAGAAGACAGAAATCAAGAACTATTATTTCCTCCTTGTATTGATGATTATGTAAACAAAGATAATAATGTTCGTGTAATAGATATGTATGTAGACATGCTAAATATGAATAAACTAAAATTTACAAACACAAGAAAAAGCAATAGGAATGATGGTCAAAAAGCTTACAGTCCTAAACTATTATTAAAAATATACTTCTATGGTTATCTAAATAAAATAAGAAGTAGCAGAATGCTTGAACAAGAGTGTAAAAGAAATATAGAACTAATATGGTTAACTCAAAACCTAGCTCCAACTTATAGAACTATATCTGAGTTTAGAGCTAATAATCATAAAGCATTAAAAGAAGTGTTTAAAGAATTCGTATTGCTATGTAAAAATATAGATTTAATAGGTAATGACATAAAAGCAGTTGATGGAGCATTTCTAAGAGCTAATGCTTCTAAAAATACGCTTATTATGAAAAAAACTATAGATAAAGACTTAATAAAAATAAACAAAGATATATCGGGGTATCTAACATCATTAGAGTATTCAGACTCAAAACATAAGCCACATAATATACTTGATAAATTACCAAAAGATTTAAGAAAACTAAAATAGAAGAGAAGGCAAACTTATGACTTAATGTCATAAGGCAAACTGAACGCGAAAGAAGAATTATCTGATAGCCTAAAAATACTAGAAGAGCTTAATGAAACTCAATATAACAAAACAGACCCTGATGCAAAATGTATGGTAAAACCAGCACATAATCTAATGGCTTACAACTCACAAATTGTAGTTGATGATAAGCATAAACTTATAGTTGCTACTGAGATAACTTCACAAGGAAATGATGTTAAGCAACTTCATAAAATGGCTAAAGCTACTAAAGAAAACCTAGAACTTGATATTAATGATAGTTTAGATATAGTAGGAGATACAGGATATTATAGTCCTAAAGAATTAAAAAAATGTGTTGATGATAATATAAATGCTTATGTACCTAAAGGTAATACTACGAAAGCACAACAAGATAAAGGTAAGTTTATAAGAGATAAGTTCAAATATAATGAAGAGAAAGATTACTATATATGCCCTAATGACATAATATTAAATAAATCATTAAAACCACAATTAAAGAATGATAAAAGAAACTATATCTATAGAGCACCTAGTGCTTCTTGTAATAGTTGTAGTTTAAGAGATAAATGTTTATCTACTAAAACAAGATATAAACAGATATATAGATGGGAGCATGAAGAAATAGTTGATAATCATAGAGATAAAATGCAATCACAAAAAGCAAAAGATATAGTGAAAGCAAGAGGCTCTATTGTAGAGCATCCATTTGGTAGTATTAAAAGAACTCTTGGGTGGGATCACTTTTTAGTTAGAGGTAAGGATAAAGTATCAGGCGAGAATGCTTTGATAATGTTTACTTATAATTTTAAGAGAGTGTTGAATATTATAGGGATAGAACTGTTTAAAAAGCTTATAGTTGCTATAGGAAATGAGGATATTCAGCAAATAAAGCTAGATATAGAGGAATATATCCTGCTTTTTAGTCTATTATTTGGTTATTTTTTTGGAATTGTTTTTATGAGGGAAATTTATTGGGAAAAATCTGAAATATTAGTGAGATAGTTTGGGTTTTTTTGGGTTATTTCACAGTCTCTATCCAGAGCTTCTTTACCTCTTTTTTGATGAATCATATAGTATGTCATTATAGAGCTAGATATTACATGTATCCAATGAAGTTTACCTTGAACATTAACGCCTGTATATCACTATGAAGAACTTTTTCTTTTATTAACTCTTTTATTAGTTTATCTTCAAATACCTCAGTAGAATTATATTGTGAAGTTAAAAAGTTGTATATAACACCTGTACTTATATTATGAGATGTTAAATCAAATATTAACTCAGATATTCTTTTATAGGGTAACATTTGATAAGTATTACAATAACTAGCAAATGTTATTATGTTATTACCATACCCAGTAACTCCATTTATATTTTCTGGAAAACTTGCTTTATTGATTGTATTACATTTAGAGCATTGTTTTGTATGTGCTTGATACTCTGTTATATTTATTTCTATATTAGGTAAATCAAATACCTGTCTTCTTTCGTGTTTGATAGATAGGTTTTTAGCTAAAGACTTATTACAACATTTACATTTAGCCCAAATATTTCCACAACCTTTCACATACCCCTCCAAACATAAAATTAAACAATTTTTTCAAAAAATAATTACAATGTAACTAAAAAAC
>JAJVLF010000128.1 GCA_029255845.1 Campylobacterota bacterium | reverse complement strand
AAATAAACATAAATACATGCACCCATAAGCAACATATACTATAACTCTTCAATTAATATTTAAAAATAGGAATAGAGGTTCCCTATACAGCCTTTATTGAACTATAATGTTGTGAAGCCTGACAGGTATTAGCTTAATGGCATTTTAGAAACTCCCTTTAATCTCCCCAAAAAACCTATCATTATTTTCTAATAATTTTAATGGCATTTTATCACCCATATAGTTTATATACCCTAATTTTGCTGATAGCTCATCATTTATAGCATATTCTAAAACACCTCTTAAAATAATATTTTTTTTATCTTCTATGGCATATATGGATTTAGTATATTTTAGAGATTTATTTAAAAACTCTCTTGTCCATCTTATGTAATAATTCATAATTTCTTTTTTAAGTGCTACTTCTAGGGATATAGTTCTATTTTTAAATCCACTGTATTCTAATCCTCCTGCTATATTTAGCTTATCAAAATATGCCATGTCTGTTTTTATTAAAAAGCTATTTATTACTTTCGCATACGAAAATCCTAGCATATCTGAGTAATAGTTTTGATTATCCATATATTGTTTGGTGTAATAAAATCCTATGTCATATCCTTCTAGGTTTCCTAAAAGACTTATGGCTATTGCTTGTTTATTTGATGGGGTTATTTCATTTGTCGGTTTAGGAGGTGCATAATCACTTCCTTGTTGTGGTTTTTTGGAAAATCTATTTTCATGTAAGATGATAGTGCTAAAACTCCATTTATCCATAAAGTAATCTATTTTACTCATAGATCTGCCTAGTTTTAAGTCCTTTATATCTATTAAGCCTATTTTTCTATTATCTGTATTATTTAAGACATCTAATATTCTTATCGCATCTGATTTGCCCCATGGCACTATCTGTCGTCCTAATGATATATCTATGTTTTCGCTTATTTTTCCTTGGATATATAGCTCGTTTATATTTATTTCATTGTTATATCCATTAGGGATTGTTTTATATTTATTTGGTTCTAGCTCATAAATAAAATCATTATGTATTTTTATATTTGATTTTATTTGATAATTTTTATTTATTTTATATTTAATTTTTGTATTTAATGCTATATCAAGAGAAGATAAGCCTCTAAAGTCATTTAGGTTTTTATTTTTTGGCTCATTGTGTTTATAATTATAGCTTGTGTTAAAATAGATTTCACTATCTATTTCTAGGTTTTTATCTTCTTTTTTTATTTTTTCTGTTTTGATTATTTCTATATCATCAAACTCATCTGCAAACTCATCACTAAAAACAAAAACTATTAATAATAAAAAGATATGTAAAAACTTCATATTATAATCCTTTTTTCATCACTCTTTGAGTAAAAAATTTATCTTTAATTTCTACATTTATTTTAGTATCGCTTTGCAATAAAACTGTTTTATGGATTGTCTTTCTGGATTCTTTTGTAATCATAGTTAAAATTGTAGCTACATCTATGCCATTTATTTTTTCAATTTTTTTAACATCAAGATATTTTAATCGTGAAGATTTTTTTAAATAATATTTAGCTCTCACTCTCATATAGCTATCTTTTCTTACATAAACTTCATATTTTAAATAACCAGTCTCATCTATTATTTTTTGTGTTTTTGGAGAAACTAATATCTTCCATACTGCTACCTCTCCACTTTTTCTCTTAATGGTAGTATCTTTAATTATACTAAACTTATAATCATTCAAGTCTGGCTTAGTCATATCAGAATAAGAAAAATCACTTCCCATAAAGCTACTGTCTTTATCGCTTGATGGTATTCTTTTTACTTTTTTTAATGCTGGTAAATACATCCATTGGTCATCATCTTTGTTTTCACTTTTATAATCATAAGTCAAAAAAGATGTATTTTTTACATCACTCGGGCTTAAAAAAAAGCTAATCTTCCATTCATCTTCGCCTTTATCTTTTGCGAAAGTTTTTAGATTTCTTATTCTTTTATGACCATTTTTATCTATTAATTGCATTTGTAATGATGAAATAGAGCTTTTGCCGTCATCTCTATTTAGCACCTTTTCCATAATATCTCTGGCACTTTGCCCAAATACAAATCCTATTAATAAACTAATTAATATTATTTTTTTCATTTTACATCCTTTTTAATAATCATTTTTAAAATAGCAGGCATCAAGAAGAAATCTGCTACTAATGCCATAATAACAGCAATAGCTGTAAGTACCCCAAAATTAAATAAATTAAGCATACTAGAACCAGTAAAGACTAAAAAGCCAATAGAAAGAATAATAGTAGTAACCATAATAGCTCTTCCTGTCGATAATAAAGTCTTTTTAACTGCAATATCTACATCTTTATATTCTTTATAGTATTTATTAAATCCATGCATAAAATGTACAGTATCATCTACCGCTAAACCAATAGCAATAGAGCCTATAAGCATGGTAAATAAATCAAGAGGCATATCGAAAACAACCATCACTGTTACCATAAAAAGTATAGGAGTTGTATTTGGAATCATAGATATTAATCCCATTTTTATATTTCCAAGTAATAAAATCATCATAATAGTTATAGCAAAGTAAGCCATCATATAACTAAAAGCACTACTATAAATAGCTGCTGACATTACCCTAGAAAGCATACTTGCTACACCTGTTGTATATGTTTCAATGTCATTATTAAAATGAATTTTTATCTTTTCATTTATTTCTTGTTGTAACTTTGCATAATAAATAGCATCTAAAGAAGGTGTTTTAGCAGTTATTCTAGCTTGAGAAAATTTAGAATCTACAAAATTTTCCATATCATCACTTCCTGAATTAGAAAATAAAAATAACTCTTGAGCTATTAGATTTCTATCTTTTGGAATAGAGTAGTGCTTTTCATCATTTCCATGTAAGGCCTTATTGGTTTCTTTTAAGATATCTATAATACTTAAAGTTTTTCCTATATAGTATTTTTCACTTTTAATGGTTAGTAAATCATTACTGAAATTTTCTATTGCTTTTAATATTTTAGGGTCATACAGACCATTTTCTTTTTTTGTATCTATAATAATCTCTATCGTTGATGAGCCCTTAAATTCTCTATCTACTAAGTCAGTAGCTATTTTTACTTTAGCATCTGGCTTAAACCAATTCATAGGATTATGAGAAAATCTCATATTTGTCGCTATAAAGATAGCTGTAATAATAATAATAGCACTAATAGTGATTATTGTTTTAGGATAATAAACAGATATATGAGATATATATAAAAGAACTCTATCCATTAAGCCTTCTTGTGCTTTATCATCTTTAATTTTAATATCTTTAGTTTTAATACTGAAAATAGACAATAACGCAGGAAGTAAAACAATGGAAAACACAAGACCAATCATAATACCAATAGAAGTAAATAGCCCCAAATTAGCAATAGGCTCCACTCCAGAAAAAGAAAAAGAAAATAGACCA
Organism: Campylobacterota bacterium; assembly: GCA_029255845.1. GTDB lineage: Bacteria > Campylobacterota > Campylobacteria > Campylobacterales > JAJVLF01 > JAJVLF01. The sequence goes on along the minus strand of JAJVLF010000128.1, from coordinate 1,279 downwards.
ATAGCAGTAGTAATAGAAGTCATAATTATAGCTAACCCACTATGACCCATCGTATGCCTAAGAGATGCTTTTTTATCTTTAGTTAAATCATATTTTTTATAAAAAATAGAAAGAAAATGAACCGAAGCTCCAATAGTAACAGAAAGCAGAAAAGATGGTAATATTTGTGTAACTATGGTAATAGGAGCATTAAATACAGACATCATAGATATAGTAGATACGATAGCCAAAGCCGCAGCAATCATAGGCAAGGCAACAGCAGAAGCTCGTCTAAATAAAACTAATAATAATAAGGCAATAGAAACAATTAAAATCTTTACAAAAAATTGCATATCTTGTTGCATAGATGACTTTAATTTATCAGTAATAATTATAGTGCCTGATACATAAGTTTGAAAATTATCATCTGTATATTTTTCGACAATCTCTTGAGCTTTGCGAGATATAGCTTCATTTTCTGTTGAAGTTAAATATTTTAATTTTATATTTTTAGTCTCTGTCTCACTAAATTCATCACTAAATTCATCTTCTTCACTTACAGGCTTGATTCCCTCACTACTATAAGTATTGCTATCAATAATAATAGCCGTTATATCTCCTTTATCGCTAATAAGTAAGTCTTTTAATAGGGGGTTATTGTAAGCTAAGTTTTTTTTGATATTCATAATTTTTTGATTTTCTGGCAACTTATCAAATAAATCATCTACTATTAAAGACTCTTCATCGCCAATAGTATTTCTAGCATTAATAAGTGAGTTTACTTCTTTTAAATAAGGAAGATTATTTTCTAGCTCTTTATGTAGTTTATCTAAAGTTTTTATAAACTCTACATCAAAAATATTATCAGTCTTAATGATAATAAGTGCTTTCTCTTCTCGACCAAATTGGTCTCTGAATTTATCATAAGCTATTCTATAGCTATCATCTTTTTTTAAAAATCCCTCAGTGCTAGTATCAAATGTTATATTTTTGATTTGAGTAGCTAAAGCTATTGTTATTAATGCGATAAAAATAAATACTTTAAACTTATTCTCAAAAATAAAATCAGAAAATATTTCTAATTTTTCTTCTACTATATCTTTCCAGTTATTCAATTCATTCCCTTGTTGTTTAGCTTTATTGAAGATGGTATTATAACAAATGAAATGTTAATGAAGTGTTAATAATAAGTTATTTATAGTTATTTTTTAGAAAGTGAAATGTATTTTAGGGAACCTCTATTAATTCAAAATAAATAGCTAATATTATATTTTAGCCTTATAGCAATTTTTATAAAATA
>JAJVLF010000127.1 GCA_029255845.1 Campylobacterota bacterium | reverse complement strand
GTACTAAGAACCATTATATCTCTAATAATAGTATCCAATTCTCTTTCTAGCATATCAGGAAATATAGTAACACACTCCATTTTATACAAAATTTTACTATCATTAAAAGCGGATAGAATCATCGGTGTTAGTAATTGATTAAACTTAATTTTATTAACATGATACATCTTCAATCCAGCCGAAATAATAGCCTTAAACATAAGCATATTGTTCATATATTCAGCATTATCTCCTTGCCCTTTCTCGTATCTATAAAAACTAATAATACTATCATCATTAACATAATCTGCTAAAGTTTTCAAAAAGTAATTATAGTCAATCATAAACACATTAGTTTTGCCATTAGTAGGTAGAAAAAATCCACCTATTCTGAATATTTTTCCCTCTGTATAATTGTTATCTAGCTCATCTTTTATCCCAGCAAAAAGCTTATAAAAAAACTCTTGCTTATATCTTTTGTTAGACTCAAACAAAGCACCTATTTTATACAGACTAGAAACTTCAATATTTTTTAATTCTATACTATTTTCCATTTTTTTTAATCCCTTTTAATTTTCTAATTTTTTCTTAATAGCACAGGAGCTATTAATTTTTCTTTTCAGAACACTCTGAAACTCATCTTTACTAATTTCAATACCAGCATTATTAAAACAAATCAATGAAACATTAGCATTTCCATTTGAATTTTTACAAGCCTTATCTAAATAGATATTTGCTTTATCCATCTTTAATTGATTACGATAAATAATCGCTAATTTCATTTGAATAGAATTGTCTTTTATTTTCTGCCCTTTTAGTATTGATTACTGGTTTTATTGTTGCTTCTCTTGTGGTAGGATTTTTTATGACATTAGCACTACTTTTAGTGTTAATATCTCTAATAGTCAAGCTAAACAAAGAAGCAAAACTTCTTGATGATACTGGATAGTTATTTATAGCCTTAAAAGATATTTAATATATCTTTTGCTATAATCTAATTATACAAAATCTAAAAAAAAGGTAATTCCAAAAATGGAAAGAGAAATATTAGGTTGGTCTTTTGTTATATTTTTACTTGTTCCAGTATTAATACTGACAATTTATATGGCATTTAAAGCTATCCAATCTTTAAGAGAAGATTTATAATTAATTTTATATATTAATCTACAAAGTCTTACTCGTCTTGAGTAGGACTATAAACCACAAAATCAAACTTCACAAACACTAGCTAAACATAAGCTAATAAAAACATTTTATTAGCTTATAGCTAGTGGTCTGTTCTTATTAGTGTATTTCTGCCATATTCATTTTTGAATATTTAGCAAAACAATACTTGCATTTATAATTACATTTTTCTATAATATGCCAGTTTATTGTTATCTCATCTTTTGTTTTTATCATAATCATACCTTTTTTTAATTTATTCAGGTATTTTAGTTTATTGCTGATTTATAGTATAGGAAACTATGTGGACATGAAAGTGCAATTTATATTATTGCTTTTATGATTGATAAAAATATATTTAGATAATAGTTAAAGAATTTATATAATTAAAATGAATTTAAAAAAGTAGTTTTTAATTTTTATTATACTTTTAATATTAACTTTATATAGGTATAAAGATAAATTTTTAAAGAAGATATTTTATGTTTAAGAGTTTAAGAGTTTAAGATAATTATTAGTTAGTTATGTGAATAACTAGTCATTAATATTTTATTATTATCGATAGTTCGGTTCTTTAAGCTCATTTTATATTTCTAATATTAGTCGTAAATCCATACACTAAAGTCGTAAATCCATACACTAAAGTCGTAAATCCATACACTAAAGTCGTAAATCCATACACTAAAGTATGTTTATTTTAAAACCCTAAAGCTTATTTTTTTATCTTTTTTATGTATCTCGTATTCAAATTTTATAAATTGTTTATTTATAGAAATGGCAACTTTTTTGATAATGCCTACTAGATATTTGCTTTGGATGTTAAATTTTTTAATTAAAAAATCATAATCTAATGAGAACTCTTTTTTATATTTATGAGAAAGCAATATTTCAGCTAATATTTTTTGATGTTTTCCTTTAAGAAGAGATATATCTGATATTTGGATTTCTGTATAATTCCCATTTTTTAGGCAGTAGTTTTTGTCTAATAGGAATTTAAATAATTCATTATTGAATGTTATTTTATATATGGGTTTATTAGGGTTATCAATATTTTTTATTATTGAAGTGATGAAACTAAAAGCTCCATCAGATATATTAAGACCATTTTTTTTAAGCCTTGCTTTATCTTCTTTTGTGAGTATATAATTAATATTCATTAAGTCTTTTATATTTTGAAATAAATTAATTTTACTGACATTAGCTTTATTACATATTATTTCTTGCGATATATTCATTACATCAAAGTTATAATCTCCACTATTGTATTTTTTTTGAATAATACTCATAAATAAATTAAGTAGGTCGTGATGGACTTCTTTGTAAATTATTTTATTACTAGTAAATGCATTTATTAGTGCATTTTGTTTTTTAAATTTATCTAACTCCATTAGTATCCTTTTGTTTATGTTTTTATTGGTTATTGTTTTTTAGCATTTCTAAAATAGCATAAACATCAAAAGCTTTTTTATTTCCTTTAATTGCTATTTCATCATTAGAAAATAATATTAAAAATCCATTATCAGAATATTGTTTTTTAGTTTCTATATCTTCATTGGTCAATTTATATTTTTCTATTTTTCCATCATTAAGCATTGTTTGTTGATTTTTATTTTGAGTGGAAATATGTTTAGATAAATCTGTTTTGGGTTTTTTGAACTTAGGTTTTACCTCATTTATTTGGTCTGAATTATCATAATTTATACTGTCCGCTTGGCGGACACTTTTATATTCATCTAAGCCTAATTGGGATAATTTAATTAAATCTTTATGTTTTAAGCTATGCTCTTTGGCATAATCTTTATCTAAATTAGGGATTTTGGAGATTATATTTCTATCAGCGATATAGCCTTTACTTTTATTTAGCATCGTAGCGACAGTTCTAATGCTATTTTTTTGGACTAATTTACCAATAGCTTCTGATTCATCAAATATATTTAAATCTTCTCTTTGTAAATTCTCTATTATTGCTAATCTTTCAAGTTTATCATTATCAATATTTTGGATTATAATACATTTAATTTTTTCTAATTTTAGTATTTTACAGGCTCTTAATCTTCTTTCACCTGCAATTAAAATATTATCTTTAGTGATAGATATAGGTTGCAATAATCCATTATCTTTTATAGAATTTGCAAGTTCTTGAATATTTTCATCATCAAAACTTTTTCTTGGTTGAAATGGGTTTAGTTTAATATTATTTATATTTATATTTTTAATATCATTAAATATTTTTGTATGCAAAGAAATATCATCTTTCATACCTTTTTTTAATAAATCTCTTTTATTCATTAGCTATCTCTTAATATGCTATTTAATATATAATCACTTACATCAAAATACTCAGTAGTGCATTTATGATTAGGCTGATATGTTAATGCACTATGCTCTTTCATTAATGGTATTTCATTAAATATATTAGAATAAGATATTTTTGTATTACAAATTTGATTATCAAATTCTTTAAAAATACTATCAATTTCATCACTAGAAGTTAAATCCGTTAAATATCTAGTATGATTTTTAGTGATTACTCCACCTAATAATTTAGAATTTGATTTTTCAATTAAATCAAGAAAGTTTATAGCTCCAGTTGTAGAATAGCTATCAGGTTTTAAAATCATAAAGGCAAAATTGCTTACCTTTAAACATTGAGGAGTAATATCTGCTAAATTAGGAGGGGTATCTAATAAGATAAAATCATAATCATTAGATAAAGTATCTATAACTTTTTGTAATTTAGAATAATCAAAATTATTATATTCTTTCATTAAAGATAAGTCATTAGGGATTAAATCCAAAGAGCCATAAGCATAATAGTCATGATTTAATGAATTAACAGCCTTTTCTATATTTCCTGTATTAATAGCAGTAACTATATTATTTCCTGTTTCATTAACTTTAAAATGTCTTGAAAGATTGCTCTGCATATCCATATCAATCATCAAAACTTTAAATCCATAAAATGCTAAACTAGAAGCTATATTAATTACGGTAGTAGTTTTAGCTACACCACCTTTATTATTTCCAAAAGATATAACATTGCAAGGTTTATTTCTTATTTTATTTCGCATATTTATAATATCTTCATACTTAGCAAGATGATAAAACTTTCTACCTCTTTTGAAAAAAGGTATTTCCATTTTATCTCTCTTTTTAGCAATATTTAGTTTGCTAGTTTTTAAATCTTTAATCAACTCATTAGCAGATAAAAAACTCATAATTTAGTCCTTTGTATTTATGTGATTTCGGTATATTAACCTTTAAACCTTAAATAATACTTAACTGGTATATATGTTTGTATATAATTTATTATTTTTTATGGAGTCTATTTATCTTATGGAGTATAATGTTAGGTGTAGAAATGTATATTTTTTAGTGGAGAAAATGTCATAGCTTGAACTTTTCTATCTTTTTTGCTGGTTTTAAATTCTATAGACAAATATATGCACAATGATATACATTCACAAAAATAACAAATTTTATAAGATATTCCAATTTCTAATCTTTTTTTAAAATACTCCAAAAAGCTACCTTATTCAAACTAAATCATATTAAACTCATATTTGTATATCTATGAGCTAGTTTGTTTAAAATGAATAGCTTTTTGAAGCATTTATTATGTCCCCCTTTGTCAAGACCATTTTAAAATTCCCACTAATTCCCAAATTCAACCCACCTTTAAAAGGCTTT
>JAJVLF010000126.1 GCA_029255845.1 Campylobacterota bacterium | reverse complement strand
TAAATGTGAGATGATTTATTTAAATGAATATAATACTATTAAGGAGTTAAAAGAAGATGTTAGAGATTATATAGATTTTTATAACAATAAGAGATTTCATCAAGCAATAAGCTATAAGAAACCTATGAGTTTTTATTATGAAAACTTAAGAATTAATAATTTAGATTATGAAAATCATGAAAAGCTATATGAAGAAATGGCTTAAATAGGATGATGGAAAAAAGAATAAGGGAATTTGTTTAGTTGTCTTGACAATTTGGGGTAGAATAATTATACCAAAATTGTCAATTTTAAGAAACTCTAACTTATTTTGTTTGTAAGACAATTTATAAAATTATACATCTAAAAATAATGCATTCCTAAAGTAGAAAATATAACAAAATTAAGAAGTATATATATAAGTTTTTGATATACTATAGCTTTCATAAAGGTTGTAAATGACTACCTTAAAATATATAAAGAATAAATAATTGAATGATGAAAGTATGCATTTAGCTGTCATAGATGATGATATAAATATGAGGAAATCTTTGGAGTCTTCTTTGATGGCTTCTAAGGATAGCTTTAAAGTATCTGCTTATAAATCTGCTACTGAGGCTTTGAAAAAGCTTGATGATACTGTGGATTTATTGATTGTGGATATTAATATGCCTAAAATAAATGGTATAGAGCTTTTGAGTCGGTTAGATGGTAAGTATGATGCTATTATTATTACGGGAAATGCTACACTTGATTTAACTATTAAGGCTATGAGAGCGGGGGCTACTGACTTCTTGCAGAAGCCTTTTGAGATTAAAACTCTTTTGGATTCTATTCATCGTATTAAGAAAGTTAAAAAGAGGGTGAAAGTAAAGACTCCTACTCAAAGCAATAATCAATTTTATGCTTCTTCTCCTAAGCTAGATGCTTGTTTAACTTTAGCTAAAAAGGTGGCTAAAACGGATGCTTCTACTATTTTACTTGGGGAGAGCGGGGCTGGTAAAGAGCTTTTTGCTAATTATGTTCATCAAAATTCTAAACGAGTAAATGCTCCTTTTGTGGCTGTAAATATGGCGGCTATTCCTCATAATCTGATAGAAAGTGAGCTTTTTGGGTATGAAAAAGGAGCTTTCACCGATGCTACTGAGCCTAAAATGGGTAAGTTTGAGTTAGCAAATGGTGGGAGTATATTCTTAGATGAGATAGCAGAAATGCCTATTGAATTACAAGCTAAGCTTCTTCGTGCATTGCAAGAAAAAGAAATCCATAGGCTTGGTGGAACTAAAGTTATTAAAATTGATATTCGTGTTATATCTGCTACTAATGCGAATTTACAAACTAATATAAAAAATGGTCTCTTTAGAGAAGATTTATATTATAGGATTAATACAGTTCCTATTGAGATACCTCCTTTACGAGATAGAAAAGAAGAAATTATTCCTATATCTAATAAATTTTTAGAAGAATGTTTTAAAAATTATGAAGATATAATGGAAAAAACTCTTAGTAAGGAAGCGGAGAATGCTTTGCTTGCATATAAATGGCCTGGAAATATTAGAGAATTAAAATCAGTTATTGAAAGGTCTTTTATTTTAAGCGATAATAAAGCAATTACTAAAGAAGACTTAGGTTTAAGTGCTAGAGAGCCTAAAGAAGATATTGAAGATTTAGAAAAAAATCTATATATGGAAGCTTATGAAACTAGCAATAAAGATAATAGAGAATGTGCGAAGCTTTTAAATATAAGCGAAGAGGTATTATTAGAAAAATTAAAACAATTTAAAGTTATTTAAAGAGGAAAAAATGAAAAAAATAAATTTGGCTATAGTAGGAGCTACTGGAGCTGTCGGAAGTGAAGTATTTAGAGTTTTAGAAGAATTTAACTTGGATGAGCATATAGAAAATATTTATCCATTTTCAAGCAAGAGAAGTGCGGGAAAACAAGTTCTTTTTAATACTAAGGTATTAAAGAGTATAGAGTTAGAAGAGGATTCTTTTGAAAAATATAAAATAGATATAGCGATATTTTCTGCTGGTGGCTCTATCTCTAGTAAGTTTGTTCCTTATGCTACTAAAAATGGGACTATAGTTATTGATAATACGAGTCATTTTAGGATGAATGAAGATGTGCCTTTAGTCGTGCCTGAAGTTAATCCTGAGAAAATTGAAGATTATAAAACGACAAATATAATAGCAAATCCTAATTGCTCTACCATCCAAATGGTTCAAGTTTTAAAGCCTTTAGATGAATTATTGAAAATACAAAGAGTAGATGTAAGCACCTATCAGTCAGTTTCTGGTGCAGGAAATCAAGCTACTGAGGAGCTTTTTTTACAAATGCAAGATATATTTTCTCTAAAAGGAAATGATGATTTCAAACAGAGAGTGCTTCCTCATAAGATAGCCTTAAATTGTATACCTCAAATAGATAATTTCTTAGATAATGCTTATACTAAAGAAGAAGTCAAAATGATGGAAGAAACAAGCAAGATATTAGGAAGAGAAATACCTCTAAGTGCTACTTGTGTTCGAGTTCCTGTTGCTAGTTGTCATTCAGAGGCTTTGAGCATTAGGTTTGATAATGAATTTAATATTAATGATATTTATAGAGTGCTTGAAAAAGCTGAAAATGTGGAAGTATTTGATGATATAAACCACTTAGAATATCCTATGCCGATTATATGTGCAGGAAAAAATGAGACTTTTGTAGGAAGAATAAGACAAGACTTATTTGATAAAAGCATATTACATTTATGGGTAGTGGCTGACAATCTAAGAGTAGGTGCTGCTACAAATGCTGTGAGAATACTAGAAAAACTAATAGGACAATTATAAAATGATTTTTATAGATGCATGTTTTAAAAAACCAACAGATTATACTCCAATATGGATAATGCGACAAGCTGGTAGATATATGCCAGAATACAGAGCCTTAAGAGCTGAAGTAGGAAGCTTTTTAGATTTATGTAAATCAGTAAAGCATGCCACAGAGGTAACTTTACAGCCTATAAATTATCTTAATGTAGATGCTGCTATTCTTTTTTCTGATATTTTAACTCTTCCTAATGCTATGGGATTGGATTTATCCTTTGAGGCTAATAAAGGACCCGTATTTGCAAACCCTGTGCAAAATGAAAAAGATTTATTGAAATTAAAAAATAATGCATTTAAAGATATGCAATATGTATATGACACCGTGCAAAGTGTGAGAGGAAAACTAGATAAATCAAAAGCCTTAATAGGCTTCGCTGGTTCTCCATGGACGGTAGCTACATATATGGTGGAGGGAAGTGGAACTAAAACATTTTATAATATTAAGCAAAAACTATACACCGACCCATCATTTATGCACAAGCTATTAGAGATACTCACAGAGCAAACAAAATTCTATTTAGAAGAGCAAATAAAAGCAGGAGCCGATGCTATTATGATTTTTGATTCTTGGGCAAATGCATTACCTTATGAAGATTATTATGAATTTTCATTTAAGTATATGCTAGAAATATCAAATTATTTAAAAGAAAAATACCCCCATATCGCATTAATATTATTCCCTAAAGGAGTAAGCTCATTTCTACCTCAAATCAATGGAAACTTCGATGTAGTAGGAATAGATTGGTCAATTTCTTTAGAATATGCGAGAGATACATTATCTCATAAATATACCCTACAAGGAAATATGGACCCTAGCAAAATTCACTCAAAAGAGACAATAGATGAAGCAGTGGAAAGAATTGTGGATATAATGAAAGGCAAAAGTCATATATTTAATTTTGGGCATGGGATTATGCCTACGGCAAAACCTGAGTTGGTTAAGTATTTGGTGGAGCAAGTTCATAAGAAAAGTGGTATTGCTTCTCGATAAAAAATGTTTAGTTTTTAATAGATGAAAGCTAGGGAAGCTTAATAAATTAAGGGAAAACTTAGATTTATTTATTATTTAAAGGTATGTATTCCACCTCAGGAGAAGATAGAATGATTGAGGTGGAACCAGTGAGAGAAAATCAATATTTAGGAGAACAATAAACAAAGCATCAAGAAATGAACTATATTGCATCAATAATTACAATAATTAATTTCATTTATTCGTTATTTGTAATTACAGAAAAAGTTACAATGCCTCATCTTCCTTTCTCTTCTCAAGGGCTTCCTATGAGTTTTATCTTTAGGGAACCTCTATTAATTCAAATAATTTAGATAATGTTAGATTTTAGTTTTAGAGTGATTTTTATAAAATACGGTGTAGCCGTAGCTACATCTATTTTATAAAAATTGCTATAAGGCTAAAATATAATATTAGCTATTTATTTTGAATTAATAGAGGTTCCCTTAATATATCTTATCGCTCTTTAGGAGTTGATGTTGAAGATGGTATATTGTGGGTCTGGATAGGCAATCATGATGATTATAATAAAATAATTAATTAAAAATTACTCATTTACTCTATCCCCATCGAGGACGATGAAAACTAGTAAAAATGAGAGAAATTATTTCTATTTTAGAGATTTCCTGAAGGCACTTTAATAAATATATCAAGAGCCTTTAATATCACAAGAATTACACCTGCACCACCTATATACCATCTCATAGTAGATATTATCATATCTTGCATTTTGACCTGAGCTTGTTCAAACTTAACTTCTAACCCAACAAATTTATTTTCTAATCTAACAACACTATCAGCAACTTGATTTAATTTACTATCTAAATGATTTATATGATTGTATTGTGATTTTAAAAGTAAGGTATTTACATCTTCAGAATTTAAGCCCTCTCCTTTGCTAAACTTTTCTTCTATTTTTTGTATTTTTGGTGTTATCATTTCTATTAGAAAATCATCTACTTTTGTTTTATCCATTTTTATTTCTTTATACTAATATTTTTATTATTATATCATTTTATTTGCTTAGGGAACCTCTAAAAACCCAAAATAAATAGCACTTATTATCGTTTTATGTAGGAACTAATGGGAACCTCTATTAATTCAAATAATTTAGATAATGTTAGATTTTAGTCTTAGAGTGATTTTTATAAAATACGGTGTAGCCGTAGCTACATCTATTTTATAAAAATTGCTATAAGGCTAAAATATAATATTAGCTATTTATTTTGAATTAATAGAGGTTCCCTTAATATATCTTATCGCTCTTTAGGAGTTGATGTTGAAGATGGTATATTGTGGGTCTGGATAGGCAATCATGATGATTATAATAAAATAATTAATTAAAAATTACTCATTTACTCTATCCCCATCGAGGACGATGAAAACTAGTAAAAATGAGAGAAATTATTTCTATTTTAGAGATTTCCTGAAGGCACTTTAATAAATATATCAAGAGCCTTTAATATCACAAGAATTACACCTGCACCACCTATATACCATCTCATAGTAGATATTATCATATCTTGCATTTTGACCTGAGCTTGTTCAAACTTAACTTCTAACCCAACAAATTTATTTTCTAATCTAACAACACTATCAGCAACTTGATTTAATTTACTATCTAAATGATTTATATGATTGTATTGTGATTTTAAAAGTAAGGTATTTACATCTTCAGAATTTAAGCCCTCTCCTTTGCTAAACTTTTCTTCTATTTTTTGTATTTTTGGTGTTATCATTTCTATTAGAAAATCATCTACTTTTGTTTTATCCATTTTTATTTCTTTATACTAATATTTTTATTATTATATCATTTTATTTGCTTAGGGAACCTCTAAAAACCCAAAATAAATAGCACTTATTATCGTTTTATGTAGGAACTAATGGGAACCTCTATTAATTCAAATAATTTAGATAATGTTAGATTTTAGTCTTAGAGTGATTTTTATAAAATACGGTGTAGCCGTAGCTACATCTATTTTATAAAAATTGCTATAAGGCTAAAATATAATATTAGCTATTTATTTTGAATTAATAGAGGTTCCCTTAATATATCTTATCGCTCTTTAGGAGTTGATGTTGAAGATGGTATATTGTGGGTCTGGATAGGCAATCATGATGATTATAATAAAATAATTAATTAAAAATTACTCATTTACTCTATCCCCATCGAGGACGATGAAAACTAGTAAAAATGAGAGAAATTATTTCTATTTTAGAGATTTCCTGAAGGCACTTTAATAAATATATCAAGAGCCTTTAATATCACAAGAATTACACCTGCACCACCTATATACCATCTCATAGTAGATATTATCATATCTTGCATTTTGACCTGAGCTTGTTCAAACTTAACTTCTAACCCAACAAATTTATTTTCTAATCTAACAACACTATCAGCAACTTGATTTAATTTACTATCTAAATGATTTATATGATTGTATTGTGATTTTAAAAGTAAGGTATTTACATCTTCAGAATTTAAGCCCTCTCCTTTGCTAAACTTTTCTTCTATTTTTTGTATTTTTGGTGTTATCATTTCTATTAGAAAATCATCTACTTTTGTTTTATCCATTTTTATTTCTTTATACTAATATTTTTATTATTATATCATTTTATTTGCTTAGGGAACCTCTAAAAACCCAAAATAAATAGCACTTATTATCGTTTTATGTAGGAACTAATGGGAACCTCTATTAATTCAAATAATTTAGATAATGTTAGATTTTAGTCTTAGAGTGATTTTTATAAAATACGGTGTAGCCGTAGCTACATCTATTTTATAAAAATTGCTATAAGGCTAAAATATAATATTAGCTATTTATTTTGAATTAATAGAGGTTCCCTTAATATATCTTATCGCTCTTTAGGAGTTGATGTTGAAGATGGTATATTGTGGGTCTGGATAGGCAATCATGATGATTATAATAAAATAATTAATTAAAAATTACTCATTTACTCTATCCCCATCGAGGACGATGAAAACTAGTAAAAATGAGAGAAATTATTTCTATTTTAGAGATTTCCTGAAGGCACTTTAATAAATATATCAAGAGCCTTTAATATCACAAGAATTACACCTGCACCACCTATATACCATCTCATAGTAGATATTATCATATCTTGCATTTTGACCTGAGCTTGTTCAAACTTAACTTCTAACCCAACAAATTTATTTTCTAATCTAACAACACTATCAGCAACTTGATTTAATTTACTATCTAAATGATTTATATGATTGTATTGTGATTTTAAAAGTAAGGTATTTACATCTTCAGAATTTAAGCCCTCTCCTTTGCTAAACTTTTCTTCTATTTTTTGTATTTTTGGTGTTATCATTTCTATTAGAAAATCATCTACTTTTGTTTTATCCATTTTTATTTCTTTATACTAATATTTTTATTATTATATCATTTTATTTGCTTAGGGAACCTCTAAAAACCCAAAATAAATAGCACTTATTATCGTTTTATGTAGGAACTAATGGGAACCTCTATTAATTCAAATAATTTAGATAATGTTAGATTTTAGTCTTAGAGTGATTTTTATAAAATACGGTGTAGCCGTAGCTACATCTATTTTATAAAAATTGCTATAAGGCTAAAATATAATATTAGCTATTTATTTTGAATTAATAGAGGTTCCCTTAATATATCTTATCGCTCTTTAGGAGTTGATGTTGAAGATGGTATATTGTGGGTCTGGATAGGCAATCATGATGATTATAATAAAATAATTAATTAAAAATTACTCATTTACTCTATCCCCATCGAGGACGATGAAAACTAGTAAAAATGAGAGAAATTATTTCTATTTTAGAGATTTCCTGAAGGCACTTTAATAAATATATCAAGAGCCTTTAATATCACAAGAATTACACCTGCACCACCTATATACCATCTCATAGTAGATATTATCATATCTTGCATTTTGACCTGAGCTTGTTCAAACTTAACTTCTAACCCAACAAATTTATTTTCTAATCTAACAACACTATCAGCAACTTGATTTAATTTACTATCTAAATGATTTATATGATTGTATTGTGATTTTAAAAGTAAGGTATTTACATCTTCAGAATTTAAGCCCTCTCCTTTGCTAAACTTTTCTTCTATTTTTTGTATTTTTGGTGTTATCATTTCTATTAGAAAATCATCTACTTTTGTTTTATCCATTTTTATTTCTTTATACTAATATTTTTATTATTATATCATTTTATTTGCTTAGGGAACCTCTAAAAACCCAAAATAAATAGCACTTATTATCGTTTTATGTAGGAACTAATGGGAACCTCTATTAATTCAAATAATTTAGATAATGTTAGATTTTAGTCTTAGAGTGATTTTTATAAAATACGGTGTAGCCGTAGCTACATCTATTTTATAAAAATTGCTATAAGGCTAAAATATAATATTAGCTATTTATTTTGAATTAATAGAGGTTCCCTTAATATATCTTATCGCTCTTTAGGAGTTGATGTTGAAGATGGTATATTGTGGGTCTGGATAGGCAATCATGATGATTATAATAAAATAATTAATTAAAAATTACTCATTTACTCTATCCCCATCGAGGACGATGAAAACTAGTAAAAATGAGAGAAATTATTTCTATTTTAGAGATTTCCTGAAGGCACTTTAATAAATATATCAAGAGCCTTTAATATCACAAGAATTACACCTGCACCACCTATATACCATCTCATAGTAGATATTATCATATCTTGCATTTTGACCTGAGCTTGTTCAAACTTAACTTCTAACCCAACAAATTTATTTTCTAATCTAACAACACTATCAGCAACTTGATTTAATTTACTATCTAAATGATTTATATGATTGTATTGTGATTTTAAAAGTAAGGTATTTACATCTTCAGAATTTAAGCCCTCTCCTTTGCTAAACTTTTCTTCTATTTTTTGTATTTTTGGTGTTATCATTTCTATTAGAAAATCATCTACTTTTGTTTTATCCATTTTTATTTCTTTATACTAATATTTTTATTATTATATCATTTTATTTGCTTAGGGAACCTCTAAAAACCCAAAATAAATAGCACTTATTATCGTTTTATGTAGGAACTAATGGGAACCTCTATTAATTCAAATAATTTAGATAATGTTAGATTTTAGTCTTAGAGTGATTTTTATAAAATACGGTGTAGCCGTAGCTACATCTATTTTATAAAAATTGCTATAAGGCTAAAATATAATATTAGCTATTTATTTTGAATTAATAGAGGTTCCCTTAATATATCTTATCGCTCTTTAGGAGTTGATGTTGAAGATGGTATATTGTGGGTCTGGATAGGCAATCATGATGATTATAATAAAATAATTAATTAAAAATTACTCATTTACTCTATCCCCATCGAGGACGATGAAAACTAGTAAAAATGAGAGAAATTATTTCTATTTTAGAGATTTCCTGAAGGCACTTTAATAAATATATCAAGAGCCTTTAATATCACAAGAATTACACCTGCACCACCTATATACCATCTCATAGTAGATATTATCATATCTTGCATTTTGACCTGAGCTTGTTCAAACTTAACTTCTAACCCAACAAATTTATTTTCTAATCTAACAACACTATCAGCAACTTGATTTAATTTACTATCTAAATGATTTATATGATTGTATTGTGATTTTAAAAGTAAGGTATTTACATCTTCAGAATTTAAGCCCTCTCCTTTGCTAAACTTTTCTTCTATTTTTTGTATTTTTGGTGTTATCATTTCTATTAGAAAATCATCTACTTTTGTTTTATCCATTTTTATTTCTTTATACTAATATTTTTATTATTATATCATTTTATTTGCTTAGGGAACCTCTAAAAACCCAAAATAAATAGCACTTATTATCGTTTTATGTAGGAACTAATGGGAACCTCTATTAATTCAAATAATTTAGATAATGTTAGATTTTAGTCTTAGAGTGATTTTTATAAAATACGGTGTAGCCGTAGCTACATCTATTTTATAAAAATTGCTATAAGGCTAAAAGATAATATTAGCTATTTATTTTGAATTAATAGAGGTTCCCTATACTATAATTCAGTATTCTATCAAAGCAGAACATTAAAATTACTTAAAAAACGATACATAATTCAAAAAGTTTGAACCTTATCCGATATCAAATTAAGGTCATAGTAAGTTTATAATGTTAAATTCGAACCTTATTTTATTTACAATTACGAACTAAACAAAAAGGTGCATGCATTGTCCACGATAAAAGAGCTAAACAAGAGTATAGAAAAAGTTATTAAAGATAGTTCAGGCTCAAAGCTTGGGTATAATTCTCTTGTAGATTTATTTTCTAAAAAACCAACCATATCTAATGCTAAAAATATATATAATTTATGTGCTAAAAATAAAGTAGGATTAGTTAGTTCTGTTGATTTGAAATTAAAAATTAATATTAGTTTGACAGATGATGATGATGATGATATTTTTGATTTTTACAAAGAAAAAGAAGTTTTAGAATGGTCTAGAAGTGATTCTCCTATTAGAATGTATCTTCGTGGTATTGGGGGGATTGAGCTATTATCTAAAGATAATGAGATTAAGCTATCTAAAGATATAGAATATGGCGAATATGCTATTATTGATTCTGTTTGTTCTATTCCTTTTTTAGTTGATTTTATTGTTGATTATAAAGAAGCTCTTTTAAATAGAGAAAGAAGAGTTAAAGAGTTTTTTAAAAGCTTTGAAGAAGAAGGCGAGGAAACTATAGTCCTAAAAAAAGAGAAGAGAGAAGAGATAAGAGCTGAAAATATAAATCTATCTTTTAAAGAACTTGAAAAAGCTAAAATTAAATGGATTAAAGAGCTAGGAACCGTAAAAACAGGAAAACCAGAAGAAAAATTATTATTAATATTAATATCTGAGTTTAATCGTAAGCTAGTAAAAGATGCTTTATTTAATCTAGGTCCTACGAGTAAGCTAATAGTAGAGCTTACTAAATATATGAAAACATCTATCGAAGGTGCTAATAATTTTGAAATTGAGCTTAAAAAGCTTGAATATAATCTACCTTTATTTAGTGATGTATTAAGAGCTAATCATCAAAAAATGCTTGATGATATTTTAATAATGGATAAAAAAACTATTGCTAATTTAGTTCCTGAAAATTCTATGATTAATGTATATTTGAGAATTAAAAAACTATATCAAGCAAAAGAAGCTAGTAAAGATTTCTTTGGGATGAAAGAAGAAGAAATTAAGAAAATATTAAAGCATATATTACAAGGTAAAAAGATTGTAGATATTGCTAAAAATATTATGGCTAAAGCGAATTTAAGACTAGTTGTAGCTATCGCTAAAAGATACACTAATAGAGGCTTAACATTTTTGGATTTAATCCAAGAAGGAAATATAGGTCTTATGAAGGCTATTGATAAATTTGAATACCAAAAAGGCTATAAATTCTCAACTTATGCTACTTGGTGGATTAGACAATCAATAAGTAGATCAATAGCTGACCAAGCAAGAACTATTAGAATACCGATACATATGATAGAAACTATCAATAAAATAAATAAAATTACAAGAAAATACATACAAGACCACGGACACGAGCCTGATTTAAAATATATCACAAAAACTCTTAATATATCTCTTGATAAAGTTAAATCTATTATTAAAATCACTAAAGAGCCAGTGAGCTTAGATGCCTCGGTGGGTAATAGTGAAAATAATAGATATGGGGATTTCTTAGAAGATAAAGATGCGGATTCTCCTGTGGAAAATATACTAGCATCAGATTTAAAATCACAAGTGAATGTGGTTTTAGGTCAGCTTAATGACAGGGAAGAGACGGTCGTAAGAATGCGATTTGGTATTTTAGATGATGAGAGTGATAGGACTTTAGAAGAAATTGGCAAGACCTTAAAAGTAACAAGAGAGCGGGTAAGGCAAATAGAAAGCACTGCTATTAAGAAGCTAAAACATCCTAAAGTAGGTAAAAACCTTAAAACATATCTGGAACAATAATTGAAAATAGTCTTTATTTGTTTGGGCAATATCTGTAGGTCGCCTCTAGCAGAAGCTGTAGCAAAAAAAGAAATTAAAAAATATCAAAATAAAGATATAAGCATATCAAGTGCAGGAACGGCTTCTTGGCATATAGGCAAGCCACCTTGTGATAAAAGCCAAATGATAGCAAATAAATTTGATTTAGATATTTCTTCTTATAGAGGATTTCAAATAACAAATTCTAATGCTAATGATTATGATTATTTCATAGCTGTTGATGAATCCACTTATTCACATACTTTGAGTTTTAATATAGATAGCTCAAAGGTCTTTAAATTAGGCTCTTTTGGGTTAAACAATGCAGATATTCCTGACACTTATTATATAGAATCCCAAAAAGAAATCGAAAATGTATATAAAATGATAGAAACATCTGTCCATAATTGCCTTGAATTTATAATCTCTAATGAACCCAATCTATAAAGGCATATATCTAAACCTAGAAGAAAGTGGAGTTAGAAAAAAGCTATTAAATATGGAGCTTGATAAACTAAATATATCAGACATATACGAAAGATTTGAGGCGATAGTTTTTGATGATTATATGGATTCCCCATTAACCCCCACAGAGATTGGATGTTTTAAAAGCCACATAGGAGCATTAAAGACAAGCTTAAATCATAACACCCACACTCATATACTAGAAGATGATATATCTTTTTCTAAAGTATTTACTCAAGTAGTAGAGCATTTTATAAAAACGATGGATGAGCAATCGTGGGATATTTTTTTCACTTCCTTTACAGTTCCTATTTATAAGCCATACTATCAGTTTTTATTAAAATACGACATCGATAAAATAAATTTTTTTGATATGTCAAACATAGCATTAACAGGAGCCTATTCTTATATAGTAAATAATAAGAGCAAACAAAAAATAATAGAAAAACTAGAAGAATACAACTACCAACTACCCGTAGATTTAGCATTAAGAGATTTAATAAACAAAAACCACTTCAAAACATACTCCCTATACCCATTCATAAACACCCACAACTACCTAGGCTCAACGATACAAAGAGGCAATACGGAGCTTCCTATGGAGTTTGAAGCACTTAGCCAAAGAGTATTTTACAGAGACTTTCATATATTAGATACAAAAGAATTAATAATCCAATATGCAAAACGAGAGGGCTATAAAATATCTCCTATGACAAATATCTCCTCAGTATTAAATCAAATTCTTTTAATGAGGGATTTTATTTCTGCTAAGTATAAGTATAGCATAATATGATAATGAACGATAAAATACCATTTCTAATACTTTTAGCTAGTATAGTAATTAATGCTCAAAACCTGAGCATAAAAAAATACTGGAACTTATTTGGTGCTACTGATAATATAAGCCTTAGCTCTTTTAAATCCACTTGTGTAGAAAAAGCATTTTCATATAAGGGCAATAAACAATGGAATTCTTATCCTAAAGATAGCTCATTTACATCAATTAATATAGGGCAAGGGTTTTGGACATATTCTACTACTGATTGTGAGGTAGATACTAATGCTAAAAATGATATTATCTCAAATAAATCCCCAAATATATTATTAATTATAGCTGATGATGTGGGGCTTGATTCATCTTTAGGATATGATATTGGGGCTATAAAACCAAAAATGCCAAATGTGCAAAACTTAATAAATACGGGGATTACTTTTGAAAATGTATGGGCTTCTTCTACTTGCACTCCGACAAGGGGTAATATACTTACAGGAAAATATTCTTCTAAAACAAATACTTTAAATGTGGGGGATGAGCTTTCTACTAATGAAGTATCTTTGCAAAAATACATAAAAAATAATTCTGCTACTGCATATAATTCCGCCGTTATAGGCAAATGGCATTTATCAAGTGATGAAAATCATCCTATAAATATGGGAGTAGGTAAATATGCTGGGCTTTTATCAGGGGGAGTTAGAAGCTATGATAGATGGAAGCTAACCCAAGATGGGAAGACTACAGTTTCTAAAGAATACATAACTACAAAATTCACAGATTTAGCGATTGATTTTGTTTCTAATCAAGATAAGCCGTGGTTTTTATGGCTAGCATATACATCAGCACATACTCCATTTCATTTACCACCGAAAAACTTACATACTCAAGACTTATCAGGAGATGAGATGGATATAATAGATAATCCTAGAAATTATTATATGGCTATGCTAGAAGCTATGGATACTGAAATAGGGCGATTGCTTTCTTCTTTATCTGCCAAGGAAAAAGATAGGACTATTATTATTTTTATAGGAGATAATGGAACCCCTAATGAAGTAAGGCAAGAGTTTGAAGATGGGCAAGTAAAAGGGAGTATCTATGAGGGTGGTGTTCATATCCCTATGATTATCGCAGGTGCTGGGGTATCTAGGAAAAATGAGAAAGAAAATGCTCTTATTAATATAACAGATTTGTATTCTACGATAGCAAATTTAAGTGGGGTTAGTAATAAAAGCATTCATAATTCACAAAGTTTTTTTGATTTATTAAGTGATAAAAATGCAAATACGAGAGATTATATATATGCTGAGGTAGGGAAAAAATCAGGAGGTATGGATTTTGCCATTAGAAATAAAAATTATAAATATATTTCATTTGCTAGAGGCAAAGAAGCATTTTTTGATTTAAGAAGTGATATATTAGAAAAAAATAATATAATAGATGGATTATCTAATGAACAAAAGGCTATTAAAGATGAGTTTTTATTAAATATATCTAAAGGGAACCTCTATTAATGCAAAATAAATAGCTAATATTATATTTTAGCCTTATAGCAATTTTTATAAAATAGATGTA
>JAJVLF010000125.1 GCA_029255845.1 Campylobacterota bacterium | reverse complement strand
TACAATGTAAAATAAATAATAAGTGGTGGGTTGTCACCTGACCCTAAATTTATAACACTAATTTAGATTTAAAATCTGCTGTGTATATTTTTCTTTTTTTTTACTCGTTTTATTCTCCATTTTTTTTATATTTTAACATTTGGAATATAGATATTTTCTAAATGGTATTAGAAAGTGGGAGTATTATAGTAAAATTTTTTCTCTATTCTTTATCCGAAAATTTATTTACTTTAATATCCTTTATTTCTTTTTCTAGCATATCTATCTTAGATAAAATCAAATCTAATTTTTCTTGCTCTGCTTCGTGTTGGTCTTTATTTGAGTGTTTTTCCATTTCATTTATTATTACTGCTATGAAAAGATTAAAAAATACAAATGCGGCTATTATGATGAAACTTACGAAAAATAGCCATGACATCTCGTATTTTTCCATAGCTTCATACATTACATCTGTCCAGTCCTCAAATGTGAGAACTCTAAATAATGTGAGCATGGCTGTTAGGAAATTTTTCCATAAGCCTGATTCCAAATCTTGGAATAAAAAGCTTCCTATTATCGCATAAATATAAAAAATTATAAAAAGTAATATTATTATATCAACTATTGCTGGGATGGATTTTACTAGAACATCTATAATCATTTTTAATTCAGGTCTCACCGTGATTAATCGCATTACTTTAAATACTCTTGCTAGTCTTGCTATCATCGCATAATCTGATTGCTCGAAAGGTATTAAGGTGATTACTACTACTAAAAAATCAAAGATATTCCATCCGTCTTTGAAAAAGTTTTTAAATTCTTTTTCGCCTACCATTCTTATGATGATTTCTATTAAAAAATAAATAGTAACAGTATAGTCTAAAAATAAAAATAAATCTTCTAGGGGAATAACTATGCTCTCATATGTTCTTACACCTAAAACTAAGGCATAAAATATAATAATGATAGTCGTAATATTTATAAAATAAGGGCTATTAGATACTTTTGTTACATATGATTGTAAGTCTTTAGCCATTTATTATTATCTTATCTACTATTTTCATTAAAAAATTGGAGCTTTTTTTGGCTGAACTTTTTAAAAATTCATCAAAATCAAAACTAGCTTCCTCATTAGCTGTATCTGAAATAGACCTAAGCACAAAACAAGGAACATCTAAGTCATCACAAACCAAAGCCACCGAAGCACCCTCCATTTCTAGGGCATCTGCCTTGAAAGTGTCTAAGATAAATTTCTTTCTTTCACTTGATGATACGAATTGATCACCAGTCGCTATAATCCCCTCTTTTAGGGTTATGTTTTCACTTTTTGCAATTTCTTTTGCTATATTATTTAATTTTTCACTTGTTTCAATAAAAACTTTCCCCTCTGGCACATACCCATGAGGATGACCAAAAGCTGTAATGTCTAAATCATGCTGAGCTAAAGAAGTGGCTATAATCAAATCACCTATTTTTAAATCAGGGTTAATGCCCCCAGCAACCCCAGAAAACAAAATCATCTCACAAGAAAACTTATTTATCATATTGCTAGCTGTTAGAGTAGAAAAAACTTTTCCTATTTTACTATAAGCGATAATTAAATTAATATTATTATAATTTGCTTTATAATATGTATTATTTGCATATTTAATTTCTTCATAATTTCCTATTTTTTTTAATATAGGCTCTATTTCTTCGGGCATTGCACCCATTATTCCTATTGTCATTTTACACCTTTAATTTTTTGGCATATTTTATCATTTTTTAGGAAAATACCAAATATCATCTTCATCTATTGACGGTCTATCTTTTAATAATTGATAAGGCTCATATTTGCTTTTATAATTCAAGCTATCACAATCTTTAACATAATAACCCATATATATCCATTTAAGCCCTAATTCTTTCGCCTTAATGATTTGATAATAAATAGAAAGCTTGCCTAGTGAAAGATGGGAATAATCAGGGTCGTAAAAAAAATATATAGCAGATATTCCATCATCTATTACATCAATAAAATCAATCCCTATTATTTTATCTTCATCATAATACAGCACCTCATAGCCATAAGTTGAAGCACTCTCAATGAATGATTTATTATATAAATATTCTGTTGTTTCATTAAAATTCCAGCCTTTTTTTTGGCTCATAAAGTGATGGTATTTATTATATAGCTCTATGTGAGTTTCTCGCACGGAGGGTCTTGAGATTGATATTTTAATATTTTCTGCTTTTTTTAGCACTCTTTTTGCGGACTTAGAAAATTTATAATTTCTAACATCTATTCTTAGATTAATACATTCAAAACAATTTTTACAATTTGGTCTATGAAGAAGCATACCAAACCTTCTCCAGCCTCTTTTGACATATTTAGCATAATACTCCATACTAGAATTTATGAGAATTTTATAACTAACTATTTCTCTTTCGTTTTCCAAATAAGGACATTGCCCCTCATCGCTTTCAAAGTATTGATCATCCATTACTTGCCCCAGTTTAGTTTGTTATTTAAAATATTAAAATAATTTTTTTCTAGTCTATGTATTATATTGGCTTGAATGGAGGATATTTTTATTTTTATAGATTCACCAGCATCTAAATAAATATCATTTTGCCCATCAAGTATCACAATCCCATTTTCATTAACTTTACAAATAACTTCAAACTCCTTAGGCATAACCAAAGGTCTAGCATTAAGAGAGTGAGAGCATACAGGAGTGATGACAAAAGCATTTAAAAATGGATAAAGAATAGGTCCATTAGCTGAAAGATTATATGCCGTAGAGCCTGTAGGAGTAGAAAATATGACACCATCACCAAAGTAGCTATCTATCTTCTCATCATTTGTACTCACATCTATCGTAATCATCGATTTAATCATAGTTTTAGAGATTACTATATCATTCACAGCATAAAATTTTTCGCCTTTGTAGGTAGCCTCAAGAGTGGTTCTTTTATCTAGTCTAATTTCCCCACTTATCATTTTATCTACAAAATTCTCGCATTCTTCGGGTTTTACATCTGTCAAAAAACCAAGTCTTCCAGCAGATATACCTAAGATAGGCTTTTGGTATTTTAAAGATTCTCTAGTAAGAGATATAAGAGTTCCATCCCCACCTATAGAGATTAAGACATCAGATTGCTTACATAATGTATCAAAATCTAATCCTTTTTCGCCCACTAATTTTGCCGATTCTTTCTCGCAAATGACCTCTATATCTTTTTGCAAAAAAGAATTTTTCACTTTTTCATAAACTTCTTGTAGATTATCTGAATTAGGTCTTATAAAAATACCGATTTTTTTATTTTTAAACATTCAAATATCTTTAATCTTATTTACTCTTAGGTCTAAATACCGAAATAGCATCACTAGCCTGTATGTATGGAGCCTCTATCAAATCCAAACAATAAGGCACAGCAGGAAACACAGCTTCTAAGCACTCCCTAATGGACTTTGGTTTGCCTGGAAGATTAATAATCAAGCTATTATTTCTAATCCCCGCCGTTTGTCTTGACAAAATAGCAGTAGGCACATATTTTAGGCTCACAGCCCTCATAAGCTCACCAAACCCTGGCATTTCCTTATCACACACATTTAAGGTAGCCTCAGGAGTTATATCCCTCTTAGCAGGTCCTGTGCCTCCAGTAGTAACTACCAAATTGCAATTTTTATTATCTACCATATCTATTAATGTTTTCTCTATCACATCTTGCTCATCAGGGACTATTATGTATTCATATTTATGCTCACTCGCAATAAACTCACTTAAAACTTCTTTAATAGCTACCCCAGATATATCTTCATATACATTATTAGAAGCTCTATCAGAAGCCGTTAAAACTCCTATAGTAAGGCTCATTGAAAAGCCTTCTTCTCTTTTATTTTAATCATATTTTCATAATTTTTTTTACTCTGATTTAGCATATCATCAAACTTAAAGCCTTTCATAATTGTTTGATATAAATTAGGTCTTGTCGTTTTCCAATTCCTAAAAGTCTTTACATCGATATTTAAAAAATGAGCTATTTGAACTTTTGTCATTTGCTTTTCCTTATATTTATTATTTCTTGTTTAATTACTGGAACATCATTTTTATTAGTTTCCACTTTTGCCAATTTATCTACCACATCAAACCCATATATAACTCTCCCAAATATAGTATGCTTTCCTGTAAGATGTTTTGTGCTATTACTATTTAGAGTTATAAAAAATTGACTTCCATTTGAATTAGGTCCAGAGTTTGCCATAGCCAGCAAATAAGGCTTATCAAACCTCAAAGAATCCACAAATTCATCTTTAAACTTGCCTCCCCATTTACTCATAGCTCCAGTCCCATTGCCTGAAGGGTCTCCACCTTGTATCATAAAGCCATCTATAATTCTATGAAAAGTTAAGCCATCATATAATTTATTTTCAGACAAGTATAGAAAATTTTCTGCCGTCTTAGGAGTCAATGAATTAAAAAGCTCTATCCCTATATTTCCTTGTGTAGTTTTCATAATTAAAGTGCTATTAGATATATTGATATTATCTGTTTTTTCATAAGAAGTCTTAGCTATCGGCACAATCTTGCCCACTACTATAGAGCTTGTAGCTTTATCATATTTCATATCTGGAAATATATTACCCACCGCAGGAAACCCATCATAAGCACTAGCATTACTAATCGGTTTCCATTTTCTATCACTCATATACTCATAAAGTGCTATAGTAGAATCTTTCCTCTCCAAAGCAAGTAAGTTTTTATCTAATTCTTTAGAATAAAAAAAATGGTATTGAGAATTATATTGTTTATTAGCTATCACAGAATAATCAACCTCTTCTGCTATTAAAGGCATAAACAAAACACATAAAAAGGTATAAATCCATTTT
>JAJVLF010000124.1 GCA_029255845.1 Campylobacterota bacterium | reverse complement strand
ATATTAGAAAATAAAAGACTATAAACAACCTTTTTAACGACAATTATGCAATAAAAGTTTAGTTTCATCACCTGACCCTATTTTCCGAATAAAGGAAATGAAGTTGGTAAAATTAGACCTATATTAATTTATCAAACAAATATGTTAAATAATTGTGAGCATCTAACAACGATAATATTGCCATTATCAACAATATTAATAGATAATGTATATCCTCTAAGATATAAAATTAATAAAAGAGATAAATTAGAAAAAGATAGCGATATTTTATGTGATCAAATAAAAGCATTAGATAATCAAAGAATACTGCCTGATATACTCACAAAACTAAGCTATAGAGAGATTTTAGAGATTGATAAATTAGTTGGTATAATATTGGATGTTTGTTAAGTTTTGTTGTTGTAGGTGCGATAAAATAAATATCATTTTTATTATGAGCTGTATAGACTTAATCTGTGTACATGCATTAAGGACAAAGGTAAGTTATATTCTTAAGGTTTTTCCGTAGGGTCAAGTCATTAAAGAGTGGTTTTTGCTTCGTTTTTTTAACAAAAAACGAAGACACAAGATGCGAATAAAAAACAGTAAGTCCTAATAAAAACTAAGTCTATAAGTCCCTTTTAATTTTTTCTCACTTGAGTAATATCATTACAAGCCACACATTCATCATCAATAATTTTTAAAAAAACTAACAAAGAATGTATTTTGCATCCTACACAAAAACCAAAAACAACTTCCATCCACATAAAAGAGGCACAAAGGAAAAATAAACTAACTGGTATTTCAAATGGAATGTAATTGTAATGAGTTGGTAATATCATTTTATCAAATAATCCATTGATAAATCCTGCAAAGGTGTCAGGGTTAAAGAAGACTATGCAAGTAAGAATCATTACTCCTCCTAAACTCCAAGCAAATCGTTTTGGGATTAGTGGCTTCCATACGGCTTTAGTGTTTTTAGCTAAAAAGCTACTTAGTAAAATAAGTATAGAAAACCTCGAAGTAAAAACAAACATTCCAGCTATCATCTCGAATAATGCGAATAGTAATAGATATGTTTGAATACTGTAGTCATTTATTCTTTTGACGATTTCAGCGGTATAAATTATCTGGTCATCCCAGTTGGTGTCATAAGTATCTACAAGAGTATTTGTATCTACTGAGTAATTTCCCATATAA
This sequence comes from Campylobacterota bacterium, assembly GCA_029255845.1. Classification (GTDB taxonomy): domain Bacteria; phylum Campylobacterota; class Campylobacteria; order Campylobacterales; family JAJVLF01; genus JAJVLF01. The sequence goes on along the minus strand of JAJVLF010000124.1, from coordinate 3,732 downwards.
AAAGCATCATAAAGTGTGAATGATACAAAAAGAGGAATAAATAATAATATTCCTGCACGAATCCTCATAGCTGTGTCATTGATGTAAATAACGGGTGCTTTGATGTCTTCAAACCATAAATTTTTCAAAATATTTAGCATAATGTTTTCCTAAAATAAGATAATATCTATTTTATCTATTAGAACTTAAATGCACTTTTAAAATTAAAAAAATAAATGAGGTAAAAGGGGTTTATATTACTTTATTGTAGTATTAGTAAGTTTAAAAATTTCATCTAAAATTAAGGGAACCTCTATTAATTCAAAATAAATAGCTAATATTATATTTTAGCCTTATAGCAATTTTTATAAAATAGATGTAGCTACGGCTACACCGTATTTTATAAAAATCACTCTAAAACTAAAATCTAGCATTATCTAAATTATTTGAATTAATAGAGGTTCCCTATAGTCAATCCACTTATTAATATAATATGCCTGCAATACTCTAATTCTTTTTAAACACCTTAGTGCAATATTTATCAAATGAATTAGCAAACAAATAAACATCCTTTTTTCCGAATGGTTTAGCTCCTTTTAATATCTCTCCTGTATCTCGTATTTCTGACATTAAATTTCTCATAGCTAGTAGTTGTTTTATATTTTCTTTTGTGTAAAGTTCTCCTCTGTGATCTATTCCTATGGCTCCCTTGCTTACTATTCTATCGGCTAAAGGAATGTCTGTCGTTATTACTAAATCATCTTTGTTTGATAGTTCTACAATTCTGTCGTCTGCTTTATCTGAGCCTTGCTCTACTATTTCATAGGTTATATATGGGCTTTTTCCTATGGTTATTTTTTTATTTGATATTACTATTGTTTTTATGTGGAGTCTGTTTATAGCTTTTAGGACGATAGGTTTTAGGGCATTTACAAAAGCGTCTCCATCTATGTAGATTGTCATAATATTTTTTTAACTCTACCTACTAAATTGGATTCTAGTTTTACTTTTATGCCGTGAGGGTGTCTTGGGGAGTTAGTTAATATTGATTTAACAATGCCCTCTGTTAATTTACCACTTTTTTGGTCATTTTTTTGGACTATCATCACTGTATCGCCTGTGTTTATATTTACTCTAATGTTTCCGTTCATTTTATTTCCTTGTTTTATAGTTTAAAAGAAGATAGATAAGCACAGGCTGTAGTGGTTCTTAAAATTGAGTCTGTATTTATTCCTACTATTTTATCATCATCAAATAATGAAATTTCCTCATCACTAAATCCTCCCTCAGCTCCTACTAGTATCGTTTCAATGTTTTCTGCTTTTTCTTTGAATGGGGTGTTATTGAAATGCAAAGCATAGGAATTGGGGTATTTTGATAGGAAATCTTTTACATTATTAAATTCATCTATTTCTATAAAATCATTTCTTCCGCATTGTTGTGAGGAGTTTATTAGTATTTTATTTATTCTTTCTAAATTAATCTTTATGTTTCTTTGGGAGTATTTGGCATACACGAATGATATTTTTGCTACTTCTAACTCATTTAAAAAAGGGATTAGTTTTTCTATTTCTTTTATGTCTATTATGCTTATGGCTAGGTGGAAAGTTTTCTTTTTTTCTTTATCTTTTTTAGATGTTTTTAGTTTATATTTGGCTATTTTTTTTGTTTTTTCTATTAGCTCATACTCGTATAATGTCTTATTTAGCATATTTCTAAAAAATAAAATATCTGCTTTTGCTCTTCGGACTTTAAAAATATAATTAAAATCCAAGCCATCTAATTGGATATATTCATCTGAAGCATTTTTATTGTATAAAAATTGCATTATCCTATATTTAAAGAAAAAATTGGTAAAAGCATAGAAACTACGATAAAGCCTATAGTCCCACCTACAAAAAGCATAAGCATTGGCTCTAGTAGAGATAGAAATAGAGCGATTTTATCTTTTGCATTTTCTTTGTATAAATCAGCTAGATTATTTAAGATATTTGTTATTTGGCTTGTTTCTTCCCCTAATGCTATTGATTGAGTGAATTGGCTGTCTATTTTGAAGCTTGCATTATAAAGAATGGTTGAGAGTTTTTTACCCTCTACTACTTGCTTTGAGGCTTCTGAAAATACATCTTGTAAGACCCCATTAGACATAATCTTAGAGCCTAGATTGATTGCTTCTACAAATGAAACTCCAGAGTTTGTTAAGATAGAAATCATATAAGCTAACCTTGCTAATTCATTGGTTTGCACTAGCCCTCCTACAAAAGGAGTCTTTAATAATATAAGATCTATGCTTACTTTAAATGCTCTATTTTTAGTATATAAAAAACCAAATATACTTATCATCGAAATTAAGCCTACTAAAATAAATATCCAATAATCAGATAAAAAACTGGCCATATTGATTGTAAATTCGGTAATAGGAGGTAGCTCTTGTCCCATCTGAGTAAAAACAGAAGTAATTCTCGGAACTACAAAAGAAAGCATAAATCCTACCATCAAAATAGAAACAGTAATCATAAACATAGGGTATGCGAAGGCATTAGAGATTTGTTTTTTTAATCTTTCTTCTTCTTTTAAAAATGTTGCTAATTCTAAAAGCACTTTATCTAAGATGCCATTTGATTCAGAAACCTTGATGGATTGTAGATAAAATACAGGCAATTCTATGACATTTTGAGATTCTAAAGCTTGATAAAAATTCTTTCCTTCATCTAAAAATACAGAAATAGTATTAAAAAATATTTTTAGTTTTTTATTATTTTTATATTGCTCTTTTATTAGCTTAATAGCAAAAACGATACTAATCCCAGAATGTATATAAATAGATAAATCCCTGCTAATAGCCGATAAATCTTTAACTTCTATTTTTGAAGCTTTATTGAATAAAAGCTTAGTGTCAAAATTAAATAAATTTTTATCTTCTTTTAGTGATATATAATGAACCCCTATATTTCTTAATTTAGTCTTCGCATCTCCTAAATTAATGCTTTCTATTTTTGAGGAAACATTTTTACCATTTTTATCTATGCCTTTATATTTAAAGAGCAATTAGAATCCTTATTTCTTTTTAGGAGTAAAATACTCAGGTGCATTTCCTTCTTTCCATTTTATATTACATCCCATAGAATGGATTTGTTCTGTGGTTATTTCTTTTTTCTCACCTACTAAATTTATCGCATCTAATAAGTCTTTACCTCTAACTTTTTTATCATTTGAAGGTCTTGAATCATCTATTTGCCCTCTGTATCTAAGCTTGTATTCATAATCAAATAAATACACATCAGGAGTGCAAGCTGCCTTATATGCTTTAGCAACTTCTTGGTCTTCATCATATAGATAATCAAATTGATAACCAAAAAGAGCTACATCTTCTTTCATCTTATCAAAAGAGTCGTTTGGGTAATGCTCGGCATCATTTGAATTGATTGCTACCATTGCTATATTATGTTTTTCGCAAGTAGCATATAAAGTGCTAAATATTTTTTTGTAATGCACTACAAAAGGGCAATGATTGCATATAAACATAATCAATATTCCATTTTCTTTTTTTGCACTTTCAAGACTTATTTTTTCATCATTTGTGTTTATTAAATTGAAATCAATAGCTTTTGTGCCAAGCTTTAGCATTGTTGAGCAAGTATCTGACATTTTATATCCTTTTTAATTAATGATTATATTATGGGAACCTCTATTAATTCAAAATAAATAGCTAATATTATATTTTAGCCTTATAGCAATTTTTATAAAATAGAT
>JAJVLF010000123.1 GCA_029255845.1 Campylobacterota bacterium | reverse complement strand
ATCAATTTAACCAAACATAAACCAAACTTTTGATATAATATAGTCATATAACAGCCTATATGATAGGCTCTAAGGGACATTTATGAGTGAATTATACAAACAAGGAGAAGATAGAAATCAAGAACTATTATTTCCTCCTTGTATTGATGATTATGTAGATAAAAATAATAATGTTCGTGTAATAGATATGTATGTAGACATATTAGATATGAATAAATAAGAATGTACCATTACTAAAAAGAATATAGATAAAGACTTAATAAAAATAAACAAAGATATATCAGAGTATTATATTCTAAGAGACCACTGCATAATAGAAATTATTTTCTTTTACTAGCCCACACTTTAATATCTTTTCCTTTTTCTTCATAATTCAAAAACTCTAAGTTAATATTTGGCTTAATGTTGTCTTTATCAGATATTTGAGGTGTTAAATATATTAAAAAGTAATCTACTTTTTCTTTTATGTTTTCAAGCATATTTCCTCCGCCCTCTATCATTACACATTTATAATTTTTCATAATGTTTAAATCATTAGATATAAAAACCTTTCTTTTTTTTATTTTAAAAAGTGGGATTTCTTTATCAAAGTTTTTTGAATTTGAGTAAATTAAAATATCTGGATTTTTTCCATTGACTCTTCTTGAATCCAAAGTAGGTCTATCTTTTCTAACTGTGTTTCCTCCTATTACTAATAAATCGCATTTATCTCTTAATTTATGGACATCATCTAAGGAGTCATCGCAAGATAGATAACCTCCTGTAATAACTCCATTTATTGTGCTGGCATATTTAAAAAATACTAATTGATTTTTTTGGTATTTTTTAAAGCCATCTATTAGGGCGAGTGATTCTTTTTCTTTGGCATAGGAGATTTTTATGTTTTCTTTTATTAATGAGTTTATGCCACCACTTGCTATTTTATTGTCATCTTTTGCTCCTATTATTACTCTTTTGAAGTTTAATTTTGATATTAATAATGAGCAAGGTGGGGTTTTTCCGTAATGATTGCAAGGTTCTAATGTTGTGTATAGCTCACAATTTGAAAATATATTATTATGATTTTCGTATAAAAAATTATGAATATCTTGTGATGTTTCTAGGGGCAATATATTTTTATCTTGTGTTAGATTATAATAAGCTTGTTTGATTGCACCCACTTCTCCATGAGGTGAGCCAGATTTTTTATGGGCTGAGATGGAGATAATCATATTGTTTTGAGTTATCACACATCCCACTGGGGGATTAGGTAGAGTTAAGATTTGAAATTTCCATGCCTGCTTTATAGCTAGAGACATAAAAAAATCATCATTCACTTTTTTCTTGTAACCCTAGATACTATTTGCCAAAATATAAATAAGACGGCTAATAAAATAAAAGGATATGCCCATGTAGGGTATCCCTCCATTGCCTTAATTAATCCTAATATGAATTCACTAGAATAAAAAGAAGCCCCGACCACACAAGCTACAAAAATTATAGAAGCAAAAATATTATAAAAGATAAATTTAAAATCACTAAATTTGCTAAAGCCCATAACCATTGGCACTATAGTTTTTAATCCATACATAAATTTTTGTCCAAAAACAATCAAAGCTCCATATTTTCTGACCAATAAAATAGAATATGCTATTTTTCTTTTATGTGTTTTAGCATATTCAAAAAGGTCCTTTTTATTGTATCTTCCCATATAGAAAAGCATAATATCTCCTATAAAATTAGAAGCTAGAGAAACTAAAAAAACTATATAAACATCCATTTTTCCAGTATATGCCAAAACTGTAGCTCCTACTATCGCAAAAAAGCCACCTCCTAATGAATAAAAAAATAAAAATATATACCCATAGGTGTCTAGGTATTCATTTAAATGTTCCAATTAAAGCCTTTCATCGCTTTCATCTAAGATGGATTTTACATCATAAATAATACAATTTTCTTTTTTGAATTTTTTAATGTCTAAAGCTAATATTTCTTTATGAGAAACGGCTAAGATAATGGTGTCGTATTTATCTGTGATTTTTGGTAATAATTCAAATCCGTATTCTTCTTTAACTTCCTTACTATCAGCTAATGGGTCATAAACATCAACCATTAATCCATATTCTTTAATTTCACTTATTAAATCGGATACTTTTGAATTTCTAATATCTGGGCAATTTTCTTTAAAAGTAATCCCTAAAACTAATGCCTTTGCCCCTATAAATGATATTTTATTTTTAATCATTAGCTTAGTAATACGACTAGCTATAAATTGGTGCATTGTATCATTAAGCCTTCTTCCTGATAGGATAATTTCAGATTTATATCCAAGCTCTTGTGCTTTATGAGTTAGATAATAAGGATCAACCCCAATGCAATGCCCTCCTACTAAACCAGGGGTAAATGACAAGAAGTTCCATTTAGTCCTAGCAGCCTCTAGGACATCTTTAGTGTCTATATTCATAAGGTGAAATATTTTTGCTAATTCATTCATAAAGGCTATGTTTATATCTCTTTGAGAATTTTCGATTACCTTAGCTGCTTCTGCTACCTTAATAGAGCTTGCCATAAATGTTCCAGCTGTGATAATATCTGCATATACTTTATCTACTATTTTTGCTATTTGCTCATTGCTCCCACTCGTTACTTTTTTAATACTCGTTAAAGTATGCACTTTATCGCCTGGATTAATTCGCTCAGGAGAGTATCCTACGAAAAAGTCTTTATTAAATTTCAAAGAAGAATATTGCTCTAGTATAGGAACACATATTTCTTCAGTAGCACCTGGATATACAGTAGATTCATAAACCACTATATCATCTTTTTTTAAAACCTTAGCAATCATTTGACTTGATTTTTCTAATGGGGTTAAATCTGGGGTTTTATTTTTATTTACAGGAGTAGGCACGGTGATAATGTAGAAATTAACATCTTCTAAATCTTTTAAATCATAGCTAAAAACAGCATTTGTTTGCTCTAAATCTTTATTTTCAACTTCACAAGTTTTATCAAGGTTATTCTTTAATTCTTTAATTCTTATTTCATTTATATCAAATCCTATAAGCTCATACTTTTTAGCAAACTCGATAGCGATAGGAAGCCCTACATATCCTAAGCCAATAATGCCTATTTTATATTTAGGTTGCATATTCTATACTTCTCTTTTCTCTTATGACATTTACTTTTACTTTACCAGGAAAAGTTATATTCGCACTAATTTCTTTTGCGATTTCTTTTGCTAAAATAGATGATTTTTCATCATCCACATCATCTGAATTTGTAATAACTCGTATCTCTCTACCAGCATTGATAGCATAAGCACTCTTAACACCTTTTTTAGAAGTAGCAATATTCTCTATATTTTCAACTCTTTTTAAATAAGTATCAACAGCCTCTCTTCTAGCCCCTGGTCTTGCAGCAGAAAGAGTATCCCCAGCACATACAGCAGCAGCCTCTATGCTTAGAGCCTCTTCTAAATCATGATGAGCATATATTCCGTTAATAACAACAGGATGTTCATTATACTTTCTACAAACATCAGCCCCTAAATCGACATGACTACCCTCAATATCTCCAGTAAGAGATTTACCAATATCATGCAATATACCAGCCCTTAATGCCAGCTTCACATCCCCTCCAATCTCAGCAGTAATAGCCCCAGCAAATTTAGCTACCTCCAAAGAATGCTCTAATGCATTTTGCCCATAAGAATATCTATATCTTAATTTACCTATTAGCTTAATTAATTCATCAGGCATATTGGTTAGCTTCAAATCAAATACGATTTTCTCGCCCTCATCATAAATATTTTGCTCAAATTTATCTGCTACTAATTCAAATGTATCTTCTATTTTAGATGGCTGAATCCTCCCATCTTCTATTAGGATATTTAAAACCTCCACTGCAATAGCTCTTCTATAAGTATTAAAACTACTAACCGTAATAACACCAGGTGTTTCATCTATTATTATATCCACCCCTAAAAGGCTTTCTAGTGAAGCTATATTTCTTCCATCTTTGCCTATAATTCTACCTTTTATATTGTCATCAGAAAGCTTAACTCTATTTGTCAAACTTTCAAAAACATATTCATTCGTATATTTATTCGTAGCGATAGCCAAAATATGCCCTACTTTTTCTTTTGCTATCTCTTTGGCTTCATTTTCATGTTTTTTTACAATTCTAGCTATTTCTGTTTTAGAGCTTTCTTCTACTTTATCTAAAATCATTTGTTTCGCTTGAGTTACAGTAAAACTCGTATAATTCTCTAGCACATGCAATGCCTCTTTTATATTATCTTGGCTTTCTTTGCTAGCTTGTATATTTTGCTGTATGGAAGTATTTAATTCTTTTAATTTATTTTCTATATTATTTTCTTTTTGTTTCATAGCATTCAAGCTATTTGCCATTTTATCTTTAGATATTTTTTCTTTTTTCTCTAATTCAGTCATCCTATCTGCACATTTTATATTAATATCTTTCATTTTTTCATTCACTAATTTATCAGATTTCATTTTGGCTTTTTCTAAAATTATCTTTGCTTCTTTATCCATTACATTAGCTTGAGCCTTAGCATTATCCATATAAAATGTAGCATTTTTTAAAAAAACTCTTCTTGAAATAAAAAATGTAATAATGGCTGAAAAAACCATTAAGAAAAATACAATAAAAATACTACTTAAACTTATTATTTGCATTAATTATAAAATCTCCTGTTATATCATGAGTCTCACTTATAATATTTTGTGAGAAGCATTGTCTTATTTGTGTAAATATAATAATAGGTTTATGCTTTAATTTAGAATAAAACCTATCATACATACCCTTACCAAAACCTATTCGTCTTTTTGTTTCATCTGTCCCTATTATGGGAACTATCATAATATCTATATCATTTTTTTCACTCTTATAGAAAATAGAATTTCCAGAGCTTTTTATATTAAATTTTTTCGTTTTCAAAGGAAGCCTAAATGCT
>JAJVLF010000122.1 GCA_029255845.1 Campylobacterota bacterium | reverse complement strand
ACCTCTAAAAACCCAGAATAAATAGCTAATATCATATTTTCGCCATATAGCAATTTTTTTAAATTGGATGTAGCTACATCTACACCGCACTTTAAGAAAATTGCTATAAGGCTAAAATATAATATTAGCTATTTATTTTGAATTAATAGAGGTTCCCTTAAATATTATTATATAATACAGCATATAATAATAGGAATTTTATGAGCAACAAAACAAATAATTCATCAAATGGCTATGCAAACTATCACGATGTAAATCAAGACGAATTACAAAAAGATATTAATGCAATTAAAAAAAGCATAGGGAATGCTAGCTGGGAAGACTTTGAGCATTTACTAAAACTAAAAAGATGGGGCAAGGCTTTTGCTATAGCTGGTCTTTTATTAATTTTTAGCGTAGCTCTTTCAGATTATTTAGAGCTTTCTATTAGCTTATTTGCTTATTGTGGAGCTGGTATTCTCGGGGCTATTTTTTTAGCTATTTCTAATGTAGCAAGATGGACAAATGTAGCACATCCTATTTTACATGGGGCTTATGATAAAATCCCAAATATTCCATCTAAATATACAAAAGATGGTTTTGCTAGAGGGTGGAGGCGATTTGTTCATTGGTTTGATTGGATTGAGCCAGATGCTTGGGTGTATGAGCATAATGTAATGCATCATTATCATTTAGGTGAGGCTGATGACCCTGATAATGTTGAAAAGCATATGGTGTTTTTGCATGATTTAAAAGTGCCTATGATTTTTAAATATATCTTTGTTTATGCTTTTTCATTTACATGGAAATTTACTTTTTATGCTCCAAATACATTAAGGATATTAAATAATAGAGAGAGGATTAAAAATAAACTAGAGCCATTAGCGGATTGTGAGATTAGTCCATTTACAAAAATGGGCTTTAAATTATGGACATCTTATATCCTGCCTTATTTTATTTTTAAATTTCTTTTTTTACCGCTTTTAATGATACCTTTTGGCTTAAATGCTGTTTTATCTATTTTTGTATTTATTATTTTATCAGAAGCCATAGCAAATATGTGGTCTTTTATGGTTATAGTTCCAAATCATTCAGCAGAAGATATTTATCGTTTTGATACTCCTCATAAAACACAAGGAGAGTATTTTCTTAGGCAAATTATGGGAAGTGTGAATTATAATACAGGCTCAGATTTTATTGATTTTTCTCATGGTTTTTTAAATTACCAGATAGAGCATCATTTATTTCCTAATAAGCCTCATAGTTTTTACCAAAAAATGCAACCTCTAATCAAAGAAGTATGCAAAAAGCATAATTTAGAATACAGACAAGAATCAGTTTTTAAAAGAGCATTAATGACAGTAGAGCTTATGGTGGGTAAGACAAAACTACTTAAAGTCAAAAGCATTCATAATGATGGACATATTTAAGCAAAACGAGATGTTAAAAGCGACACCTTTTAAGAGAATTTTATTTTTTATTATTAGTGATATTATTATTAGCATATTAGCGATTTATTTTGCTTATGCTTTGAGGTTTAATTTTAATATCCCAGTAGTATTCTATTCTCAAATGCCATTTTTAATTAGTTTTGTTATTATTATTAATCTAGGTAGTTTTTCTTTATTTCATTCTTATAAAATTATTTGGAGATTTTTCTCTCTTTATGAATCCATCAAGATTGTAAAAGCTACTATATTTACTTACTTTATTGTTTTTATTTATTATGTAACTATTGATAATTCTATCCCTCGCTCAGTCATTATACTAAGCTTAATACTTTCTATTTTTGGTTTTGTATATCTGCGATTTATAAAAAGAATATTTAGTAAAAATAATAATAAAGATAATGCACAAAATGCCATTATCATAGGAGTAAATGATTATATTAGCACACTTATTAAAAATCCTAATTATAATATAATAAATATTTTAGATAATGATGTAAATCTTAAAAACAATAAAATATCTGGCATTAAAATAACTCCATTGCAAAATATAGAAAATATCATTAAAGAATTTAATATTAAAGTCCTAATAATATCAAAAGACATAGATAGCTCTGATATGAATAACATCTTTACAGTATCTTCAATCCATAATTGCGAAATCAAAAAAATAGACATCACAAACTCCACAAATATAAGAGATATATCCATAGAGGATTTATTATCAAGAGAAAAAAAAGACATAAATAAAATAAAAATAAAAGAATTTATAGAAAACAAAACCATACTAATAACAGGAGCAGGTGGTAGCATAGGAAGTGAAATAGTTCGTCAATGTATTGACTATAAAGCTGGTAAAATTATCTTAGTTGATATGAATGAATTTAACTTATATAGCATTATAGAAGACATTAAAAAACTAAATTACAATAATTATCAAGCATTATTAATGTCCGTAAATAGCAATGAACTTAATAAAACATTCAATAATGAAAATATAGATGTAGTCATCCATGCAGCAGCATACAAGCATGTAAATTTAGTAGAGCATAACATAAACTCTGCTATCATAAACAACATAATAGGCACAAAATCAATAATAGACAAATCAATAAAAGCAAAAGTAGCAAACATAGTCCTAATATCCACAGACAAAGCAATAAGACCCACAAGCATAATGGGTGCCACCAAAAGAGTATGCGAATTATATGCAAGAAGCATTGATTCAAAAGACACCCATATAGTATCTGTGAGATTTGGAAATGTAATAGGCTCATCGGGTTCAGTAATTCCCAAATTCAAAAAACAAATAAAAAACAACGAAAACCTAACAGTAACAGATAAAAATGTAACAAGATACTTTATGCTAATAAAAGAAGCCTGTGAATTAGTCCTGCAAGCCAGCTCTATCGGCAAAGGAAAAGAAATCTTCATATTAGATATGGGTAAATCCATAAAAATATCTGACTTAGCCAAAAAAATGATAAGCCTCTCAGGTAAAACTCACCTAAAAATAGACTATATAGGACTACAAAAAGGCGAAAAATTATATGAAGAGCTTTTATTTAATGAAGATGACGAAAAAACAGAATTTGAATCTATTGTGATTGCTAAAGAAAAAGATTATGATTTTGATAGGCTTGATGGGCAAATAAATGAATTGGTAAAAAGTCAAGATATTAATTCTCAAAGAGATAAATTATGGAGTATTATTAATGACAACCTATATTCTCAGAGTAATGAATAATTTTGTTAAATTATACAGTTATTAAATTCTATTTCCAATTTATAATCAATTAAATATTTAGCTTTAACCACATATAAAAACATCTATGTTAGTGGCTCAATTTTTAATAAATAAATTTATCATTAGACTTCTTGCAAAACCCATCAAATTGGATATATGAGTTATAGGGAACCTCTATTAATGCAAAATAAATAGCTAATATTATATTTTAGCCTTATAGCAATTTTTATAAAATAGATGTAGCTACGGCTACACCGTATTTTCTAAAAATCACTCTAAAACTAAAATCTAACATTATCTAAATTATTTGAATTAATAGAGGTTCCCTAAAATCCAAAAAGGAAATTAATAATATGAAATTAATTCAAATACTAATGATGTTAATGCTCTCATATTCTACTATCAATGCTCAGGTTTTTAGCATAGCGAAAGATTGGAATTTACTAGGTGCGACAGAAGAGATAAATAATTTAAGTGTTTTTAATTCTGCTTGTGTAGAAGAAATTTTCACATACACCAAAGATAAAAAATGGAAAACATATCCAAAAGATAAAACACTCACATCTCTTAAAAAAGCACAAGGATTTTGGGCTTATGCGAAAAGTGCTTGTAATATAGACACTAAGTCTAGCACTACGGATGATGGTATTTTAGATATTACAAATATTATATTAACGAAAAAAAGTCAAAACTGTGCCGATTATGTCCGAAAATATGGCTCATCGGTCAAAGACATTAAAGAAGGCAAAAACTTTACAGGAATTTTTGAAATTTACACCAAAGATAATAAATGTATTTTTAAATCTAATAGTATCCCTAATCACGACTTTAACGACAACTCAGCAAGATTTGCTACAAAAGTAAGCACTCAATCTATAGAAATGGAGATTACATCGTCCCCATCTTTTGCTAGTAAAATAACCTACCTTGCATTAGGAGAAAATGGAATTATGCTAAATGGTGTAAAACTAGACATATTACCCGCAGGGTGCTATGGAGTAGGAGATGGAAAAATAGGCTGTCATGATATAAGCACTCCATGGAGATATGATCCTATGTCACCAAAAGCAAGTTTTGGCACTGATAAACACAATGCCCACACTCAACCAAGCGGAACCTACCACTACCACGGCTCACCCGAAGCATTATTTGATAAAAGTAGCAACATAGAATCCCCTATAATAGGATTTGCCATAGATGGATTTCCTATATTTGGAAGTTTTTTTATGAAAAATGGCAAAGTAGAAAAAGCCACTTCAAGCTACAAACTAAAATCAGGAGAAAGACAAAGCATAAACGGAGTAAACCCTACAGGCTCTTATGATGGAACATTTCGAGATGATTATGAGTATGTGAATGGATTAGGTGATTTAGATGAATGTAATGGTATGAATGTAAATGGAGTTTACGGATATTATGTAACAGACACTTTTCCGTGGGCAATAAACTGCTATAAAGGGAATGCTCCTGAAGCTAAAAGACCTAGACCTAAAGGTGGTTCAAGAAGATAATATCTATAAAGGGAACCTCTAAAAATACAAAATAAATAGGGTAACCAAGCATTTAGCTTGAAGACCTATTATCAATTATACTTATTAGATACTTGCTCAATTTTTATCAATATCTCTTTTATAGTCTCCTCTAATTCATCCCCTTGTTTTAAATACTCTTTTATGTATCCATCTTTTAAAAAACCCATCAAAACATAATATATAGGTTTAAACTGCATCTTTAACTCTTCAAATTCTTCGAAAAGATTATATGCTAAATGATATTGTTTTTTTGCCATTAAAAATATGAAATA
>JAJVLF010000121.1 GCA_029255845.1 Campylobacterota bacterium | reverse complement strand
GTATTTTATAAAAATCACTCTAAGACTAAAATCTAACATTATCTAAATTATTTGAATTAATAGAGGTTCCCTTATATACTACACAATCTCTGATTGTAAATCTCATAAATATCTTCGCTTCTTTGCACGGTATTTAAACGATGAGCTATTGTGATTACTAGCTTATCTTTAAAGAAGTATTCTAAGTCTTTATAAAGTAAATCTTCTGTTTTAGTGTCTAATGCTGATGTGGATTCATCTAGGATTACTATTTTAGGGTTTTTTAAAATCATTCTTGTAATTGAAAGTCTTTGAGCTTGTCCTCCACTTAGTCTCACTCCATTTTTTCCTAGCATTGAGTTTAAGTCATCTTTCATATTTTTTATTGTTTCAAATAATTTAGCTATTTTTAATGCTTCGTATATTTCTTTGTCGCTGAAATCTTCCCCTAAGGTTATATTTTCTCTTACTGTGTTATTAAATAAGACAGGTGATTGTAAAACTAAAAAGATATTGTCTCTAAGGACATCTAAGCCTATCTTTTTGTAAGATATACCATTAAATAAAATATCTCCTTTGTCTATTTCATAAAACCCTACTAATATTCTTGCTAATGTGGTTTTTCCGCTTCCACTTGCTCCTGTGATGGCTATTTTGCTTTTTGCTTTTATGTTTAAGTTTAATTTATGGAAAATTAAATTATCTTGATATGAGAAATGAATATCTTTTAAAGATAGGCTAATTTCTTTATCCTTAAAAGGGTTTTCTTTTTTAGGATAAATAGCTTCTTGTTTTATATTAAAAATATCATTAATTCTTTTGATACTCGTGCTAGCACTATTGAAGCTATATTGAATGCTTATAAGCTCCTCTATTGGAGAAATCATAAACCATAAATAAGCAAATACGGCTATCATAAGCCCTATACTTAACTCATCGCTAAATACATAAAACACAATAATAGAACGAAAAAATTCAATTCCTGCTAGAAAAATAAAAAAAGATATTTGCCTACTAGAATCTCCTTTATATCCATAGTTTATGGCATTATGTCTTATGTCATCTGCTTTTGTGATTAGCTTATCAAAATATTTTTTCCCTTTATTTGATATTCTTAATTGGTCGAAAATTTCTATTGTTTCTGATATGGCTTCTGAAAATATAGAAATTGATTTGTTTTCTTTTTGTTTTAAAGAAGCAACTTTTTTGGAAAGTTTCGAGCTTATAATAATCACGATGGGATTTAAAAAAATAACTATCATCGCTAAATAAGGATTAATCCATATAAGAATAGAGCAAACCCCTAAAATGGTAAGCACAGAAGATAAAAGCCTTGATATTCCTTTCGTTATAAACTCATCAATAGTATTTAAATCACTTACCATTTTTGATGAAATGTCCCCACTAGGAAGACTTTCATATTCTTTCATAGATATTTTTTCTATATGTCTTAATATATTTGCTCTCATATTGAATATAATGTCTTTAGAAATTATGGAGTATATTTTTGCTTGGATTATGTTTAATATTAAAGAAGTTCCTCTAAAGGCGACTACAAGGGTAAATATAATTCCTAAATATGTATATATATCTGGATTATCAAAAATCATTTTAGCATAATGCACAAAAATATCTGGCTTATCTAGTATGACTTCATCGATTAGCAAAGGCATAAATAATGGGGTAGGAACGGATATTAAAATAGAAATAACAGCTAGAAAATTTCCCATAAAAAGAATTTTTTTATGCTTTAGAATTTGCCTAAAAATTATCTTCCACGAATACTTCATTATTGGAGTTGCTATAAATTAATAAAGTGTATTTTAATATACCGTAAAGATGGGACTACTCCCACCTTAATAGTGTAATATATTAACTTATCGTAAAATATATTCATCAATGAAGCAATCTCTCTATGCTCCAATGTAGGTTTTTATCAAAATTAATATCATTTCTTTTTTTAGATTTTTCTTGCTCTGAAAATAGCCAATTCAAATAGCTTCTATCATCTTTGGCTATATCACTTAATAAGCTTCCTTTATGTTTGCCAAAACCTATAGTTTTAATTTCTGCTGGGGTTTTAGTGAGATGGACTAATTTATCCATTATTTCATCATATGTTTTTAGATTAAATTTATCATTAATTCTTAGGGATAATTTTCTTAGAAATAGCTTCAATATAATAACATCGCCTATAGCATCATGGGCTTTGATTTCTAAATTATATTTTGAAGCTTCTTCTTTTTCTTCTTTTTCATTCAAAAGAATATATCTAAAGCTTTGCAATTTATAATTTGGTATTTTATACCCATTAACATCTTCATTTATATCATAAAGGTGCTTTGCACATTGCAAGGTATCTATTAATTGAAAGTTATTTTGAAAATCATATTTTTCTATCATAGGTAAATCAAAGTCTAAATTATGAGCTATTAAATAATTCTCTTCGCTATTTAAATCATTAATAGTTTTCAAAAATTTAGAGTTTTCAAAAATATCTTTATCTTTTATATATTCTTCTCTTATGCCGTGAGTTGCCATAGCATCTATATTGATTGGGACATCACAGGAAAATAAATCATCATAAATATCTACTACTTTTTTGCTATCACTATCAATAATAATAGCACCTATTTGTATAATTTTATCTTCTTTATTTAATCCTGTTGTTTCAGTGTCAAATATTATGGATTTAGACATTATATTTTAGTATTTTCTTCCTCTATCTCCACCATCACGACCGCCTCTGCTATCTCCTCCACGACCTCGACCACCGCCTCCGCCATTTCCGCCATTTCCACGATAACCACCGCCACCGCCACCGCTTCCGCCTCCACGACCTCGACCACCGCCACCGCCACCATTTCCACGATAACCACCTCTTCCGCCTCCACGACCTCTTCCGCCTCTGTCATTTCTGCCATGATTATCTAGTAATCTTTTTAATTTCTGTGCATCTATTCCTATTTGTTCAGGTCCAGATACTTTTTTATTTTCTAAAACCATAGAAGCTAATTTATAACAAATTTGTGCGATATCAATATCTTCTTCTAGTTTAGTTACAATTTCAACTGCTTTTTCTTCTATATGCTGATGTTTTACACTTTCTGCTATTTTATTGATTGATTTATATTTTACATCTTGGATTGTAGGGACATTTGCTTGCTCCATCTTAGAACCGACTGATTTTTTAATTCTTTGTAATTCTCTAAATTCCATAGGAGTTACTAAAGTAATAGCCATACCATCTTTACCAGCTCTTCCTGTTCGCCCTATTCTATGAACATAACTCTCAGAATTAAAAGGAATATGATAATTAAATACATGAGTTACATCATTGATATCCAGCCCACGAGCAGCCACATCTGTAGCGATTAAAGTATCAATCCCACCTTTTTTAAAGCTTCTAATAGCCTCATCTCTTTGTCTTTGCTCCATATCTCCATGAAGACCTTTAGCAGAATAGCCTCTACCCATAAGCATAGTAGCTACTCTATCAACTTCTACTTTCATTCTACAAAAAATAATAGTCTTTTTAGCTTCATAAGCATCTAGCAGTCTTGTTAAAGCATCATCTCTTTCTCTCTCATCAATTACATAATATTCTTGTTTGATATTTTCTTTAGTAGTTGCTTCTTTTTTAGTAACAGAAACAAAATTATATTTAGTTAAGATAGTCTTAGAAAGTTTTTTAATAGGCTCACTCATAGTAGCCGAAAACATCAAAGTTTGTCTTTGTGCTGGTAAAAAAGAAAAGATAGATTGAACATCTTCTAAAAATCCCATATCAAGCATCTCATCAGCTTCATCTAAAACCACAAAACGAGGATTAAAATTATGAATTTTCCCATCTTTAAGCATATCAAGTAATCTTCCTGGAGTAGCTACAAGTATATGAGCCCCTCTTTTAATTCTATCAAGCTGTCTTCTATATGATTCACCACCATAAATAGCAGAAGTTCTAATCCCTTTAAATCTTCCTAATTTAAAAAGCTCTTCGCTTACTTGATTAGCAAGCTCTCTAGTAGGAGTGATAACCAAACCAGCTAAAAAGTCATTAGGCTCTATTTTATCCATCATAGGCAACCCAAATGCAGCTGTCTTGCCTGTCCCTGTATATGCTTGAGCTATTAAGTCTTCTCCTGTTTGCACTATTGGAATTGCTAGGCTTTGAATTGGGCTAGCTACTTTAAAGCCTGCCTCATCTATACCTTTTTGTAAATCTGCATGGAAGTTAAATTCGCTAAATTGTTTGTTTTCATCTTCTTTGACTTCTTCGTTTTTTTTATCTTCATTATCCATATTTGATAATTCCTTTAATTTTATTACTTCTTAATGTGTTTGTTACTTGAAGCTTTATTAGTTTGTTAGATAAATTTACTTTGAAGTTATATACATATATAAGAATGGGGGCTATCTTACCATAAAAGTCTTAATTTAAATTAAAATTAATTTTATTTTAAAATGCTATCATTAGGGCGATTTAATTGAGATTAACTTTGTAAAGTGAGCTTTAATGAGAAATGTATTATTTGTTTTTTTATTGTTAAATGTGTTTTTGGTGGCTAATGCTCCTTCTAGTGGAGATTTTACTAATCCTAAATTAGTCAATGGCAACGGGGAAGGCTCTAGTAAAACAAGTCAAATCTCTATTGTCATAGATATTAATACTACTAATGTCGCACAATTTAAACATCCTACTTCTAGTTCATCTACTACTATTACTAAAGGTAGTAGCCATGATGATATTTTACTTGCAAAAATAACCTACAATAGTCAAAATCCAATACGAGCTAAAATAAGAGGTGCTAAATTAATATTTGTATATAATTTAGTTGATAATAATAAAACCAATGTAGTGGGGAATGTGGTCATAAAAAGTAATGTCTTAAGAGATGGTGCAATAGGTGGAGCTTTTAATAGTGCAGATATTACTATCGCTATTAATGATAAAGCAACTCCTATATTATTATCAGCTGAGACTGTTGATTTTGACACTGATGGACATATTGATAATATAAAGCTTCAATTTACAGAGAATATTTCTACTAGCCCTAACAATAACGGTTTTTCTGTATCTTCTCATGCTATT
>JAJVLF010000120.1 GCA_029255845.1 Campylobacterota bacterium | reverse complement strand
ACACCGTATTTTATAAAAATCACTCTAAAACTAAAATCTAACATTATCTAAATTATTTGAATTAATAGAGGTTCCCTCATGTAAAAAATAAATAAGTCAGGATATAAAAATGAAAAAAGATGAAAACACAGAATCTAATAAAGAAAAAAATAAAGTCCAAGTTTGGATAAAAAAAGATACGATAAAATATAATAAAGAACTAGTAAAATTACAAACTGAGCTTTTAAAATATCAAAATCATGTAAAAGAAAAAGGCTTAAAAGTTCTTATGATTTTTGAAGGTAGAGATGCTGCTGGTAAAGGTGGCACGATTAAAAGAATTATAGAGCATCTAAATCCTAGGGGTGCGAGAATAGTGGCTTTAGAAAAGCCAAATGATAAAGAAAAAACACAATGGTATTTTCAGAGATATATTAATCATTTGCCTAGTGCGGGAGAAATAGTTCTTTTTGATAGGAGTTGGTATAATAGGGCGGGAGTAGAGCCTGTTATGGAGTTTTGCACACCTGAAGAACATCGTGAATTTTTAAGAGAGGTTCCTCATTTTGAAAAGATGTTAGTAAAATCTGATATTATTATGTTCAAATTTTATTTTTCTGTTTCCAAAAAAGAGCAAAACAAAAGATTTACAAGTAGAAAAAAAGATATTTTAAAACAATATAAATTAAGCCCTGTAGATGAAGAATCACAAAAGTTATGGGATAAATATACTGTTGCAAAATTTTCTATGCTTATGGCTTCTGATGCTAGTAGTTGCAAATGGACAATTATTAGAAGTAACAATAAGAAAAAAGCAAGGATTAACTGCATAAAACATATTTTAAATATAGTAGATTATCCTGATAAAATTTCTGAGAAAAAGACACAAGAAGATAAAGACATTGTAATTAGTGGCTCTCAGGAATTAGAGCTTATGGAAAAAGAAAATACCTTTTCTCGCTCTAGTTTAAGCACAATGGAATAAGTAAAATAAGTTATTTTATAAGATGTTGGGGTTCAAGTCAAGCAATGAAAAGGCACTCCCTTTATAAAATAGTTTAGTCTAAAAATAAATCCATCTGCAAAGACTTTGTTGAGTCCATAGCATATTCACTAAAATCATTAATTCCTTTTTCCATTAAAACTTCTTCATCAATAAAGAAATTTCCTGTGCATATTTTGCTATCACGAGTTAAAATTTCGTATGCAGAGTCAGCTACTATGCTTGGCTTTCTGCAATTTTCTATTTTAACCATATCTCCTAGCATAGCTATTGCTGCTGTTGCTATTACGGTTTTTGGCCATAGGGCATTTACTGCTATATTTTGTGATTTAAATTCTTGTGACATTCCTAATACACACATACTCATAGCATATTTAGCTATGGTATAAGCTGTGTGATGTTTAAACCATTTTGCTTCCATATTTAGTGGAGGAGAAAGCATTAAAATATGGGGATTGTCTGATTTTAATAAATAAGGCAAGGCAGACTGGGAGCATAGATATGTGCCTCTTCCATTTACGGACATCATTAAATCAAATCTTTTCATGTTTGTGTCTTTTGTGTCTGTTAGGCTTATAGCACTAGCATTATTTACTAAGACATCAATGCCACCAAAATACTCATTAGCTTTTGCCATAGCATGGACTACTTTTTCTTCATCTCTAATATCTAATGCGATAGCTAGTGCATTCCCTCCAAGCTCTTCAACTTTTTTAGCGACTGAATGTATGGTGCCTGGTAGCTTGGGGTGAGCTTTATCTGATTTGCCTGTGATGACTACATTTGCACCATATTTTGCTACTTTTAATGCAATAGCCTCACCGATACCACGGCTAGAGCCTGTAATAAAAAATGTTTTACCTTTTAGCTTTCCCATAATTTCCCTTTTGTTTTATTCGCAAAATATAATGTTTTTTCAAAACTAGCAACAATATCATTTTCTTCATCAATCAAATCAACTAAAAAAACTTTCCTAATACTATAATTAGTTTTAAGCTCATCCAAAACTTCTTTTAATTCTTCATCACTAACATTAAATTCCGCTTTAAGCAAACCTCTGCCTGGTTTTTTAAAATCTATAGTAGCATATTTATCCCACATAATATATTTATCTTTTAATAAAAACATAAATATCATCATATAAATAGGGTCAACAGCACTATACATACTTCCCCCATACATAGTCCCTAGAATATTTCTAGTTTTATAATTAAGAGGTAGTTCTATCTTGATAGTTTTAAAATCATCAGAGATAAAAGTAACACAAGCCCCGCTTCTAGCAAAAGCGGGAAAAAAATTAAACTTTAATTTAATAAAAAATATTTTTAAAGATAGCTTCGTAAATGCCATGCTTAGTTATCATATAAAGAATTTATAATATCCTTATACTCATCTTCAATAAAATCACGATTAGTTTTCATAGACGGTGTTAATGCCCCTGTTTGTATTGACAATGTATCATTTATTGTTTTAAAATACTGCACTTTGGCATGTTTATCTAAATGCTTATTTGTTTTCTTGATTAGCTTTGTTATAATTTTATTAAATTCTTTCTCATAAGATAAGTTTTCTTTTTCGCATTTCTCTTTTAAAGCATTATTTGCAACTTGCTCTATAAATAATAAAGCAACAACATAAGGTCTATCATTAGCCACTATCAAAGGATAGTCTATGTATATGGATTTTGCCAATAAGCTTTCCACCTCTATAGGCTGGACATATTTTCCTGTGGAAGTTTTGAATAATTCTTTTATTCTTCCTGTTATTGTGATAAATCCATCTTCATCAATTGAGGCTAAATCCCCCGTATGAAACCATCCATCTACTATCACTTCATCTGTTTTATCTTTTAAATTATGATAGCCTCTCATCACATTTATGCCTTTAACCAATAATTCATTTTCATCAGATAATTTAACACTCACACTCTCAATAACTCTCCCACAAGTCCCACTCTTATACTCATCTACACGATTTACACATACCACAGGTGAGCATTCTGTTAGCCCATACCCTTCTCTTAGAGGTAGCCCTATATTTAAGTAAAAATCAGATAATTCTTTTGGGAGTTTTGCTCCACCTGTTACTAAAAATTTTATATTAGGACCAAATAAACCTTGTATTTTTTTATATACTAATTTGTGGAATAAATTATCTAAAAAAGTTTTTTTCTTATGAGGATCTTTACTAGTTGCTCTGTTAAGGGCAGTTCTACCTATAAATTTTTTAATCGGACTACTAGCCTCATCCACATTTGATTGCACTTTTGTGAATATTTTTTGAAGCAATCTAGGAACTACACTCATATAATGAGGCTGAACAACTTGCAACATAGGTGCTACTTGTGTTACATCATCCAGAATATAGATACTAATGTTTTCACTCATATAGTAATTAATTAACATATTTTCAAAAATATGAGCAACAGGCAAAAAGCTCAACATCTTATGCTCAGGACTTATATCTGTAATTATATTACGGACATCCATCATTTGAGACATTATATTTTTTTGGCTTAACTCCACTCCTTTTGGTCTACCAGTGCTACCACTTGTGTAAATTATGCTATATAAATTATCTTCACTTACTTGAATTTCTCCCCATGCTTCTTTGGTAAGCAAATCTTTCCCTACCTTAAATGCATCATCTATAGAAATAGAATTATCCATATCCACATCTTTAGTAATTACTTTTGTAAATGAGACTTGTTTTAAGCTTTGGATATTTTCATTTACAGAAATAAAAGCAAATCTAACATCCGCATCTTCAAGCTCATAAAGTAAATTTTTAGAAGATATATTAGGAAAAATAGGAATACTAACCCCATTAGCAAGATTAATAGCAAAATTCATCATTACCCACCAAGGAGAAGGTTTAGCGATAATAGCAACACTATCTCCATTTTTAACACCCATATCCTTTAAGGCTAATGTTAAGTATTTAACCTTTGAGACAAAATCACTCGTGGATATGCTTACCCATGTATCTCCATCTAAATAGTTTAAAAAACTATCATTAGATTTTTTCTTTTCTATTGTTTGGAATAAGTCTAAGAAATTTTTCATAATTGTTCTCCTTTAAATTTTATAGAGAGTCTCTATAAATATTACCTTAAGGGGAGATATAAAAACACAAATAATTTAGATAGTGTTATATTTTTGTCATATATTAATTTCTTTAAAATGCAATAAAGACGAAGCTATATCCAATTTAAAAAGCGCGATATGACGAAAATACGATATTATCTATTTATCTTGTTTTTAGAAGCCCTCCCCTTTAACTAAAGTTTCACAACATTATTTTTCTTTAGTAAGAATAGAATATTGAAAAACATCAGGTAAAATCTTTAATATTTTTTTATTAAAACAATATAACAGCTTCAAGCAAAGGACCTTTTAAGTTTTACTTTTGAAACAGCCTCTAGTATTTCAAATGGAACAACTAGTTTTTTAGGCTCATAAATCTTTACTTCAATGGTATCTGTCATAGCCATAATATTTTTTGCTAATCTTGTTGGAATCGTTCCAATTCCAGAAAGACTTGCTGGAACAATAATAGGCATTTTTAAGAGAATTTTTTCTCTTTAGAGAATAAACTTGTTGTTAAGACAGCACTTAGCAATGATATTAAAATCATTAAACTTGAAAATCTTTTGATAATGTTCATTTTGAAATCCTTCTAATAAAATATAATAAAACCACATTATATAGTTTCAATCTTAACAAAACCATATGATTAGTTTGTCGCAATCTATAATCCTCCCATAAAAAAACCAGCTAAGATAACCTTATCACAAACTTGTCTTAAAATGCCATATCCTATATCATAAGAATGCACCCAGTCTTGATAAGAGGTCGTTGATAAAAACTCAGCATCCACACTATGCCCCTTAGCTCTTGTGATATATACATAATATCCTATGTGATTTAACTTTCTAGCTAATCTAACTACCTCATTAGGAGAAGATGAAAATCCGTGAGATAGGACTATGCCTATGTTTAGTTTCCCTTTTAAAGGTTTTGCTTGGATAATGGGGTCAGGTGATGAAACTAAACTTTTACCTTACTATATTGATATTTCATTAAGTATTTTTAT
>JAJVLF010000012.1 GCA_029255845.1 Campylobacterota bacterium | reverse complement strand
GGCCCAGTAGTAGTTTGATTTGTTAAAATAAGATTACGAGCCTACATACCTAAATAGGGATCTCAACATCTTATGATTAAAGAGAAGATAATTGACAAAGATTGTTACCTTCATATTTTGTTTATTTCTCCACTCAAAGTAAAATTGAATTAAATTTCTACATATTAATCCAAAACAACATGAAGTAAAAGAGTTACCTTAGTAACAATTGTCAGCTACTGTTGAAAGTTTAAGCAGAAATATTCAGTTTCTACAGGGGTTAGGTTACAAATTACCAATTGATACTTGAAAGCAAAATATTAATTGCCTTCAACAGTTTTTATTTAAATAAGTCATCAATTTGAGAATCTGCTATTTGTGTAAAAAGATATTTGCCTGTAGTTATAAAAAATGATAAGTATACATCCAGTATAACAAGGGCTCTCATTGTACCTATGAGTTTTATCTTCTCTATGAAAAGGGCTTTAACTCCGTCTGTTATATTTAGTGAAGTCACGTGTCTTGAACTACATATAAACAATTCCAACTGACAATAATGAAACTTTATAGATTGGAACCAAAGGATATTATAATTCGATAGGAATTCAATTTCATAGGAAAGGTAATGAACTATTGCCGGAAAGGAAAGGACATTTATTCCAAGGGATTTAACTGTGAACATTCAGGCTATTTGTAGACTTTACAAATTTTATTTTGCAATTGTATATTATCTAAAGCAATTTTTGTTATTTTAAATTTTTTATCTAAAGCATTTCTTATTTCTTTAATTTCACGACTAAAATCATTGTTTATATGTGTAAAAAGATCTAAATCATCTGAGTATCTTTTCTCCTGATAAAAACGACTTAAGCAAGTCCCACCAGTCAGATAAAAAATACTCCCTATATTAAATATTATATCTAAAACTTTATCTTGTAAGCTATAAAGTTTTACATAATCTATACTACCCATTTTAACTCATTCACTAAAACTTCTTTATCAAAAAAATAAACTTCTGCCATATTTTTTCGCTTAAAAGTATAGTCTTTGTTGAATTGTGGGACTTTATAATTTTCGAGCAAATTAAATAAAACTTTTTTATCGAATATCTTTAAGTCGCTAAATAAATTTGTGCTATTTAGCAATATCTTTTGAAATAAAAAAGATTTTTCTCTTATATTGTCACTAGTCGCTAGTTTTAATATATCTTCGTTTGAGAAGTTATATTCCCAAAAACAGTCTTTTTTTATTCTCTTGTAGTTTATCATAATCTGCTTTTAAGCTTTATTCTTTTTTGGTATATTGCTTATATCAATACTAATAGCTTGGAGCAAAAATTGCACAGCCAATATAATAGTTAATGCCGAAAGCATAACAGTTCCAATACTTGCTTCTACTTCATTATAAGATGCCTGATACCAACTAACACTACCAAAAATTATTCCAAATATAAACATAGGAAACCCTAGTAATAAATAAATAGATGCCATATTAAAATCATAGATAAAATATTTATAAAATATTCTTTTCATAAATCCTTTTATTAGTTTAGGAGGAAACTCAAATAATACTTTCGTGACACTTAAAGAGCTTTCTTCATTTTCATATTTTGCAGGTAATGATATATCTTTCACTACTGCATTTTCGATATTTAGATTAATCAACATATCAGATTCAAAAAAATATCTTTTTGAGATATTATCTAAATCAAGCCCTAAAATTGTATCTTTATTTATAGCAGTAAAGCCATTAGTAGGGTCCATTATATTCCAATAACCGCTACTTGCTTTTAGCAGAAATGATAATGCACTATTTCCAAATAATCTTATTTTTGGCATTTTTTTTAATGCCTTAAAATCACTAAATCTATTACCTTTGCAGTAATCGGCATTATCATCTATTAATGGCTGTATAAGTTTATCTATATGTTTAGGGTTCATTTGTCCATCGCCATCTATCTTTATAACTATATCAGAATTTAATGCAAGAGCTTGCTTGTAGCCATTGATTACTGCTCCTCCGACACCTAAATTTACTTTATTAAAAACCAATATTACTTTAGGTATATTTAATGATTCTATAAACTTCCCACTTTCTTGAGGGCACTTATCATCTATTACTATTATATGATTTATAAATTCTGGTAGAGTTTTAACCACATCTTCTATATGGCTTTTTACTTTATAGGCAGGTATAACGGCGGATATTATTTTATTATTCATTTATTTAACAATCTCATATTTATCTAAATACCATTTTATAGTCTTAAATAAGGCACTTTCAAAACTCTCACTGACATTCCATTTAAGCTCATTTTCTATTTTAGAAGAATCAATCGCATATCTTTTATCATGACCTGCTCTATCTTCCACAAATGAGATTAGTTTTTTATATGTTTCATTTTGTGGTTTTAACTCATCCAAAATATCGCAAATCTTATTCGCTATATGAAGATTATTTTGCTCATTGTTTGCACCTATATTATATGTTTCTCCATTTTTTCCATTATGATAAGCCAAATCGATAGCTTTTACATGATCCATCACATACAGCCAGTCTCTTATATTTTTTCCATCCCCATAAATAGGAATAGGCTCTCCTTTAATGGCTTTTCTGATAATCGTAGGAATTAATTTTTCATCATGTTGCTTAGGACCATAATTATTAGAGCAGTTTGTGATTATAGCATTCAGGCCATAAGTCTCATAATAAGATCTAATTATCATATCACTTGATGCTTTAGAAGCACTATATGGAGAGTTAGGAGCATAAGGAGTGCTTTCTTTAAATAAATCTGTATCATTTGATAAGCTACCATATACTTCATCGGTGGAAATATGATGAAATCTTGCATTTTGATATTTATCTTTATAAGAGAATGCTTTATTCATCCAGTATTTTTTAGCAACATCTACAAGAGTAAAAGTCCCATTTATATTTGTTTGCATAAAAACATCTGGACTTTTTATAGAATTATCCACATGGGACTCTGCTGCAAAATGAATAACCCCATTAATATCGTATTCATTAAAAATAAACTCGACTAATTCACGATTACAAATATCTCCTTTTATAAACTTGTATCTTGGGTTTTTCCCTATTTCCTTAAGGTTTTCTAAGTCTCCAGCATAGGTTAATTTATCTAAGTGAGTGATATTATATTCTTCATATTTATTTAAAAAATACGGGACGAAATTACTCCCTATAAAACCAGCACAGCCTGTTAGTAGCACATTCTTCATTTTAACTCATTTCTTTTAAACATTTAATTAAACTATCTTTCCAGTATGGCACTATTATATCAAAATCTTTTTTAATTTTTGCCTTATTTAATATACTATAATGAGGTCTTTTAGCTAATGTTTTATATTTATAAGATTCAATAGGATTAATTAAACACTTTACATTTTGTATATTAATAATTTCTTTAGCGAAGTCATACCAGCTTGCAACACCTTCATTTGAATAATGATAAATTTCTGTGTTTTGATTATTTATTTTTTCTAAAATATCTAAAATCATTTTTGCTAAATCTAATGCATAAGTAGGAGTTCCTATTTGATCATAAATGATATTTAATTCATTATTTTTTTTAGCTAAACTTAATATCGTTTTTAAGAAATTATTTGCATAATTAGAATAAAGCCAAGATGTTCTAATGATAATAGAATTTTTCATATTTAGTTCAATTATAGCTTTTTCTCCATTTAGTTTTGTTTGCCCATATGTAGAGCATGGAGCTGTTTTATCTTCTTCTTTGTATGGCTTATAATTTTTACCATCAAAAACATAATCACTTGAAATATGGATAAGTTTTATATTATTTATTTTTGATAATTTTGCTATTATTTTAATGCCTTGATGATTTATATCATCTGCTAGTTTTTTATCATTTTCTGCTTTATCTACATTAGTATATGATGCACAATTTATAATACAATTTATCTTATGCTTATCAATGTATTCCTTAATCTTTCCCCCATTTAAAATATTTAATTCATTTTTATTAGCAAAAACAAAATTATACTCATACTCACTAGATAATTCCTTGATAGATTTCCCTAACTGACCACCTGAGCCTGTAATTAATACATTAAGCATAATAATCTACATTATAATCAAATAAATCTTTGCATTCTTTTATACTTGGATGTAGTTTATCCTTATCCGATAAAATCAAATCTTTTTCACTCACACCCCAATCAATACCTAAACCTTTATCATCAAAAGCAATACCTCTATCAGATGATTTATCATAATAATTATCTACTTTATATGAGAGTATGGCATATTCACTTAAGACTATAAAGCCATGAGCAAATCCTCTAGGAATAAATAATTGTTTTTTGTTATCCTCGCTAAGCTCAATAGCTACATATTTTCCAAAAGTAGGAGATTTTTCTCTAATATCCACAGCTACATCTAATATTTTTCCTTTAATCGCTCTGACAAGCTTACTTTGAGCAAAAGGAGGGAGTTGATAGTGTAGCCCTCTTAATACATTTTTAGTAGATTTTGATTCATTATCTTGGATGAAATTCATTTTATGAGATATGAAATGCTCTAGCTTATCTTTTCTAAAAGTTTCCATAAAATATCCTCTGCCATCTTCAAATACTGCTGGCTCACATATGATTACATCTGGTATTTTAGTTTTTTTGAAGTTCATTTTATTTTTATCCTATTTCGTGCAACTATATTTAACTTCCATTAAATATTATTTTTTTATATCTATTTTTAGAATTTTTTTGTTTCACTTGCTATTTTTAATAAGTATTGCCCATATTGATTTTTACTAAGTGGTTTTGCTAATTTAAGTAAATCATCTTTATTTATATATCCTAGCTCAAAAGCAATTTCTTCTATACAAGCTATTTTTAAAGATTGTCTTTTTTCAATAGTTTGTATAAATTGCGAAGCCTCAAGCAAACTTTCATGAGTGCCAGTATCAAGCCAAGCATAACCTCTTCCCATTAATTCTACTCTTAGTCTATCATCATTTAAATATTCTTGATTTAAGGTAGTGATTTCAAGCTCACCTCTTTTTGAAGGTTTTATTTTTTTAGCCTTAGAAATTACATCATTTGGGTAAAAGTATAAGCCTACCACCGCATAATTTGATTTAGCAATTGTGGGTTTTTCTTCTATCGAAACTACATCTCCATTATCATTAAATTCAGCAACCCCATATCGTTCAGGGTCGCTTACATAATATCCAAATACACTAGCTTTATTGTTTTTCTTAATCTCTTTAATACTATTATGTAAAAGTTTAACTAAACCACCCCCATAAAAAATATTATCTCCTAATATCAAGCAAACATCACTATCTCCAATAAAATCTTCCCCTAAAATAAAAGCCTGAGCTAATCCATCTGGCGAAGGCTGAATAATATATTCAAAATTCATCCCTATATCACTACCATCCCCTAAAAGTTCTCTAAATCTAGGTAAATCCTCTTTAGTAGATATAATCAAAATATCCTTTATTCCCGCCAACATAAGCACAGAAAGAGGATAATATATCATAGGTTTATCATATATAGGAACTAATTGCTTACTAACTCCTTTTGTAATAGGATAAAGTCTTGTCCCATTTCCTCCTGCTAAGATGATGCCTTTCAAAATAGATTACTTTTTGTAATTTGTAAGTTTATATTCATATATTACCTTTGAAATTTTTTTCTATAAAAACAATAAAGTTTTTAAAATACTTTTGTATAGAATATTCATAAGCCATTATACTAGATTGCTTAGAAAAATCATCATACATTTTTTTATTCTCA
>JAJVLF010000119.1 GCA_029255845.1 Campylobacterota bacterium | reverse complement strand
TATAAAAATTGCTATAAGGCTAAAATATAATATTAGCTATTTATTTTGAATTAATAGAGGTTCCCTTTAGTTTTATTTTAATTATAAGAATAAATTAATCAATTTTATATTCAATATTAGAAACAAACATTAAATTATTAAATTCTTTCTTTAAAACATCACTAGTAAATTTATCAATAACCATTTCTTGCTGAAATCTTATAATGTCATTTATTTTAGCATTTACTTCATTTGCAACTACCCAAAATGTATTATTATCTCCTTCTTTTATGTTAGGGTGTATTTCTGCTATATTTATGTATGTATATGGTTTTGCATAAAGAATTTCTAATATTTTACCTTGATAGGTTGGTTTTGGGGATTTAGCTGATTTTATGTCATACAATGAAATGCTTTTTTGTTTTAGCATATCTGATAGTGTGGGTAGCTCTGCTAATAGAGCTAAGCTAAATAGTAAGATTAAATTAAATTTTTTCATTTTTTTCCTTTGATTGTTTAATATATGCCATTGATATGGTTAGAATAATGACTGATAAAAATATATATACTGATAATGGTATTGGGATAGGGTCGCCTTTGGCATATGAGTGCATTCCTGCTAAATAAAAATTAACTCCAAAATAAGTCATTAGTATAGATAAAAAAGATACTAGACTAAGTGATGAGAATATAAATGGGTTATATAGTTTTTTGAAAAACCTAATGTGGATTACCATTACATATACTATTATGGATATGTAAGCCCAAGTTTCTTTAGGGTCCCATCCCCAGTATCTTCCCCATGATTCATTTGCCCAAATGGAGCCTAGGAAATTACCTATTACTAAAAGAGTTAGTCCTAAAATTAAAGATACTTCGTTTATATAGGTTATGGTTTTTATTTGATTTTTTATTTTGTTGTTTGAATTATTTATTATTATCAGGACAAGAGTAATGAAGCCAAGTGTCGCACCAAAAGCAAAAAATCCATAACTTGCTGTAATAACTGATACATGGATACTTAGCCAATAGCTTTTTAGGACAGGGACTAGATTTGTGATTTGAGGATTTACATCTTGCAAGTAAGCTAAAAACATAAAAATACCAGCTATGAGTAAAGAGCCACTAAGTGATATTAAAGACTTTTTAGATAAAAATAATCCAGATATGATAGCTATATAGGATATATAAACCATAGTTTCATAAGTGTTGCTAATAGGGGCATATCCACCTATATACCATCTAAGCAATATTGATACAGTATGAATAATAAATAATCCACTCATAATAAAAAAAGATATTTTATAAATATTTTTATTAATAAGTTTATTATAAAAAATAGAAATTACGGCATAAATGAGCAATACAAGTCCCATTGCCAAATAGATAATGGACAGTTTAACGAAAATAGAAATTTCATTAAAGTATATCTCCGCTTTTAATCTATTAATATCAGGAATAATATCTCCACCTACTTTGTATTGATAGTCTTTAATGATATTAATGTGCTTGAAAGAATTTTTATAATTACGATTATATATCCCATCAAGAAAGTTAGCTGTGGCTCTTTTTAAAGGGCTTTCTTTAATCTCTAAAAACATAGTCTTCAAATCTGCCCATTTTTTCCTTTTATTATTTTTAAGTGGAAATATAGTTAAAAGCTTTCCTTTATAACTCATAAAAAAGATATTTAATCTTTCATCTATTTTAATAATCTCTCTTTCAAAATTATTTCTTAAGCCAATATCTTTTATATTAGCTTTATGGACTTCATCAGATAATCTATAATTTCCATTTATATCGAAAAAATCATCAAACCTTGCTAGGTTTTGACTATTTTTCATTCCTAGCAAAAACTTAATATCATCTCTTCCTATTTTAATTAAATTTACTTTTTTCCATAATGATGGTCTTGATAATATGCTTAGCATTACTTGATTGGCATTAAGTCCATTCCATATGTCTTTACCTGTGAGCTTATTTAAAACTTCTTTATTTTGAGTATCTAGTGGCTTCATTCTTCCCATAGAATCTTGAACTATTAATTCTCCAAATTTGTTTGCTATTTTTTTAGAATTTTCTCTATAATCTATTAAGTATTTGGTGATGTATTCATTATTTTTATCATTAGCTATTAGATTTGTTTGAGGAAATATTAAAAGAAAAGTAAATATAATTGAAGCGATAGGCATTTTTTTTATTTTAGAAATTAATTTTTGAAATCTTGAATTTTTATCGAATAAATTTAAAATCAATCCTAAAAATAAAAAGAAATAAGCAATATAAGTAATTTCCAGACCAGGGTCATAATTAACAGTAAGCTTAGTTCCTAATTCATCCATATCATAAGAGGTTTGAAAAAACTTATATCCATTATAGGTTAAAGTATTATTCATATATATTTTAGTATCAAATTTAATATTATTTTTCTCATCTATTAAAACAACATCACTTGAAAACTCAGATGGAGACCTACTACCTGGGTATCTTATTAAAGTAAAATCTTTTAGTTTAATAAAAAATGGCAATTCTATTTCTTGCTCACCTGATATAATTATATTTGATTGATTGTTTTCTCGGATATTCATCATCCCTTCTATGCCGAAATAATAAGTAATCCCAGCACCTACAAATATAAGAACAAAAGAGAGATGAAACATCGTTTTTATTTTAAAAAGATACATTTTTTTGTCATAAGCTACAAAAAGAATATTTAAAGAAGTAAGCAAAAGAGTCAAATTATACCAAAAGGCATTATAAATTAACTCCCTAGCTCTTATATTACCGAAGTCATTTTCGATAAAAGTTCCGATACTAGCACCGATAGCTAGGATGGACAATAAAATATACGAACTCTTAGTAGAGGATAAGAGTTTGTATATTATTTTAGGCACTCTTATCTTTTATTAAAATAAGAAGACTCTAAATCAACATCTTTTCTTGATTTCATATTCAAGTTTCCATTTTGCACAGCTTGTTTATGCCATTCTTTTTCTAATGTTTTCTTGAAGTTTAATTTAGCCTCTACTAATTTAGCTAATGGCACACCAGCTAGTTTTTGAGCTTTTTCTTTAGTAGAAAAATCAGGAGCAGAATAATTCACAACACCATGTTTCGCTAAAACACCAACTAATAATACTCTAGCTTGCATAGCTTTTTCATTAGCGATTGCTAATAATCTTAAAACTTCTTCAGGAGCATGAAAAAATGCAGGATGAGATGCCACCGCATAATCCCACTTCCATTGACCTGATCTAATATTTGCTCTAATTTCTTTTAGCTCATCATCATTAGCTCCTGCTTCCATCGCTTTAGCTGTTTCTAAATGAGCTTTCGCTAGATTATCCATAGTAAGCTCATGAAGTTGGTCTTTTCTCTCGTACTTTCTATTCACTATAGAAGTCAATGTAGATTCTTTATCTCTATGGCAAGTCATACATGATCTATCCATTGTCTCAAGTGGGCTTCTTAGTCTATGGTCTGAGTATTTAACAGAACCCTCTTGAGTATAAGGCATATGACAATCCGCACAAGATACATTTTTTTGTCCATGTATTCCACTTTGGAATAATTCATATCCTGGATGTTGTGTTTTTAGCATTCTTGTTTTTGAAATTTTATGAGTCCAGTCTTTAAAGTTTCTATCATCGTAATACTTTTCAGCACCTTCAGCTGTTAAGCCATTTTCCCAAGGAAGAGTTACGACTTTAGCTACTTTTTCATTTCCATCTTTATCTTTCCATTCTGTTTTTTTGAAATAATATTCAGTATGGCATTGTGCGCAAACTAAACTTCTTTTTTCTTGATGAGTTGAATCTTCAAAAGTCTTTAAACCAGCAGATTTTAAAGCTCTATTTAGATACTCTCTTCTTATGGTTAATTGACCTGTTTTATTATCATGACAATCCGCACATCCGATAGAATTTACAATCTCATGTCCATATTTAGCCCATTTCCCTGTAAAATACTCTAGCTCACCATCTCTTTCCATAATTCTAGGAACATCAGGAGATTTACAAGTCCAACAAGCAGTAGGCATAGGACCTGTTTTATCATCTTTTGGAGCTCCTGTTCTTAAACTATTGATATTATCTTGTAAAGCATAATAATGACCTCTAGGAGCATTATAATCTTTAGCGAACCCATATCCAGCCCAAAGTATAGCTAATTGAGGCTTCTCTTTTAGCACATCAGTTAGCTTATCTCCATCTTTTGTTTGTTTCCATGAGTCGTATTGTCGTGGATAATATCTAGCCCATTCTTCACTTTTATGTTTATCTTTTTCGGCTACTAGAGGAGCCTTGATTAATTCAATTCTTTCATCTTCTCTAGTATTAATAACATTTGCCAATAAAGACATAGCAAAAATAGCAACCAGTGATGCGATTAATAATAATTTATATCTCATAATTTTCCTTTTTATTTTAAATTAAAATTTATTTAAGGGAACCTCTAAAAATACAAATAATTTAGATAGTGTCATATTTTCTATTTATTTTATATTTTTATAGATTCCCTTAACTTCTTTAACACCAAGATTATTTGGTGTAGTCCCTAAGCCTCTAACTTTACCATGAGGAACACTCTTATGGCAATCCCAGCACTTTCTACCACTTTGAACATATTCACTTGTAAAATTATGATATTTACTAGCATTACTTATTATCATAGATGTAGTATTCGTATGACAAGAAATACAATTATCTTGAACCCTTTTAGCTCCATCTTCACTTATTTTAATAGCATGAGGATAAGTATTAGTAGTAAAAGCAACCGTATGATTCCATCCATCTCTAGTCTTTGCAATATATTTATTTAAAAAAGTATCTGTAGGCAAATGACAATCAACACAAGTAGTAACTCTAGCATGAGCACTATGTTGCCAAGTAGCATAAGAAGTATTCATAACATGACAATTAATACATGCCTTAGGGTCTTTTGATAAATAAGATAATGCTTTTGAGATATATATCATATATCCAAAAAAGCCAATCGCCAAAATAAAAACAAAAATTGATATTTTTTTAATCACTATATTACCTTTAATTTTAGGGAACCTCTATTAATTCAAATAATTTAGATAATATTAGATTTTAGTTTTAGAGTGATTTTTATAAAAT
>JAJVLF010000118.1 GCA_029255845.1 Campylobacterota bacterium | reverse complement strand
ATGCTAGCTCAGGAAATATAAAATTTAAAACTATTCCTACAGAACATGCAGAATATAATTTTATTGCAACTGCAACTGCTGAAGGAAAGTCAGTTACACAGGATGTTAATTTAAGTGTGAAAGATTCTATTTACATCTCAATATGCTCTGAAAATCAAGCAGATATTAAATTTTATGGTAGCATCACTGATGCCAAAGAAACTTTTGAGCAGGTATGGCAAGAAGGTGTTAAGGATACAAAAGATAAAAATGTTATACATTTTAATAAGATAAATAATATTTACTCATATAGGCTGGATGTTTTACTACAAGGATATAGCCTTGCGACATTTATTATAAATAGGACGACAAGTATAATTAATATTAGTTTTCTTGACGATGATTCAGTAAGCGGTATTGGTGCCTCTGCTGGAGCTAATGGTGATATTTATTTAAAATCATCCTTGTTTAATGTGGGACAAGAACTAAAAATACAATTAACAGCAACCAAGACAAGTGGTTCCCCAATTACAACCGCAACTGAAGAAATAACAACTACAATAGGACAAGAATATAATACATCAAGAAAACCTATAGGCTTACATTTTACAAAAGCTACATCTAACTCAGTAAGTCTAGCTTGGTGTGAATCTGGAACAGAAAAATATCGAATAAGTAGTTATGATACTGACGACTCTACTAAAATAACAAAAGATGTTAATGATTTAAATGGAACTGTAGA
The DNA here is from genome assembly GCA_029255845.1 of Campylobacterota bacterium. Classification (GTDB taxonomy): domain Bacteria; phylum Campylobacterota; class Campylobacteria; order Campylobacterales; family JAJVLF01; genus JAJVLF01. The sequence continues at coordinate 4,411 of JAJVLF010000118.1, read as the reverse complement.
TATCATACATACTAGTGCTGAGCATTCTTTTGCTGTAGCAGGGGTGCTAGAAGATAATGAATCTGGCACATTTAGCAATATAATTAAGATTGTTCCTGTAGATAGTGGGGCTAATAAAGTAAACTTTAAAATATCTAAAGTTACATTTAATCAATCTGTTCAAATAGATATGACTGATGATGCTAATAGTATCCCTGTAATAGCAGGTAAGCCAGGAGTATTAAGAGTATTCGTTAAGATGGAAAATAGCAATCTTGTTCGTAGAAAAGTTGAGATTAGACTATCTGGGACATCTGGTGATGGTAAGGCACTACCAGCTATAACCAAAGAAGTGCTATTAGAAGATAATGTCGATTTTGCTACATCAGATTCTACCAATAAACCAGTAGTTTTCTTATTAGATAGTGAAATTTGGCTAAAAGAAGATAATAATTTTTCTGTCACGATAGACCCTAACAGTAAGATAGAAGAAGCTAATGAAAATGATAATGCATACCCTGCATCTGGAGAGAAACCATTTGGTTTTGAAAATATAACTAATATGATAGTTCATTTTGTACCTATAACTACTCAAAATGGGACTCCATCTCTTACTCAAGATTTTGCCGATGGTGCTAGAGATTACTTGAAATATATATATCCATTAAATAATGTAAGTGTAATTATTGACACAACAAGATCTGTCGATTTTCAGTTTACTAATAGCGGAACAAATGCAATGACGCTCATCAATACACTTGGTGCTAACAAAAAAGTAGATGTTGCTAATGATAAAGCATCTAAATGGACATTCTATGTTGGTGTATATATGGATGATACTACTTTCTTTGATGGTATCGCTGTTAGAAATCATCTTAGAGTTTGGTGGGCAGCAGCATCTCTTGAGAGTCTAGTTAAAGCTCCTAAGGATACTAATGATTATGTTCGTTTTTATAAAACATTAGCACATGAGCTAGCACACAATCAGAGTATGGAACATTTAAGAAGCCAAGGTTGTCTAGATCCAGGAGATAGTATTGATGATGATTATCCATATGCTGATGCCGCACTAGGTAAGACAGGATACAGCCAATACTATAAAGCACTATATGAAAAAGAAAAATATAAAGACATGATGTCATACTGTACTAATGTATGGATATCAGACTATACATATAAGAAAATATATGAATGGCAAAGAAGACTTGATCAAAAATATGAAAGAGTAGGAGGTACTGCTCGTTCTATAAAAACCTCTCAATATTTAACAGAAGGAAGATTGATATCTGGGTCATTATCTAATAATGAATGGAAGATAGATACTAATATGCTATACAAAGAAGCATATATTGCCAATATAGATAAAGAAGATTTTTTTCTTAAGGTAGAATTAGTAAATGGAGATATATTTGAAATACCAATTGACTTATTAGATGTATCACATATTAATGCCCATGTGTTTACTGTATTTGTTCCATCTACTAAGGAAGTTAAATTAATTCAAGTTATAAATACAGATACTAAAAAAGTCATTAAGGTTGATTTTTAGGCATTCATTTAAAAAAATGAATAAAATATAAAATTATATATTGCCATTAAACTAAAAACTTAATGGCAATTTAGAGGTTTTTAAATCTCTTAGTTTTTTTCAACTTTAACAGAAATATCATCATTACCATCTATATCAAAACTAACAACATCCCCTTCATTTACTCTATCTTCTAAAATTAAATTAGCCAAATTATCTTCCACTATCTCATATAATGCTCTTTGCAAAGGTCTAGCTCCATAAGTATTATCAAATCCTGCATTTGCTATAAATTCTTTTGTTTTATTGCTTAGTTTTAAGTGGATGTTTTTGCTTTGCAATTTTTTTTCTATATTAAAAAGCATAATATCTACTATTTTTATTATAGATTCTAATCCTAATTGCTCAAATATTATTATGTCATCAAGCCTATTTAAAAACTCTGGCTTGAAATTTAGCTTAAGTTCATTTAAAACTTCCTTTCTTCTCTCTTCTTTGTCATTTATGCTTATTATTCTACTAGAGCCTATATTTGATGTTAATATAATTATAGTATTAGTGAAATCAACTGTAATTCCCTTGTTGTCCGTTAATCTTCCATCATCTAAAACTTGTAATAGTATATTAAATACATCATTATGGGCTTTTTCTATTTCATCAAAAAGCAATATGCAATAAGGCTTTCTTCGCACCGCTTCTGTAAGCTGACCGCCTTCCTCATATCCCACATACCCAGGTGCTGCTCCTATTAATCTACTTGCACTATGTTTTTCCATATATTCACTCATATCAAATCTTATTAGAGATTTTTCATTATCAAATAAAAATTTAGCTAGGCTTTTAGCAGACTCAGTTTTACCAACTCCTGTGGGACCTAGAAACATAAAAGAGCCTATTGGTTGGCTTTCATCGCTTAATCCTGCTTTGTTTCTTTTGATTGCTTTACTTATGGATTTTATGGCTTCATCTTGACCTATTACTTTTTTTGATAATGTTTCTTCAATTTTTAGAATTTTTTCTTTATCACTTGAAAGCATTTTGCTCACAGAAATGCCTGTCCATCTTGATACGATATTTGCTATATCATCTTCTCCTACGAAATTTCTAAGCAAAGTGCCATCTTTTTGCATAATATCCCATTTTGCTTCATTGTCTTTTATTTTATTTTCAAGTTCTGGAATATCCCCATATTCTATTTTCGCTGCTTCATCAAACTTGCTATCTCTTTTTGCTAGAGAAGCTTTAGTTTTTAATTCATCTATGTTTTGCTTTAAAGAAGATATGGCATTAAATGTGTCTTTTTCATTTTGAAATTGTGCTTCTAGGGATTTTCTTTTTTCTTCTAAATTTGATAATTCTTTTTTTATTTCTTTAATTCTTTTTTTATTTACCTCACTATGTTCCATATTTAAAGCTTCTTCTTCAACTCTAAGACTTTGAATATTTCTTTTAATCGCACTTAAAGCACTAGGCTCACTTTCTATTTGCATTTTAAGCTCAGCTGCCGCTTCATCTATCAAATCAATAGCCTTATCAGGTAAAAATCGATCACTAATATATCTATGAGATAGCTTAGCAGCACTCACAAGAGCAGAATCATTAATGCTCACATTATGAAAAGTTTCAAGTTTTTCTTTAATCCCTCTAAGTATCTGTAATGCCTCATTAACCGTAGGCTCATCTACATTTACAGGCTGAAATCTCCTTTGCATTGCTGTATCTTTTTCAAAATATTTTCTATATTCTTTTAAAGTAGTAGCCCCTATAGTATGAAGCTCTCCTCTAGCTAGATATGGCTTTAATATATTAGCCGCATCCATAGAGCCCTCGCTAGCTCCCGCTCCTATGATAGTATGAATTTCATCTATAAAAAGTATAATATTGCCATCTTTTTTAACTTCTTCTATCACTTTTTTCAATCTATCCTCAAACTCCCCTCTATACTTAGCTCCAGCAATAAGAGCAGACATATCAAGAGCAATCACTTTTTTATTTATCAAGCTTGTAGGGACATCTTTATCTATTATCTTTTGAGCTAAAGCCTCTGCTATCGCCGTTTTACCTGTCCCTGGTTCTCCTAGAAGGATTGGATTATTTTTTGTTTTTCTTATTAAGATTTGCATCATTCTTGTTATTTGCTCATCTCTTCCTATTACTGGGTCTAGTTTGCCATCTATGGCTTGTTTGTTTAAATTAATCCCATATTTATTAATAGCATCTAAGTTTTCATCTGCTGAAGCTGAGTCTATAGTTTGTCCCGCTCGTATTTTTTCTAAATTTTTCTTTAGTTCATCTAAAGAAATAAACTTAGCTAAATTATCCTTTAAAACCTTATGATTTAAAGTAGAAATAATAAAAGTATCCACAGCAATAAAACTATCCCCCATACTAGTCATAAGAGCTAAAGCATTTTGAAGCTCATCAAATAATTCCCTAGATATTTTGATATTTTCTTTAGACACAGATGAAACAGAAGAAAGCTTTTTAGCATTAGATTGTAATTCTAAAAGCATAGCATCTCTAGGTGCATCCATTTGATTAAGAACTTGATTTAAAAGAGAATTGCTAGTAGTCATCATAGCCCACAAGGTATGAATTAACCCTACTTCCATATTTTTATTATGCAATGCTAGAGATAAAGCAGAGTCTATTGTTTGATTCATTTGATTTGTTAGTTTATTTAAAATTTCTTCCATTATTTTTCCTTCTTTTATTATAATTAGCACTTGATTAAGTAGAGTGCTAATTTAATTATATCTTTTATTTTTTTTATTGTCAAATGTTTTTTATTGCATATCTTTTTTAGTCAATAGGAGTATAATATCGCATAAGGGAACCTCTATTAATTCAAATAATTTAGATAATGTTAGATTTTAGTTTTAGAGTGATTTTTATAAAATACGG
>JAJVLF010000117.1 GCA_029255845.1 Campylobacterota bacterium | reverse complement strand
ATGCTATATCTTCATATGAAAAAGCTATAGAGATTAATCCTAAACAATTATATAAAGAAAATTTAAGCTATGTAGAAAATCAAGAAAAAATAAACAAAGACCTTTCTCAAAAAATGGGCTCACTAGATGGTAGTTCTATTTTTAAGAGAATTGAGAAAAATGAAAAAGAGTTAAAAAGTGTAAGCCTGTGGATTAATGTAGTAGGAATATTTTTACCTGTTACAGTAATTGCAATAATAGGGTTTGTTTTTTTTATTATTATAAATAACTTAAAAGTAAATATACTAGCTATACCTTGGTATTTAATTATAGAAATAAATTTCACAGTATTTTTTATATCATCCCCTATAATCTACATATACTCCACTTTACATAAACGAAAAAAAATACTAGAACTCAGCATTCACGATTTAGAAGATAAGCATTACTTAATATCTATGTTTATTTCATTTACAAAAGAAGAAAAAGAAAAATATACCGATAAAATGCTAGATATTATGTCTTTGCAATCAACGGCTAAATTATTAGGAAAACTCTATTCTTCAAAAGTAGAAAATGCTTACCCTTTAGAGATAATACAAAATATTATTAAAGCAAAAGAAGATAAAAAATAGATGGTAGTTTTTTTACAAATTTCTCTCGTTCCACCTTTCCCAAGGTGGAATGCATATTACTATCATTATATAATTAAAAGATATGATAGATTCAATGGCTTAAAGATTGATCATCATGATATATTAACTTTATTAAATAAACACTCAAAAGATAAATATAATATTTTAGTTGTTGATGCTATGCGAGAAGCTAATAAGTATTTAGATAAAGGTGGGATGCAAGAAATGTTGAAGTTTTTTATTTTTTCGACTATTATTGCTCATGGAGATTTTCATGCAAAAAATATATCTTTAATTTATAAAACCAATGCTAATAATGAAAGGCAAATGCAATTAGCTCCATATTATGATATTTCAACTGTTGGTATTTATGCTAAGATGGATGATAATGATATAGGAATGAAAATTGGTAGCAAATCTAAAAAAATTACAATTGAAGATTTTATATGGTTAGGTTCTGTGTTTTCAATTAGTGAAGATGATGTTAGAAGTTATGTTGTTGAATTATCAAATAAATTTATTAATGATTTTATGACTTATGTTGACTTATTGCCAAAACAATTAAAATCACTTCCATTTTATAAAAATAGATATATGGCTTTTGATACACTTGATGTTATTTTTAAGAAATACTATGACAAGAGAATTTTGTATATCAATAAATACCTATTAAAAACTAATAAAGTTAAAAAAGACATATGGGGTTAATCTACTGCTATCATAATAATAAAAATTTATAGTCATATAATCACCCACAATCTCAACTAATCTATCAAACTAGAAACCATAAAAAGATATTTTCAAATGAAAACTAGCTATATCATTCTGAATAAGCTTAGATTAAGTCAAAAAACAATATACTTTGCATTACAAAGTAAAAAAAGGAAATATAAAATGAAAGATAAAGATAAAGCCTTAGAGCAACTAGATAATATTCATAGCTATATGGTTGATAGTGAAGATAAAACGCCTTATGATTCTAATATCATTTTATTATGGGCTTTGGCTTCTGCTGTTATGTTTTTAAGCTTTGAGATTGTTTTGGGGTTTGGGGTTTATTATGCTATTTTTTTTGTTATTGGGGTTAGTGCTTTGGCTTCTGGGGTTGGGTTTTTTATGACTCGTCGTGAGAATTATAAATATGATATAGCTAAGATGACTCATAATCAAACTATTATGAATTATGATTATATTATTGCTATTGGTTTTGCTATTATTTTGACTATGGTTTTTAATCAAAATGATATTGGTAGTTATTCTTACCCTACTTGGGTGTTTTTGATTGGTTTTGTTAATCTTAATGCGGGGCTTATTTTAAATAAGGCTTGTTTTAGATTGGCTGGTATGTTTGGTTTAGTTGTGGGTGCTTTGATGTTTGGTGGGTTTTTATATTTTGGGGTGGATTATTTGTCCCATTATGATAGATATATTTCTACTATTGTTTGTAGTGGCTCCCTTGTTTATATAGCTATGATGCTTAAAAGAGCTTAAGAATATAGATGTTTAATAATCTTTTACATCAGAGCATAAGGTCGCAAATTATGTCTTTATTAGTTAAGGATAAAGAGCTTTCGTTTAAGTTGATGAAAAAGAGCTTAGAGCTTAGTGATGGGAATTTATCTTCTCATATTTCTAAGCTTGAAAAAGCAAATTATGTGGAAGTGAAAAAAGAGCCTATCGGTAAAAGAATGGCAACTAAGATAGTGATAACAAATGAAGGAAGAGAAGAATTTAAAGTGTATATAGCACAATTACAAGAATTTATAAGGAGTAGTAAATGAAGATTTTAATGATTATGTTATTAATAATAACAAATATGATAGGTAAAGATATGGCGATTGAGGAGATTAGAGAGGATTTTTATAAGGCTGTGTCTGTGGAGGGAAATGAGGATTTAGCAAATGAGGTTTTGGAGAAATTGCAAAAATTAGTAGATGAGAAATATACAGCTACAAGGGGGTCTTATCTTGGTAGTATCACAAGCAAGATGTCAGATTATAGTTTTTTTCCTTGGAGTAAGCTCGGTTATGCAGAGGATGGCTCTAAGCTTTTAAATCAAGCTATTAAAGAAGAGCCTAATAATGTGCATATTAGGCTTAATAGGCTTAATTCTTTTATAAATTTTCCTGATTTTTTGAAAAAGGCTCATTATACACAGCAAGATGCTAGATGGCTTATTAGTAATCTAGGAAAAGATAATATTCCAAAGATTGCGAATGAGGATGTCTATAAGGCTCTTGCTCAGTTTTTTATTAAAGAAAAAGATGAAGCAAAATATAATAAATATAGTTCTAAATTAACAAATCAAAAATTTATACTAGATGTAGAGAATTTTAAAACGAGATTAGAAAATGATTAAAATAGATAATCTATATAAATCATTTGGAGAAGATGCTCACCCCTTACAAGGGGTTAGTATAGAAGTAGCAAAATCTGAATTTGCTCTTATTATGGGTAGAAGTGGTTGTGGGAAGTCTACTTTATTAAATTGTATTTGTGGCATAGAGATAGCTGATAAGGGAGATATTTATATCAATGATAAAAAAATAAATCTAGCAAATGCAAAAGAATCAAATAAAATAAGAAAAGAAGATATAGGCATTATATTTCAACAATACTATCTTTTAACAAACACAATAGTATATAATCAAATAGCCCTAATATGTGATGCTAGTGAAGATGATATTGATGAGATATTAAAGGCATTAGAAATATATGATTTAAAAAACAAAAGAATAGAAGACTGCTCAGGAGGACAGCAACAAAGGGTATGCATAGCAAGAGCATTAGCGAAAAAGCCAAAGATTTTATTTGCTGATGAGCCTACTGCTAATCTTGATGCTAGTTTGGCTTTAGTGTCTGTAAAGCTTATGAGAGATATTGCGAAAACATTAGGAAGTGCTTTATTAGTCATCACTCATGATGATAGGATAGTGCCTTATGCAGATACGGTTTTTTATCTTGAAAATGGCAAAATCGCCAAAAAAGAAACAAAGGAAGTATCATGACATTATTAAAATTCGCAACCATTAATCTAGGAAGAAACAAAAAATCAAATATGACTATTTCTATGCTTATTATTTTTGGGGCCTCGGCATTGATATTTTCTTATGGGTTTATACAATTTAGCTTTTTTGGATTAGGTGAAAGTATGATTCATCAAAGTGTAGGGCATTTTCAAATCCAAGATGATAGAGAGAAAAATAATAAAGGAGAGTATCCATTAGAGTTTGGTATATCTCCTAAAGACTATAAAGACATTAAGCAAAAACTAGTCAAATATGATGAAGACATTCAAGCCTTAATGCCCAAACTTGAGTTTTCGGGCATTATCTCTGGAGAAGAGAAATCTACCATTTTCTTAGGGCAAGGAGTGGATAGCATGAGTGAGACGGTGTTTGCTTCTGTGTTTTTAAAAATGATTGATGGCAAAAATCTAGGGCTTGATTTCGATAATCCTAATAAAGATGAGGTAATCATAGGACATAAACTAGCTGAACAATTAATGCTAAAAGTAGGAGATTATGCCACTATTATGGTGAGTGCTTCTGATTCATCTCTTAATGCTATTGATATGATGGTTAGTGGGACATTTTCCACAGGCATTGATGATATAGATAAACGATTAATAATGACTTCTGTGAAATTATCACAAGAACTAATGAAAACAGATAAAATAACCAAGCTTTCAGTAGGTCTTTTTGACACAGAGCTTTCAAAAAAAATTAGTGATGATATGAGAGATAATATGAAAGAAAGCAATTATGATGTGTATTATTGGAAAAACTTAGCCCCTTTTTATAGAAGTGTGGTGGATTTATATAATAACTTTTTTAATTTTTTAGGTGGCATTATAATGATAGTAGTAATCTCATCCGTCTTAGGAAGTGTATCAAATATGGTATCTCAAAAAACAAGAGAATTTGGTATGCTAAAAGCAAATGGATTTAGCAATAAAAACATACTATCTTTAGTATTACTAGAAGTCTTAATACTAAGCACCATTTCAGTTATTATAGCATTTATAGGCTCTCACATACTAATGGAAGCCATAAACAATATGGGATTAATGATGCCCCCACCACCAGGAAGCAACAACGAATATCCTTTAGCATTCGCTCATATATGGATAGAATCAATCATTATTTGTATAGCTATAATCATAGTAGCTTTAATTGCTTCTATTAAGCCATCCTTAGATGCTTCAAGATTAAAAATTGCGGATGCTTTAAGAGCATAAATTTTACATTCTTATTAAGCTAAAAACCCTTAAATTCGGAAGTGAGGTTTTAACCTCACTCTGCTAAACATCAATAAATATACATATCAGATTTTAAATCTAAACTAGTGCTAGAAGTCCATAATGGTTTAGTTGTTTCATTTAATTATGTTAAAATACAAATTAAGGGAACATAACTCATAAATCAAGTCATAATGATTTTACGATAAAGAGACCACTGCAAATTAGAAGTGCCTAAGATAGGGTGATAGAAGATATTAAAAAGTGATTTTTTTGTTCAAATCATAGCCAAAGCTATGTTTTTAACAAAAAGATTGCTTTAT
>JAJVLF010000116.1 GCA_029255845.1 Campylobacterota bacterium | reverse complement strand
AAGGTTTATATTTGGGCATCTACAACCAAATATAATTATTATTTTAATCTTTTTTTAATATATATTTAAACTCAAACTAATTTTAAACGATTTACATTTAAACTAAGTCAGGATGGCTTCTTAATTAAAAGGAATTTAAATGTATTCAGTAGGCTCTAATGCCGTAGCACTTAATGCTATACGAAACTCTCAAGCAACTAGCGATGATATCGCAAACTCTCTTGCAAAATTAAGCTCAGGTTATAGAATAAATAAAGCCGCAGATGATGCATCTGGTATGGCTATCGCTAATTCACTTAGAACACAGGCTAATTCATTAGATCAAGCTGTTAGAAATGCAAATGATGCCATAGGGATTATCCAAATAGCAGATAAAGCAATGGATGAACAAATAAAAATACTTGATACTATCAAAGTAAAGGCAGTGCAAGCTGCACAAGATGGTCAAACAGCATCTACTAGGTCAGCTTTACAGGCAGATATTTCAAGATTAATGGAAGAGCTTGATAATATAGCTACTACTACATCTTTTAATGGAAAATCACTTCTTGCAGGTGCCTTTTCAAATGCAAAGTTTCAAATAGGTGCATACTCAAATACTACTATTAATGCCTCAATAGGAGCTACTTCATCCGATAAAATAGGACAAACTAGATTTGAAACAGGAGCTACTATTACAGAGGGAAAAGAAGTGCAAACTACTTTTTTAGCTGTAAATGGTAGAGATGATATTGCTTTAGAATCTGTTCTTATTTCGCATTCTGTCGGCACAGGTATAGGAACTCTTGCTGAGGTAATAAATAAAAATGCTAATGAGCTTCAAGTAAGAGCCTCGTGGAATGTTTTAAGCACTGGAAATTCTTTTGTAAATTCAGGAGATATTCATGGATTAAAAATTAATGATGTTAGTTTAGGAAGCATTAATGATATTAAAAAAAATGACTCAGATGGTAAAGTAACAGCAGCTATTAATAATATAAGCGGTCAAACAGGAGTAACAGCAAGCATAGATGCAAGAGGGCGATTAGAGCTTAATAGTGTAGATGGTAGAGGGATTAGCATATCTGCTGATAATAATGAAGCAAGTAGTGTTTTATCTTTAGATACAACAAATGGTAAGCATAGTAATTATGGAAGACTTACTTTAATTAGAAATGATGCTAGAGATATTATGCTTGGTGGTGGAGCTGATGTCATAGGGTTTGGAGAAAATGATAATGTTTCAGAATCTATTATTAATCTTAGGTCAATTAGAGGTGCATATACCGAAAAAGAAGCTGAGTCTATGGGAGCTCACCCGAATAAAAACCATATGAGGACATCTTTACATAAAGAAAATGGTATGGCAACAGGCGTTACGACCTTAGAAGGAGCCCAATCTGTTATGGATATCGTAGATACATCCATAAAAATGCTTGATAAAATTAGGAGTGATTTAGGTTCAGTGCAAGTTCAACTTGAAGCAACAGTTAATAATATATCTACGACAGCAGTAAATGTTCGATTTTCTGAATCACAAATAAGAGATGTTGATTATGCCTCTGAGACATCTTTTTTTAAGAGAAAAAATATCCTAGCACAAGCAGGAAGTTATGCCATAGCCCAATCTTCCGAGATACACAAGAATATTCAACGACTTTTACAATAGTTTGGGACTGATGAGATTATTTCTTACTTAAAGCATAGTTTTATAATTTGATGAGATTATTTACAAAAGCTAAAAAAAATAAATATTAGACGATTTTTCTTTTGTTGCAAGATTTCTATAGTTTCTGTTAACATATCGTTAATATACTATTATAAAGGTTAATATGTAATGAGCAACTGGTCGTATTTAAAATTTCTTTCACAAGAAAGCGCCAACAATGTTAATTACATCAATCCGAAGGTATTTACGGATGCAAATGTAAATCCTGATACACTTAAAAATGTATTAAGGTTATTTTCTTCTACGGTATTTAAAGATTTGATGAAATAACAAGGTATAGGTGGTATATTAATTTACTTAATATACCACCAAATATCCCAGCAACCACATCATCTAAAACAACACCTAATCCACCCTTAACTTTTCTATCTATTTTACCTATAATAGAAGGCTTAATAATATCAAAGTATCTAAAACATAAAAAGCTAATAAAAGCAAAAGCCAAATTCTCATTACAAATAGCAAGAGCTAGCCACATTCCTATAAGCTCATCAATCACAATAGATTTATCATCATGAGAGCCTGTTTCTTTCTCATAAATATCTATTTGTTTAATAGCTATCACAGATATAAAAATAATAAAAAGCATAAAGCTCTCAAGTGGCAAATACTCCAAAACAAGCACACCAAGAATTAATGCCACAAATGAGCCAACAGTTCCAGGTGCCTTTGGTGCTTTGCCTGATAAAAATAAAGTTAAAAACCATAATCTTAAAGTGGATGTATTCATTTTGACCAATTCCTAAATTTTAAATTTGCTGTGCTTAAAACAGCTAAGCCTTCATTTCTTCCTAAGCTTCCTATTTTTTCTGAAGTAGTTGCTTTTATATTTATTTTATTAGGAGATATATGCAATACTTTAGCAAGATTATTTCTTATTTGTTTTTTAAATGGAGATATTTTAATTTCTTGTGAAATAATAGTAGTATCAATATTAATAATCTTATACCCTACAGAGCTAATAAAATCATAAATATATTCAAGCAAAAAAACAGAAGAAGCATTTTTATATTTATCATCCGTATCAGGAAAAAACTCCCCTATATCTCCACCACCACAAGCACCAAGTAAAGCATCAATGATAGAATGTATAAGCACATCACCATCAGAGTGAGCCTTAAGACCTATTTTTTCAGATACAATAACCCCACCTAAGATAACCTTACCCTCTTTTTGAAATGTATGCAAATCAAAACCAATCCCATTAAAAACATCCTTTGATGGCTTTTTAAGACAATCTAATTTGCTTAAATCTTCGCTAATAGTTAGCTTAAGATATTTATTTCCACCTAAAACATATTTAATTTTCGCATTATTAGCCCTAAAAAGAGAGCTTTCATCACCATAATCAATACTAGTATCAAGATATTTTTTTAAAAGCTTAGTATTTGAAAGCTGAGGAGTTTGGATAAGTTTCATCTCATCCCTATCTAAATAATCATCCTTAAATAAAGTAGTATCAACAGCATTTATATAAGGAACCACCAAATCATTATCATCTTTAAAACTAATAATATCATTAATTAGCTTTTTATCAATACAACACCTAGCAATATCACTAACCATAATATGCTCACTATCTATAATATTAATAGCATTTTTCAAAGATTCTTGCCTAGTGTCTCCACCTGACACAATATAAGCCTTATCATTAGAAATAAAGTTTTCCATATATCCCACTTCATCTTTATGACCAACCAAAATAATTTTATCAAAATCATAAAATTTTAAAAACCTATCAAAAACAAAAACCCACAAAGGCTTATCTTTAACCCGAAGCCATTGTTTTTTTATTTTCTTATTAAACCTCGTAGAATTCCCCGCACATAAAAGAGCTAAAGATACCGACACATAAAGCCTTTACTTGCTTAAAGCAATAGCATCTATCTCAATAAGCACATTTTTAGGAAGAGTTTTCACAGCCACAGTAGACCTCGCAGGTTTATGATCACCAAAAAACTCAGCATAAAGCTCATTGACAATAGCAAAATCCCCCATATCAAATAAAAAGATATTACATTTAATAACCAGAGATTTATCACTATCACTAGCCCTTAAAACATTTTGCAAGTTTTGTAAAACTTGAGTAGTCTGCTCTTTAATCCCTTGTGATAACACATCTTCTTTCCCGTCAGCCCTCAAAGCAATTTGCCCAGAAGTATAAACCATCCCCGCCACAGACACAGCCTGAGAATAAGGTCCTATAGCACTTGGTGCATCATTTGTTTGAGTAAATTTCATTTTAATCCCTTTGTTTGTATTATATTAATAAAAAAGAACAAGAATAAAGCCCCATTCTCACCATATCGGACATGGGACTTCAGTCCCATCTATGCCACAATAACTTAGTTTAAAAACCTCTAAAAATACAAATAATTATTATAACAAATGAGCATTTCTTAATGACTTAGCTATTTTTTCATCATCCTTAGCAAGTTCCCTAAAAGTAGCTAACATCCCCTGAACAACCTCAATATACTTTTTATTTTCAGCTTCTTTTTTATCTCTTAAATAAACAGCAATAAAAGGTGAAGCAAACACAAGACCCATTAATATATATATTAAATCAAACACAGTTTCAAACCTCTTATCAACTTGCTCAAATCTTCTATCCATATTACTTTGCATAATTTCAAACCTCTTATCAACTTGCTCAAACCGTTTATCCATCTGCTCAATAATTAATTTTATATCATCTTTACTAGCAGGTTCCCCATAAGTAAATATTGATAATATAAACATAAACAATAAATATTTCATAACATTCCTTTTATTATTTCATTGGATTATTATAACAACTATACCTTAAGACGAGAAAGCCCTATTTTAAGCACAAAATCGGATATGGGACTTTAGTCCCATCTATGTCCCATTAACTTAATTCACCACATTATCTATAATTTATATGCACTATCTAAATAATACCAGCTACTTTTAACGACCTACTAACTTTTGGGTCATCTTGTGCTAATTCCCTTAAAGCAACAATAATATCTTTCACTTTATCTTGCACATCTCTATTATGTCTTTCTCTTCTAGCATCTAAATATAATGGCAGTCCAATAACAGCACCTAATATCACATAAATTAAATTTTGCATAAAGTCTAATCTTTTTCCTATTTGCTCTAAAGTTGCCGAGTTTTGCTCAATCCTCTTTCCATTTTGCTCAATTTTCTCTCCATTTTGCTCAATCCTCTTTCCATTTTGCTCAATTTTCTCTCCATTTTGTTTAATTAAAACCTTTAATTCTTCAAACATAGCTAGAGTATTCGTATTTGCAGATAAGCTACTAAAACCAAACAATATTATAAATAATATTATAATTAAATTATTATACATATATGATTCCTTTTTATTATAATTTATTATAGCATATTTTTGTATTAATAGATGTTTTCTAAAGGGAACCTCTATTAATTCAAATAATTTAGATAATGTTAGATTTTAGTCTTAGAGTGATTTTTATAAAATACG
>JAJVLF010000115.1 GCA_029255845.1 Campylobacterota bacterium | reverse complement strand
GTTTTAGTGATGGAGTTATGTTTTATCGAAGTAGGGTAAGTTTTTAGTAAATAGTAAATCTCTGACCCTCATTTTTTTAAAATATATAACATTAAGGTATATATCATAAAATATAAACTTAATCTGTACTCTTAGTAATACAACAAATTAAGGCTAAAAATGTTTAAAATATCTAAAAAAATAATACCTCTTATTATTATCCACTTACTCCTCTCTTCTTCCCTATTCTCTCAAACTTGGTCTTTAAAAACAGGATGGGAATTATTAGGCTCCAATAAAGCAATAACAGATTTATCTGTATTTAACTCAGAGTGTGTAAATGGAGTATTTGCATATAAAAAAGGAGACTCTTCCATTTGGGAGACTTATCCTAGTGGGGATTTAACAAGCATTGATGAAGGGCAAGGGTTTTGGGTATATATGAAAAAAGATTGTGATTTCGATACTCTTGCTTCAAGAGGGGATATGATTATAAAAAGAGTTGAAGTTAATGCTACTTCTACTAGAGAATATAAATTTTATAAGCCTGATAACTTAGAAAATGATGCATCATTGCTATTTTATTTTCATGGAGAAATAGGTATGGCTAATGATGATAATGAATATACTATTACTAATGGTGGTGCATTAACTAACTACAATAAAGATTACATTCTTAGCACAATGGCAAATACTGAAAATATCATAGTTGCTTATCCTTTAGGCTCTATATTCTTCTATCCTTCCACTAAATTTCTGCCTAAAAAAACATTTAATTGGAATGATGATAGCAACTTAATATTTTTCGATAAAATGGTAGAATACATCACCACTACTTATCCGCAAATAAATAAGAAAAAAATATATGTTACAGGATTTTCTAATGGAGCTAGCTTTTCTTTTAGATTAGCTGGTGCAAGAGTTAATGTATTAGCAGGTGCTTCTGCTACTTCTAGTAGATATGGTTTAATCAAAAATGGAGTTCTTAGAGAAGAGCCTTTTTTAAATGATAATTTATCTACACCTTTGGTAGCTTTTCATGGACTAAAGGATAATCTAACTTTAGGTATGGAAGAGAGTTTAGATAATTGGCACACTATAGAAAATAAAGGCTCTCTTGAGGGAGCAGAAAAAGTGCAAGTATCAATTGGTGAATACAATACAACCAAAAAAACATATAAAAATGGAATATCTGATTTAGAGATTTATCTAATTGAAGATGTAAGACATTCTGTATCTATGGAAGTTGTTGGTAGAGTTATGTGGGATTTTTTAAAAAAACACATTAGAAATAATTAATAAGGAATATAATGAAATCTATATATAAAAAATCAATGATTATTGTCATATCTCAATTACTTCTTACTTCATTTATATTTTCTCAATCTTGGAATTTCAAACAAGGATGGGACTTAAAAGGCTCTTCAGGAACTATTGAAGATTTATCCGTATTTACCTCAGAATGTGTAGAAAAAATGTACTCATATAACAAGGGAGAAACATCTATTTGGTCAACTTACCCTGGGGATTTAACCACCATAAAAGCAGGTAAAGGCTTTTGGATAAACATGAAAAAAGATTGCACTATACAATCAGTAAGTGCAGAAGAGAAAGCCTTACAAGAAAATATGACTATAGCAAGTATTGAAGTAAATGGAGAAACAAGACAATTCAAATTTTACACACCAACAAACTTAACAAATGATGCATCTTTAATATTTTACTTTCACGGAGGAATAGCTATATATCCTAATACTCCTAGCAGTATTGAGAATGGTCTTTTGAGTTATCTAAGCAAAAATCATGTATGGAGCAAGATTGCAGACACTGAAAATATAATGGTCGTTTATCCTCTTGGTTCCATAAAGGATTTTACTGCTTCTTCTACAAAAACTTCTCCATCTAGAGCAACAGATAGGTATAATAAAGAATACAATTGGATTTACAGTAAAGACTTAGATTATTTTGATAAATTATTAGAATACTTTACAACTAATCATCCTAAAATAAATAGTAAAAAAGTATATATTTCTGGGCATTCTGCTGGTGCTTCATTTACCTTTAGATTAGCTGGTGAAAGAACCAGTGTGCTAGCAGGGGCTGTTGCTGTTTCTGGTAGGTTGAAATTAACTAAAGGCGGTGTTACAATTCCTGGATATGATTTTATCAAAGATGAAATATCTATCCCTTTAATGGCATTTCACGGAAGTGATGATGGAAAAACTAAAGGTATGGAGTCAAATTTAGATGATTGGCATACTATCGAAAATCATGGAAGTCTTGAAGGTGCTACAAAAGTAGATTTAGACATTGGCAAATATAGCCTTACTAAAAAAACATATAAAGGTGGAATATCTGATTTAGAATTTTATGTAGTTAAAAATCAAGGGCATCGTGTTCCTTGGGATGTTTTAGGCTATAATATGTGGGATTTTTTGAAAAGTCATGTAAGAGAAGATTAATATTGGGGTTTATGTTTATAATTCCACGACAGTAACCCCATTTCCTCCTCTTTGTTTAGCCCCATAAGATAATGTCAGGCTAGGAAAATTCATTTCCAAATAATCCCTTACTGCCAAAGCCAACTTCCCGCTCCCAAAACCATGAACTATTGATACTTTTTGTATGTTTAGTCCCACCAACTTATGTTTTAGCAACATTTTTATTGCTATTCTAACTTATTTAATATATATCAAAGTAAGTTAAGCTTGTATTGTGGGAAGCATAAAAGCCTTTTGTATTTTAATAGTTTCATATTCTTACCCCAACTCGAAATTTAGGGTCAGGTAACGACCCACCACCTAAAATAAAAAATAATATAGTTAAAAACTATATAAAATAAATAAAATATATCGCTAGTTCCCGCTGCATACAATGTAAACTAAATAATAAGTGGTGGGTTGTTACCTGACCCTAAATTTTTATTTTTCTATCATCATCTCTCATATATGAATGATAGAATACGATAAACATTAAATATCAATTTATGATCTTAAATAATCAAGCACTCTTCCTAAACTCTTTAGGAGTTTTATTATATTGCTTCTTAAACTGAGATATAAACCAAGAGATAGTAGAATATCCACACTCAGTAGCTATATGAGTGATAGTTTTATCCGTGCTTTTAAGCATTAAAGTAGCTTTTTCTAATCTCTTCTCATCAAGCCATATCTTAGGAGTAAGATTATATTCTTTTTTTATATACTTTCTTAAATGGCTTGATGTAGCCCTAGTAAGCTCACACATATCATCAATAGTATAAATGCTATCTATATTTGATTCTAGGATAAATCTTATTCTGTCTTGACTTGTTGATATTATAGAATTTATAAATGATAAAAATGATTTTTCATCTATCTTTATGGAGTGCAAAATAATCTCTTCTATTTTAAGCTTTAGGAGATTATTGTTTAGTTTTTTATCTACATAGTTTTGAAATAAAGATATATTATTATCTAATAGCTCATCTTGTGAATAATTTATTTTAACAATATTTGTTTTATCTATCGAGTTTATTTGTATTTGATATTTTCGTATAAAATCAAAAATAAACTTATCATCAAAATAAACAATTACAGCTTTATAGTTTGAGTTTTTATCTATTTTTTCACTCATAAAATAATTATTTTGAGCCAAAAAACAAATCTCCCTAGAATTCACACCCACATCCATATCGTTTAAACGAACAATTTTCGAGCCTTGTAAAAGTATAATCATACAATGCATCGTAGTTCTGTATAGAGTAAAATCTTTTTTTTCTTTAGAAGAATAAGTAAGGCAAAACATATTATCAATTTTTAAAATATCAGTAGTTTTATCTGCTAAAAAACAGTTTGGAGCTATGTATGTCAATTTATTATCCTTATCTATAATTGGAGATTTTTGCAATCATCTCCAATTATATCACATTCTTTTAGGAATAAAGATATCTATTATCTATTATAATAAGTAACAATAGAGCTTTTTTCAATAGTATGAAAATTCAATTTAAACCCAACTAATGCAGGACTAGCTTTCGCATCTAGTCCTAGTTTATCTACATCAAGCGCATGCACCGTAGTAATATAAGCATGAGGAGTAGAGCCTTTAGGTGGACAAGCCCCACCAAACCCACTTTTACCAAAATCTGTTACACTTTGAATAGTTCCTTTTGAAAACTTATTAGTTTTACTAGCATCCCTAGATATTTTTTTAGTACCTTTAGATATATCAAAAACAACCCAATGCCACCACCCACTACCAGTAGGAGCATCTGGGTCATACATAGTAATAGCAAAACTTTTTGTCCCCTTAGGAGCATTTTTCCATTTAAGCTCTGGAGAAATATTTTTCCCAGTACAACCAAACCCATTAAAAACCTGATTATTAGACATCTGACCTATCATATCCTTACTCTCTAAAGTCAACCCTTTACCAAACAAAGCACCACTAAATAAAGCAACACAAACTAACACAATTACATTTCTTAATACAAATTTCATTTTTCTTCCTTTTAATTTTTATAAAGACAGGTGTATATTATAAAAAATAGGATGTAAAAAGTATAAGAAAAGTTATATATTGTGTCGTAATTTTTAATAAAAAACCTTTAAAAAAACAAGTCCAACCCAAAGAGATAAAATCTATCTCATTCTAAAGATTCAGCTTTGCAATGAGATATAATTGCTTTCTTGCCTTATTTTGTATTATATGTTTTTATAAAGGATAATAGGACTTATAGAAAATATTTGAATAATCTTATACCTTTATGTTATACTTGTCATACAAGTAATACTAAAGGATAATAAAATGATTAGCATTCGCCTACCTCAAGATATGGAAAATCGTATAAATAATTTAGCTAAAAGCACACAAAGACCAAAAAGTTTTTTCATAAAAGAGGCTTTATCTAACTATCTTGAAGATATGGAAGATTATTATGATGTTTTAAAAAGAGAAAATAAAAAAGAAGAGACAAAAATAAGATAAGGATAAACAAATCATGAATCTTATTCGTCCATTGTTTTATTAATGAAATATAACATTCACTTCTAAACATCAAATGTTGAAGATTGTCGACATTCCATTGTAGACGAAGTGTCTCATCTTCATATCGTACGTTTCACGTCTTTCGTGCCATCGGCAGACCTTTGTCCTGCTCCAATTCCACTAATTATTTTGGAAATGATTTCGGACTTATAGTGGATCACCTGATTAAAAGTTCGTTGTATATAAAATTTGCTTAAATGAAGAATGACACA
>JAJVLF010000114.1 GCA_029255845.1 Campylobacterota bacterium | reverse complement strand
TATCATCTTTAAAATCAATTATAGATTGCTCTATTGCTTTTTTTCTATCAAGTATAAGGATAGCTTTTTTTTCAATGCCTTTTAAAATATCTTGACTTATATTTTCTTGCTTTTCACTTCTCGGATTATCATTTGTGATATATATCGTTTTAGCATATTTATCAGCCATTTTTCCCATTAAAGCTCTTTTATCTTTATCTCTATCTCCACCTGCTCCGAAAACTACGGATATATTTTTATTCTTAAATGATTGAAATACTTTTTTCATTCCATCTGGAGTATGTGCGAAATCTATTATAACTAAAGGCTTCAGAGAAACTACTTGCATTCTTCCATCTACTCCTAAAAAGTCATTAATAGCTTTTATAATATATAGCAAAGGAGAATTTACCAAATATCTTGTTGCTGATATAACAGCTAATATATTATATAAATTAAATTCTCCATATAGTTTTGAGTTTAAAGGCTCGCTTTCTTGATTTGTGCAAATATCTGCTTTTATATTTTCATTAATATTTATATTTTGAGCTTGAATATCCGCCTTATTTTTAATCGCGTAAGTAATTAAATTTTTTGGATTAAATTTTACAGCTTCATCATCTATATTGATTACCTTCATAGTTTCATCATTAAAAAAACTATTTTTTACATTGATATAATTCTCAACACTTTTATGATAATCAATATGGTCTCTAGTGATATTAGTATGGATTTTTAAATAAAACTCCAATCCCTCAATTCTATTTTGCGATATAGAATGAGAGCTAACCTCCATAATAAAAAACTCACACTCATTTTCACAAGCTTTATTTATATTAGAATAAATATCAAGTGGCATAGGAGTCGTTAAAGATTTTCCTTTAATTTCTTTATCTTTAATAAAAAAACCTCTAGTTCCTTGAAAAGCTACTTTTTTATTTAGCTTAAACAAAGTAAATGCCAAGAGAGAACCTACAGTTGTTTTACCATTTGTTCCCGTAATGCCTATGATTTTAATATTCGTTTTTAGATATTTTTTTAAATCATCTACTTGTAATATAAAGTTTGTTTTTTGTTTTGCTATATGAAGATATTTTTTATTTATATTATGGAGTAAAAAAGCACTATTTTTTGTCAATTCATTAGTATCATCACTAATGAATTTAAAATCTTTAGAGTTAGTAGAAATTATCAAGGATTATTTAAACTTTATATCATCATCTCTTAAATTTTCCATTATTTCTATCACACCTTTATTATATTCAAAAGTTATAATCAAGCTATCCAAATAATTATCTGAAATATTTTTAAACCCATACTTAACAGCCAAAGACACAAAAGAAGCTAAGTCATTCTTATCATTAATAATTATCTTAGTAGAAAAAAGAATATTTTCAAGAATTACTCTATCTTTACCATTTTTTTCAAATATATCTAAAAAATCATTAAATAAGATACCATTAATAGATTCATATTTTTCTTGTATAGCTAAATTTATCACATTAGTTATACTTTCAGATTTCTCCATATTATCATTTACAATATTAGAGATTATATCAAAAGCATTTTCTTCATCATCTGCATTTTTGATGATAAAATAATAATCCAGCAAATTACGAGCATTTTCCTCATCATCATACATCGCCATATCGCATAATAAAATACCCACTTTCGCTTCTTCATTCTCACTATCTTCCTTGATAGCATTAGAATACATATTTAAAGCAAATAGATAATCTTTTTTTTCAAAAGATTCCAAAGCTATTTTTACAAAACCATTCATTTTATTCCTTTATATGAATTACATTGAGATTAGGATGTATAAAGTTCTTAATCTCTTTTTCAACTACATTTTTAATAGTAGCCACACTACTAGGACAGCTCCCACAAGAGCCTTCTAGTTTCACTAAAACATTCTCATTTTCAATATCAATTAATTGTATATTTCCACCATGGCTCAATATATAAGGTCTCACTCTAGTTTCAATCACATTAGTGATTGCTTCTTTTAAATCCTCTTTTGAAAATGGCATATCATCCATTTATTTGCCTAACTCCAAATATTTTTTTCTACTATTATCTTTAACTCCATCTATAAAAATAGTAGGAGTCCCATTTATAAGTAGCTCACTAGCTATATCCATATCTTTTTTATGTTGCTTCAATACTTTTTTAGCACTCAAATCTTTTTTCGTAATCTTTTTATTACCCTTAAGCCCTAAAAGTTTATTGACTTCCGCTAAAGTATCACTTTCATTTAGCTTAGAATTTATAGGAGTTGAATATATTTTTAAAGCATAATTCTTTATTTTTCTATTATCAGCCACAATCATAGCCTTTGAAATAATAGGAGCAGTAGGATGGATAGACTCTAAAGGAAAATGATAATAATAAAGAGCTATTTTTTTTGGATATTTCTTAGCATGCTTGATAAGCTCAGGAACTAAAACCGTGCAATAAGGACATAAAGGATCAGAAAAAACAACTACTTTATGTTTCGACTTAGCAGAACCAGAAATTAAATTTTTATTACTATAATATTTATCCTCAAAAAAAGATGAAAATCTCTCCTTTAAGCTTTCCTTTTCTTTCATATCAATAAAATCCGTAGATATATATTTCCCATCAGAAAACAAAACTTCCCCAAACGAAACTTCCTTACCTCTAAAAAAAGCATTTATTTTAATAACATAAGCCGTCCATTGAGAATTAATCTTTTTAGTCTTAGAAATATGCATATCCTTAACAGACAAATTAGGATTATTACTAGTTTGCCATTTCAAATAATCAATAACCTTTTTAGAAGCATCATTCCCACTCATCAAGATGCTCACAGACAATATAAACATTACTATTAATTTCATTTATTCACTCTTTATTTTAATATATCAGCATTCTACTTTAACAAACTTGTAAAAAGATTAAGAGAGGGATTAAAGCTATAAATACACATAAAACTCACTTAAGAAAACTACTAAAAACAAGCATAAATATAATCATATTTAAAATATTTCACCAATTAATAGTATAATACATTTAAGCAGATAATCCTATTTCTCTTATTCTGTTTATTTTATTTTTCTACATCTTTATTCTCATTAACTTTTTCTTTTTATTAAGACTTTCACATCTTTGGAGGTTTGTTTGCTCACTGGTTTTATCTATCCTTGAAGCGGTAACCCATATAAATAGCAAGATTATTGCTCATAGTGATAATTGAGTGTATTAGCTTCTGCTTATTTTTTATTAATTTTTTTCATGTATAGGTTACCACCTCAGGAGAGAAGTGGAACCAGTAAGAACGAGAAAAATTGATTCACTCTTTATGGATTTTTAGTTATCATATTCCAAGCAGTAATGTATTGATATGGATTTACTGCTAATCCTACATCTTTTCTATCTTGCAAGTCTTCAAGATATTTTTTTCGTTGCGAATAAATACAATTAATACCAAGTACCTGAATCATATTATTAACTTTTTCTTTTTCATCGTCAAATAAGCCACTATTTGGTATAAATACTCCTGTTTCAAAATCAAATTCTAAATATTTATTTGGGTCATAATCTATATTATCAGGTTTTAAAATATCATAAACAGAATTATTGCCTTTTATTCTACAATTATTATGTGTAGCCACTACAAAAAAGTTATCCCATAACCAAGCTTCATCATTTTTTAAGCTTTCATTAAAATGGTCTAAATCTCCTTGAATTGAATTTTTATCGTTTTGTGTCAATTTTTTTGAGTATTTTTTATCATCCCAATTATCAGTAGAAATATATTTTTCATCACATAATGATTGCTCGGTATATGCACATAAACCCTTTTGAGAATATAAAAGACTCATTTTAATATCTTGATAAAATTTAAACTGTGAACTATTATATTTTGGGTGGTTATCATCTTTTAATGATTTCAACCATTTCTCATAATTTTTTGATAAGATTTTGCTTTTATCTATCTTTCTCATTAATTTTGTAGCCCTAATTTTTTTGATAATTGTTCTAATTTTTTAAATTTCTTTTCTTTTTCTTCAATATCTTCGATAGTTTTTATTTCAGCCTTTAATGTTGCATATTCCATCAATCCTTTTTCTCTAAAAGTAAAATTAGAGTCTTCTTTCAAATCAAAAATATCTGTTAAAATTCCTGTCCAAGTTAATAATCTAGGGTCATAAAAATAATTATCTATATGATTTTTATCTTTAAAATATAATTCTCTATAAATTTGATTATTTTCATCAAACTTTAATTCTACTACTTCCCAAGGCTCAAAATTAGATGCAATTACGGGAGAATGAGTAGCAACAATTAGTTGATTATTCTCGCCAATTTTCGCATATAACTCAATCAATTTTTTTTGTATATCAGGATAAAATGACATTTCTGGCTCATCAATTAGCATAATGCTATCTTGTGGGGAATATGCTTTAAGAGGTATAAAAGTTGAAAGTAAGTTTTTTGTGCCAGTGCTTAGATTATCATATTCTATAATGTTTCCATTTGCTAAATCTTTAATTGTAAAGCTATTATAAGTTGTTTGATTTCCATCTATTTTGGATAATTCTAAATTGAACTTATTTAAAATATAATTTATTTTCAATGAAAGGCTATTTAATAAGTTTTCATTTTCATTTTCCCATGCTGAATAATCATTTATATAATCTTCTTGGGAGTATTTATCGCTTGTATCTCTAAGCTTATATGAAATTTTTTCATTATATTCCATTTTAAGAAATTCATAATTTTTTATCTTTTCTCTTATAGTTTCCCATAATTTATTTGTTTCATCATTAATATTAATAATATGTTTTGCAATAAAATTTTGTTCTTTTGTTTTTTTAATTGATTTATTAATGTTATTTTTTTTTGAATATTTTGACTCTAGCCTACTCATCTCTTGTTCTATATACCTATTGCCGAATGTGCTAGATGTTATAGAATCAAGATAGCTAGGTTTTTTATCAGTTATTAATTTTATTTTTGCATCAGTAAGCTTACTCCACAATGATCTATCTGTGCTTGACATTCGTTCTTCTGTGTCTTCCGAAAATTCTATGCCATCTTCTTTATCTAATATTGAATAATCCTTAGTCCCAACAAAATAACTTTTTTCATATTCTTCAAATAGCTTATTGTCATCATTGCTAAATTCAATTTTGGAATCATCTTGAGTAAATAAGACTTGAGCATTTATTTTTGATTTACTTATAAACTCACTTTTTATAAATTTATCATCATTTTTCTTA
>JAJVLF010000113.1 GCA_029255845.1 Campylobacterota bacterium | reverse complement strand
ATATATGGCATATTTAAAAACTTTTATTATTGTAAATGATAACAAGAAAGAACTTAAAAAAATATTGAAATTATCTAAAAATGTGATTTCATCTATGAAAAGTAATATAAAAAAAAGAAATAACAAAGCAAATAACACCAAAGGAATATATTCTGCACTTTTTACTTTTCTAGGGTTATTTATAACCATAAATTTACTAATTAATGGTTTTTATAAAGAAATAAATATATTAACATCTTCTAATGCACCAAGACTAGATATTTTATCATATACATTTATCAGCATACTGATATTGTTCTATTATTATATTCGTTGCAAGCTTGCATCTTCAATTTATTACACAAATTATGAATTATTTGACATATTGAATTTTATTAAGTATTCTAGTTTAAAAAATTTAAGCACTCAAAGGAAAGTTAATTAAATTTTTCCCTTTCGTGTTTATTACATACAGGTTTATGAAAATATCATAATAAATATTAATTAATTCTAATAATTAAAACTAATAAATTTTAATTATTAGAGTTATTTTAATACTCTAAATATTTTAAAATATAAAGGAAAATAAAATGGCATTAATTTCATTAAGACAATTATTAGATCATGCAGCTGAAAATTCATACGGAATACCAGCTTTTAATGTAAATAACTTAGAGCAAGTTCAAGCAATTATGGAGGCAGCTAAAAAGCTAAATTCTCCTGTAATTCTTCAAGCATCAGCTGGAGCAAGAAGCTATGCTGGTGAGCCTTTTTTGAGAAAATTAATCGAGGGAGCACTTGAGCAATATCCAGATATTCCAGTTTGTATGCATCAAGACCATGGTTCTTCTCCATCAATTTGTCAAAAATCAATTAGAAGTGGTTTTTCATCTGTAATGATGGATGGCTCTTTAGGCGAAGATGGTAAAACTCCTACTAGCTATGAGTATAATGTAGATGTTACAAGAAAAACTGTTGAAATGGCTCATGCTGTTGGTGTTTCTGTTGAAGGTGAGCTTGGATGTTTAGGTTCATTAGAGACTGGTGAAGCTGGTGAAGAAGATGGTGTTGGAGCTGAAGGTAAGCTTACTATGGAGCAAATGCTTACAGACCCTGATGAAGCAAAAGATTTTGTTGAAAAAACAGGTGTTGATGCTCTTGCTATCGCTATTGGAACTTCTCATGGTGCTTATAAATTTACAAAAGAGCCAACTGGAGATATTTTATCAATTCAAAGAATTAAAGAAATTCATGCAAAAATACCTAATGTGCATTTAGTAATGCATGGTAGCTCTTCAGTTCCTCAAGAATGGTTAAAGACTATTAATGAATTTGGTGGAAAAATGAAAGAAACTTATGGTGTTCCTGTAAGCGAAATTGTTGAAGGAATTAAAAATGGTGTCCGAAAAGTAAATATCGATACAGATATTAGACTTGCAATGAGTGGAGCTACTAGAAAATTTCTAGCAGAAAACCCAAGCAACTTTGACCCTAGAGCATTTTTAAAAGTAGCTAGATCAGCAGCTCAACAAATCGTAGAAGATAGATTTGAATCATTTGGTTGTGTCGGTATGGCTAGCAAAATCAAACCTATTGATTTAGATACATTATCTGACACTTATTATAAATAATGAGCATTGATTATAAAATAGCTCCTAGTATACTTTCTGCCGATTTTGCAAATCTTGGTCAGGAAGTATCAAATGTATTAGAAGATGGAGCAGATTGGATACATTTTGATGTAATGGACAATCATTATGTGCCTAATCTTACAATAGGTCCTGATATTTGTAAAGCTATAAGAAGCTATGCAAAAAAAGACGGCAAAGATGCTATTATTGATGTTCATTTAATGGTTAAGCCTGTGGATGAATTGGCTTTAATGTTCACAAAAAGTGGAGCAGATATAGTTACATTTCATCCAGAAGCTAGTAATCATGTAGATAGAACTTTATCTTTAATAAGAGAGGGTGGATGTCAATCGGGATTAGTTTTAAATCCATCAACTCCAATAGGAATACTAGATCATGTCTTAGATAAAATTGATATGGTTTTACTAATGTCTGTTAATCCAGGCTTTGGAGGACAATCTTTTATCCCTGAAACTTTAAACAAAGCTAAACTAGTTCGAGCAAAACTTGATGAATACGAAGCAAAAACATCAAGAAGAATAAGACTAGAAGTAGATGGTGGAATTAAAGTTGAAAATATAAAAGAAGCAGCAAATGCTGGAATAGATACTTTTGTATCAGGCTCTGGTGTGTTTGGCAAAAAAGATGATAGTCGGTATAAAAATATACTTGATGAATTTAGAAAAGCTTTAAAATAGCTCTTTAAATATTTTTTAATCTCTTTCTTGTTATTTTAATGAGAAAGAGATATATCTCTCATAGTTTTAATAATCCCCCTGTATAAAATATAAGTTCTTAGAGGTTCCCTTAAATATCAAATTTTACAACATTTACCATTTCTTAAAATAGACTCATTAAAAAACTTTCAACTTTAAACTAGCAAATAATATAAAAATTATCCAATTAAGATTACATTTCTTAGTAGAACCTTTAAAGAATAAATAGTAAAATAGGGATAAAAAATATTTAGGTATTAAAATGAAAATTGAAATGCTTTATAGCAAAATACATCGTGCTACTGTTAGTGATTCCCATTTAGATTATATGGGTTCTATTAGTATAGATGAGGATTTAATGGATGCTTCTAAGATACGAAAAAATCAAAAAGTTGAGATTTTAAATATCAATAATGGTGAGAGATTTACTACTTATGTGATTAAGGATAAGAGAAAATCGGGTTCTATTTGTGTGAATGGGGCTGGAGCTAGAAAAGTGCAAGTGGGTGATAATATCATTATAGTTGCTTATGCTACTTATAGTGAAGAGGATTTGGATGGACAAGAAGCTATTGTTGTGCATGTAAATGATAAAAATGAAATAAAATCTATATCTAAGGAATAATATGTTTGATGTAAATAATCTTAACGGATTAATGGGAAATATGAAAGAAAAAATGGCAGAATATGAGGACTTAAAAAATCAACAAGAAGAAAAAGTTTTTACTGTTAAAAGTGGTGGTGGGCTTATAGAGGTTCAGATAAAAGGTAGTGGAGAAGTTGTGGATTTAAATATCGATGATACTTTACTTAGTGATAAGGAATCATTGCAAATACTACTTATGGGTTGCTTGAATGAATGCTATGAGCAAGTAGATAAAGATAAATCAGCGACTGCTATGAACTCTATGATGAACGGGATTGGCGATTTGATGAATGCAAAACAATAAAGAGCTTTTAGGGTTATTTAATTCTTATTGTAAGGATAAATTACCTCAAGTAGAAAACTCTTTTCATCCTGATTATAATAAAGGCATAGAAGATATTATGCTTTTAGGTGGAAAAAGATTTAGACCATTATTATATCTTAATGTCGTCCATACTTATGAGCCTTTATTGTTGCAAAACTCTTTGCCTGTTTCTCTTGGCATAGAGATGCTTCATACTTATTCTTTAGTGCATGATGATTTACCTGCTATGGATGATGCTGATAAAAGAAGAGGGATTGAGACTTTACACAAGACTTATAATGATGGACTTGCTATTTTAATTGGAGATGCACTTCTTACAGAATCTTTTTTTATGCTTTCAAATGCTTCTCTTTCTAGCGATACTAAAATATCTCTTGTAAAAGAGCTTTCACTTAATTGTGGGCTTAGTGGGATGGTTTATGGACAGGCTTTGGATTTATTTTATGAAAATAAAAAATTAGAAATTGATAAAATAAAAACTCTTCATATTAATAAAACTGCTAAATTTATAGCTAGTTGCTTAAAAATGGGTGCCATTACTTGTAATTTGAAACATTTAGAAAAAGAATTATATGATTTTGGCTTGAAATTAGGGATTTTATTTCAAATACAAGATGATATATTAGATATTACTTCTAGTGAAGATGAGGCTTTAAAGAGTATAAATAAAGATGAAAATAAAAATTCTTTTGTTACGGTGCTAGGGCTAGATAAAAGTATAAAAGAAGCCAATTTTTATAGAGATGAAGTTATAAATCTTTTAAATAATTTTGATGATGATTTAAAAAATAATTTAAATAATCTGCTAAAAGGATATTTAAATAGACATATTTAGTATAGATTTACTTCCTTTTTGGGTGTCAATTAAACTCTCTCTTATTAGCACTATTATACTTTTGATTATTTGTATTCCTCTTGGGTATTTTATAGCGAATACTAAGCATTTCATTAAGCCATTTTTAGAATCTATCCTTTCTATTCCTATAGTTCTTCCTCCTACTGTGCTTGGGTTTTATTTGTTGATTTTCTTTTCTAAGGATTCTTTTTTTGGCTCTTTTTTAGATAGTTTTGATATTTCTTTACTTTTTACTTTTCCTGTTTTGGTTATAGCTTCTTGTATATATTCTCTTCCTTTTATGATACAGCCCATTATAAATGCTTTTGAAAAAGTAGATAAAAATTTAATGTGTGCCTCGTATACTCTTCAGGCAAATAAAATAAAAACTTTTTTTAAGGTTATTTTGCCAAATATTTATTCATCCATTATTATTGCTATGGTTATGAGTTTTGCTCATACTATGGGAGAATTTGGGGTTGTGTTAATGATAGGAGGAAGTATAGATGGGGTTAGTAAAGTGGCTTCTATTGCTATTTATGAATATGTGGAAGAGCTTAATTATACTATGGCTCATATCTATTCTTTGATTATGTTGCTTATATCATTTACTATTCTTTTAATTACCAATATTATTAAAAATAAGAATATAAGATATGCTTGAATTTGATATAAAAACAACTCAAAATAATAAAAGCTATCATTTTAAATCATCCTTTAAATCATCCAAGATACATTCTATAATAGGAGAAAGCGGGAGCGGTAAAAGCACTTTTTTAAATATGCTAATAGGAAAAACTCCTTTAGATGAGGGATTTATCAAATATAATGATAGAGTTATTTTTGATAGCTATAAAAATATAAATACGAAAATACATACTAGAAATATAGCCTATGTATTTCAATCATTAAGCCTATTTGAAAATATGAATGTGAGTGAAAATATAGCATATGGTTTAAAAGACAAAAATAAACTAAATGATTACATTAAAAAATATAAATTAGAAGAAATACAAAAATCTAGTATAAGAAATCTATCAGGAGGACAAAAAGCCAAATGTGCTATAGTGAGAAGCTTAGCAAGTGATTACGAGATACTCCTATTAGATGAAGCTTTTGCAAATTTAGATGATAGTTCAAAAAACATATACAAACAATCATTTATCAATTTAGCAAAAACCCAAAACAAATGTATAATTTTTATATCTCATAACCTAAAAGATGTTTATGATATTTCAGATGAAGTGTATGAAATAGAAAATGGCAAGATAGATAAAGTGAAAAATCACACTTGTGATAAATTAGAATTGCTTTCTATTAATAAAAACAATAAAGATAATATCTATTATGTAAAAAATAGCTTTATACGGATAGATAGCTCTGTAATTTTTGAGGACAATCAAGCAGATATTACTTTTAAGTCTATATTGGATATTTAAAAATAAGCTTATAGGTATCGCGGATTAAAGTATAAGTCTTAATAGTATTAATTAAAGGAATTTAAATGCATAGAGTGGAATTAAAAATAGATAATAGTATTTATGATAATGTTATGTTTTTGTTAAAAAATATAAAATCCAAGGGTTTAGAGATAAAAGAAATAGATGATTCAATATGTGATTATGAAGTAGATGATGAGATTAAAAAAACAAGCTTTTTACAAAGTATGAAATATGTCATATCAGCAGAAATGATGCAGACTTATCAAGAAGATTTAGATGGAGCTATTAAAGAATTAAATGAAGCAGATGCCATTCCAGAAATTCTTAAAAACGATGATATTAAAATAAGTGATATTAAATATAATGGGGATTTAAGAAAGAAAGATTTTCATGGGGGAATTTAGTTTCAGAAGATATACATTACTTTAGTTGGCCTTGAGCCTATTATAGTTTATCTCCATCAGTAAATGATGGAGATTTTTATCTTAGTTTTTTATTCGCTACTTTTGGAGTATCCATTACAGCTCATAGTTTATGGGCTTGGTTAGTGAAGCACCAAGATATATCTTTTATTTCTCCTTTTATATTATTAGTTCCTATGGTGTCTGTGTTTTTTGCTTGGATTATTTTTGATGAAGTTTTAACTATGGATTTTGCTATAACATCAGCTATTGTCCTTTTTGGATTATTGCTTATTGTTTTAAGTAAGAAATGATTATATTTAAATTAAAGGTTTATTATGAGTGAAAAAATACTAGAAATTTTACTAGAGAAACTACTTCCTGCCATATCAACATCTGGTTCCTCATTCTTAATGACAGCTATTGCTCTTTGGATATTCTATAAAGGATTTAAACCTATTATGAATGATTTTAATCATTATGTAATTTTTGTAACAGTTATCATTATAATCCCTGGTACTTGCTATGTGCTTGTGTCTTTAATTCAACTAGCACTAGCATGTGCTAGGAGAAAGATTTGATGAGTACAGCTTAAATTAAG
Source organism: Campylobacterota bacterium (assembly GCA_029255845.1). GTDB lineage: Bacteria > Campylobacterota > Campylobacteria > Campylobacterales > JAJVLF01 > JAJVLF01. The sequence continues at coordinate 2,280 of JAJVLF010000113.1, read as the reverse complement.
AAGTAAATTAAGCAACATCAACGAAAGAACAAATAAAATTCATATTTCCTGGTTCATGCTATGTGCTGGTGTAACATTTCAATTAGCACTAGTCTGTGCTAGAAAATAGGCTTCATGACTGAGTACACTACAACTACTAAACATTTATCTGGAATATTTCAAAAACCATCCAATCAGTAGCCAGTTAAATTATTTCAATAATTATGTTTTTGTTGTAACAGATATCATTATTTTCCCAGGTACTGGCTATGTGCTTGTGTCTTAAATTCAACTAGCACTAGCATGTGCTTGGAAAAATATATGATCAATCGTCAATTTCCTCCACCAATAAATTAAAACAGACCATCATGGTATCGCTTAAATACTATTGAAAGTTGTAATTTTAAGTAAATTACATCCATAATCCTATTCCTTATCAAACACAGATTAAAATAACTATGCATACAGGGATTTAGCAGCAAATAACAGTGATTTTCTATTGTTCATGCCATGGTGGTAGTCTCTGTCATTCATATTTCCTGATAGCAGTCCATGTTAGTTATGTGGTTGCAGTATTTTTCAGTTGGCACTAAATCTTAAGAAGAAATCATCCCTTTGACTGGGCTTGCAAAAATCAATTTAACCCTTTACAATAAAATTAAAAGATATATAGCATGAAAAATTAAAGATAATGTGACATTCTAATACAGGTGGCTGCATAATAGAGGTGACCACATTTGCAGGTTTGGCTGTAGTTAAAAGTTATTGCTTAACAGATGTGGTCATTAAAGTAGGTTTGATTGTATGTTAATAACATTTAGTCTGTGCTATAAAAGGACTTCATTTAGAGACCTGTGTATGATTTCATTTATGACTATGGTAGCTTACAGTTACGTCAGGACTAAATCTACACTCCCAGACTCACAAAGTCTGTAGATTTAGGCCTAGCATTAAAGTCAGCTAGTCACTCCCAGAGTCACAAAGTCTGTAGATTTAGGCCTGGCATTAAAGTCAGCTAGTCGCTCCCTAAGTCACAAATTCTGTAGATTTAGGCCTGGCATTAAAGTCAGTTAGTCACTCCCAGAGTCACAAAGTCTGTAGATTTAGGCCTGGCATTAAAGTCAGTTAGTCACTCCCAGAGTCACAAAGTCTGTAGATTTAGGCCTGCCATAAAAGTCAATATAACATTGTTATACAATACTACTAAATACTTATGTTTTAGCAGAAGACAGTCAATGATTGGTTAATATCTCTGCAGAAAAAAGGGACATATGGAAAACTTTACGAGAACAGAAGTCATTTATTTCCCTTGTACAAATTATGTGCTGATGTTCTAATAAGATTAGCACTTGTTTGTACCAGGAGAGAACATGACAAATTTCGTTAGACAATCAACTTTATCTTCTGCTGAGTAGCATTACTACGGGTTACTAGGAAATGACCAGGTAATTAATTAGTTAAATCAATACATTTTTGAATATCATAAATGACTACCTTTTTTTTCAACTAAACAAAAATACAAGTGAAACTGCTATGCAGATTTAGTCCTGACGTAACTGTCAGCTACCATAGTCACTCCATGAGTCACAAATTCTGTAGATTTAGGCCTGACATAAAAGTCAGCTAGTCACTCCCTAAGTTGCAAAGTCTGTAGATTTAGGCCTGACATAAAAGTAAACTAGTCACTCCCTGAGTCATAAAGTCTGCAGATTTAGGCTGGTATTCCTAATTAATCTGCCTTTGTTCAGATTATAATGTTACTTTAACAATAAAACAAATAACATGTTTATTGTGATATTAATACTATAAACGCTTTGATTGGTTTGTAATAAAACATTATTGTTGAGTGACTTCACCTATAAATGCCAGATACTAGATTACGATATTTTCTTTGTGAAATGTTGGCAGTGTTTGTATTTGGTGCCTTTGGTCAAATCCGTCAAAAACGAAAAATAAAACCACCACCAAATATAGGCACTATACAGTATATTTGTTCCTTCTGATAATTCATTATAACCAACTCAATAATACTTTCTTCTTTGAACAACAAACATTCTATATTGTTTATTCCGTTAGCAATAAATATTGTAATATTTTGTTTCTTTTCAAATAGAAATAAAGTATTATTACATCTATACTTTTATACAGTATTATAAAATCATAGAATTCATTTTTTGTGATAAATCGTCATATTGCACGGCAGGATTTCATACTGAACGATCTATTTAGCTGTCAGCGAAATCCCGGTAAAATTTTTAAATTTTACTAGCCAATCATTTTCTACATCCGTTGCAATGATGT
>JAJVLF010000112.1 GCA_029255845.1 Campylobacterota bacterium | reverse complement strand
GAATCATATTAAATATATAGATAATTTTGGCTTTAATAACAAATACCTACAAGATACATATATCGCCGTCCAAACAAAAAATAAAGAGCAACTTTTAGATAAATATATAAATGAATTTGATAAAAATATAGAAAAATTCAAAATAATGGGAGATAAAAACCCTGTGTGTCAAATAAAAGGAACAGAGGAATATAGAAAAATAAATGAATTTGGAGATGGCTTAAAGCATTATATTTCGATTATTTGCTCCCTATTTGCTTGTAGCGATAGCTATTTATTTATAGATGAAATAGATAATGGGATACATTATACAATGATGGATAAAGTGTGGGAAATTATTTTAAAAATATCAAAAGAGCAGAATGTGCAAGTTTTTGCCACAACTCATTCAAAAGAATGTATAAGCTCCTTTAACAATGTGCAAAAAGAAATCAAAGATGAAGATAGTTTGTATTTTGAAATGTATGACAACATTAAAGAAAATACTCTTAAAATGAGGTCTTTAGATAAAGAGCAACTAGATTATGAATTAAATCACAAGGGACATTTTAGAGGTGAGTAATCGATTAATTGTTGAAAGTGAAAATGATAAATATTTTATTGAAGCTTTTATTAAGCATTTAAATTTAGATACTATTAAGGTTGGTGAACCAATATGCCTAGGTGGTATAGGAAATTTAAAAAATAAGCTTCAAGGATTAAAAGCTGATATAGAAAAACATGATATCCAGAAAATAGGAATTATTTTTGATGCTGATGATTTGGGAATAAAAAAACGAACCAAATATATAAAGGACATAATATCATCATCTGAATTTGAAGATGATAGTATATTTAAAATATATATTATGAATATAGACGGCAAAGGTGAGCTAGAAACAGTCTTAAAAGAAATAGCAAATAAAGATTGCACTATGGCAAATTGTTTAGAAGATTGGAAAAAATGTTTATTATCTAAGGACAAAGAAATAAAACAAAAAGATTTTGATAAATTTTGGGTGAATGTTTATCAACGATATGATCGTTGCACAGAAAAAGAATCAAAACAAGCAGGCAAAAACTGCAATAATGAGGCTTCATTTAAAAAAGATATTTATGATTTTGAGCATAAAGCATTGGATAAGCTAAAAGAGTTTTTAAAAGACTTATAATTGAAAGTTAAAAAGTTAAGGGTCTGGTGATGAAAATAAACTTTTATCTTGCTATTAGCTTTAATAGAGCTAATTATAGCATTTATCTTTCTAAAAATTAAAGTATATCTTCTCAATATAGATAAAAAAGTTCACTTTCATTACTAGAGCTTATTTTTCTAAAAATGCGGGTCATAGGTTCCCTATAATAAAAATAAATACTTTTAGATTTATTCGATACTTAAGGTAGGAACTAGATCAAAATACTCTATTTTAATATGGCAAAAAAATCAAAAATAATGATAAAAACTTTATAAAAATATGAATAAAAACAAAAGAATATACTTTAATATATACATTAATAAGAACTCTTACAGAAAATTTTATAAGTTTTTAAGATAAATTTCACATCCTAAATATTAATCTTATTTAAACCATCTTTAGATATAATTTTAATGCTTCTTTTGTCAGAAGCTATATAAATTAAAAGGATTGAATAATGGCAGAGATTTGTAAAAGTGAATGGATGAATCAACTAAAGGATGCTTGGAATGCTTCAAATGAAGTAAGTGGTGCTTTAGCAGAAATTGATTTTAGTTCGGTAATTGCTTGTGGTTTTAAGGGTGATGATAAGCCAACAGGAGTATTTGTTGTCGAAAAAGGAATATGTACTCGTGCTGGTGATTATGCAGGAGAAGATGTTAATTGGGATATGAGAGCAGATAAAGAAAATTGGCTAAAATGGATAGCGACTCCATTAACTATGGTGACTATGGGTGTTGCTGTTACTACTGGTAAATTAAAATTTGCTACTGGTGATTATGTTTCAATGATTAAAAACCCTAAAATGGCAGGTCCTTTTATAAAGAGCTTTGCACTTATGGGTGAAATTGGTGGTGAGTAAATAAACTAGAAATAGTTTTTCTTGTCCCCATAATCTATAGATTATGGGGCTTGAATTAATGTAGCTATCATCTTTGAGCAACCTTTTTTAAGACTACTTCTTATAATTTCTACCCCTTTATTAAATCTATCATAATCATATTTATTTTTACATTCAAGCAAAGAATTTTTATTAATATTTTTCTGAAAAAACTCAGGATGCATTGAATGATTTCCTAATTTATTTAAAATAATATTCGCTAATCCTATGTATTTAAACTTCAAAAAACTAACAATAATATAATCTAATAACTTTGCCTTATATACTAAAATAAAAGGAGTTCCTATAATAGAGGCCTCTAATGTAGCCGTGCCAGAACAAATAAATGCGAATTTACTTTTTATTAATGCGTTATTAGTATCTCTTTCTATTCTAAAATTGCTAGTATCTCCATATATATTTGGTATTTCTTTCTCATTAAAAAATGGAGGGATTACTAATAATGGTTTTTCTTTTATGCTTGTTGCTATTTCTCTAAATATGGGCATTAGAAATTTTATTTCTGTTTTTCTGCTTCCCGCTAAAAAAGATATATATTCATTTTTGTTATAGTCTGTGTTATACTTAGTGATTTCATCCATTAGAGGGTTTCCGAAATATACACTTTGCTTGAAGTATTGCTTTTCAAAAGGAAAAATTGATATTTGTTTGTCGCAGTATTTTTCTATTTTTTTTATTCTATCTTTCTTCCATGCCCATGCCTTAGGTAATATATAATATATTATTTCTTTATTTGGATATTTTTCTTTTATTTTTTTTGCTAGAGGGAGATTAAAGGCAGGGGCATCTATTAGAAAGACGGTATCTACTTCTTTTGATAGCTCTACCATCTCTTTCATAGCTTTTAAAGCAAACAATATTATTTTCAAAGAATCCACAAAACCCATCACAGAAAAATCTTTTGGAGAATATATCGGACTTCCTAATACAGGGTTAAAAATACCACTTAATTCTATATTTTCACTATGCTTGAGTATTTCCTCTAAGTGAATGGACGAAGATGCTTCTAATGAGGAAATTAAAACTTTTTTGATTATCTAAGCCTTTTTATCTTATGATTATTTATTTTATACATTTTAGATGGAGCATTTTCAATAAAATGAGTATCATTTATTATTTCATCCGCCAATATAGATATATCTTTATAATTAAAATTTTGCTTATGTAAATTAGCAGAAGTAGAATATAAAAAATCAAATTTATCTAAAAATACATTATGCCTTTTATCTTTTGATACTCTTATGGCTTGTTTATTAGGATATAAAAAGGTTTTTTGTTTTGCTCTTCTTATTATTTTTTTATGCTTTGAGGGAACTCTTACAAGAGATTGTAGCTTATCTAAGCTAGAAATAGAAATTAAACAAGGCTGATTTTCATCTCTTTGTTTTAATCTATTTAATTTTTTATAATCCTTAGAAAAAATCCCCACAGTTGTATCGCTTTGAGCTAAATAAATATAGTCATTTTTCATATTTTCTCCCAAAAAAAATCTATCCATTCATTTGCTTCATTTATATAGAAATCAGGAGCTATTTTCGCAGTTTTTTTATAAAATAATGTAGCTATTTTATAATCACATTTAGGATATTTAGATTGGATGGCTGATTTCACATTTATCATAGTTTCTCCACTATCAATAATATCATCAATGATTAAAACTTTTTTAGATTTTGATAAATCAGGGACATTAAAAACTTTGCAATTATCTAATTTTTTCTCATTATCATAAGAAATAGAATTAATACTATAAGTAGCTCGAATATCTAAACCAATAGATAATAAATGCCCTAAGCTTAAGCCACCTCTAGCTACTAATAATAATGTATCAGGGTTATAAACTCGCACTTTTTCAAGTAATTTCTTACTATCTTTAGCAAACTCATCATAACCATAATACCGATTCATCGAGTTAAAAAGTTTTCGTAATTCCCTCTATAATCAATGATACTACCATCAGATTGTATCTCAAAAATCCTATTAGCAAAAGCATCTATAAGCTCTCTATCATGACAAGCACAAATTATATTGCCCTCAAACTCATGCATAGCCTCACCTAGTGAAATAATAGCTTCCAAATCCAAGTGATTTGTAGGCTCATCCATTATTAAAAAGTTATTTTCTTCTAGCATAATTTTTGAAATCATCATTCTATGCTTTTCGCCACCGCTTATGCTTTTTATGCTTTTCGCCTGCTCTTCACCAGAAAAAAGCATTCTTCCTAAAGCATTTCTAATAACAGACATATCCGCTTTTTTATCAAATGCTTGTAGCCAATCATATAAGGTTTCTTCCCCTTTGATTAAATCAGTAGTATTTTGAGGAAAATAGCTTGTTGTTATTGTCTCACCAAATGAAATACTACCTTTATCTTGCTTGATATTTTGCAATAAAAGATTACAAAGAGTAGTTTTACCAACCCCATTAGGACCAATCACGGCTATTTTATCGCCTTTATCTATATCAAAAGATATATTATTTAAGACAGGTTCATCAAATGCTTTAGAAATATTTTCAACTTTTAATATTTCTTTTCCTGCTTCTCTTGTTTGTCTAAACACTATCTTAGGGTCTCTTCTAGTAGAAACTTTAATTTCTTCTATACTCATATTATCTAGTTTTTTTTGTCTTGAAGTAGCTTGTTTTGCCTTTGAAGCATTTGCAGAAAATCTTCTAACAAAATCTTCTAGTTTTTCTTTTTCTTTTTCTTGTTTATTTTTTGAGACTTCTTTTTGTTTTTGCACTAAGGTAGCTGCTATATACCATTCATCATAATTGCCAGGATATTCTCTAATATTCTTAAAATCCACATCGAGTATTTTATTTACCACAGCATTAATAAAATGCCTATCATGAGAAATAACCACAATAACCCCATCATGATTACTCAGCTCACTTTCAAGCCAAGCGATAGTATCCATATCCAAGTTATTTGTAGGCTCATCAAGATAAAGCACATCAGGAGAAAGAAATAAAACTTGAGCTAAAAGAATTTTAAATTTCTCACTATTAGCAATAGAGCTCATTAAATTATAATGCATATCTTTAGAAAACCCCAAACTCTCTAATATCTTAGAAATCTTAACATCCGTCTCGTAATTAGGGTCTTCTTCCACACAAATCATCTCTAAATCAGAAAGCCTATTTTGAACTTTCTCGGAATCCATATCGCCATTTGTATATAAATCCTCTTTTTCTTTCATAGCTTCATATAGCTTTTTATTGCCATACAGCACAGCATCAAAAATAGTATATTCCTCAAAAGCAAATTGATTTTGCCCCAAAGAGCCTATAGTAATATTAGGATTTTTTTTAATCTCCCCACCACTAGCCTCATCAACCCCTGAAAGGATATTTAAAAATGTAGTCTTTCCAGCCCCATTAGCCCCTATAAGACCATATCTATTGCCTTTAATTAACCGTAAATTGACATCCTCAAATAATGTCCGACTGCCATATTTTTTTGATATATTAGATATTGTAACCACTATAAGCCTTTAGCCATTTTGCCCAACTTCAATAACAAAATCATCTCCACTTTCCTTAATCTCAAAACTATGCTTATGACAAAAAGTCTCATTAATAGTGCCTAGCATTTTAGTAGCTTCTTCTAATGCCAACTCCCTATTATCAAAAGCCTTATTATTCTCCAACCCACTTTTTCTAAAACACCCACACTCCAAAGATACAATAACTTTACTCATTTAATTTCCTTCATTTTTTAGGGCGAATTATATTAATATTTACTTAGTAATAGATTAATCTTTACTAATAGAGGCTCCCTTAATTATTGAAATATAAATTTAATATGTTAAAATTAATCAGATAGTTAAATATAAAGTGGGTTTATTTATTGAGTATCGCAAAATATGCATTTATATGAGGACAATAGAAGTGAGCAAAAACCTACAATTAAGGATCAATAATTAGCAAAGAAATACTAGACATTGTTTTAAGGGAACCTCTAAAAATACAAATAATTTAGATAGTGTCAGATTTTTGCTTTATGGTGATTTTAAAATATTACGGTGTAGCCGTAGCTACATCTAATATTTTTAAATTATCATAAAGTGAAAATATGATATTATCTATTTATTTTGTATTTTTAGAGGTTCCCTTAATATTATCACCAGGCTTAATAACTTTTCTAATGATAGAACATTTTACAATTAGTAAACAAATGGATTTTAAAAAATCTACCGTATATGTGATAGTATTAAATATTCTATTATTTTTCTTCGCAAATTTGTCTAATCAATGGATAGGTTTCAAAATAGACTCAGGCGGTCATTTATTGTCATTTCATGATAGCTTAGAATTTACAGGATTAGTTTTTATTCTCGCCTTGATTCTTGGATTTATCTTTACATATATAATAAATAAAAAATATATCTATAAACTTATGCCATCAAATATAGTTAGTAAACTTGAAGTATGGGATGATTTCTTTTCAATAAAACGAACAAATGCTCATGTTGTCATAAGAGACTTGGAAAATAAAATTATGTATTATGGAACTATTAAACATTACTCAATGGCAACAGAACAGCAAGTATGGGCTTTGCATTTAGTAAATATTACTGTGTTTGATGTAGATAATACAAATAAAAACTATGATATAAAGGAACTATATTTGCCTTTTAATACTAAAAGTATGACTATTGAGTTTCCAAAAATAAAACAAATAGGATAAAATAATGAGTGATGATAAAACAAACTTAGATAGCATGAACATGAACATGAACATGAACATGGAAAGTGCTGAACCAGATAT
>JAJVLF010000111.1 GCA_029255845.1 Campylobacterota bacterium | reverse complement strand
TTATAAATCTAATGATAAATATGTATCATTAGATTTATTTACAGATACTAGCTTATTACTAATGAGAATTTTCTTCTCGTCTTTGTAATTTCTCCCATTTCTTATCTACTCTTACTTGATAATCATTCAAAATATGCTCATTTTCTTTTTTAAACAAATGCTTAAATCTCCCTTGAGCTCCTAGATAATCTCTAACAGGAAGAACATTTTTAGGTCTATAAGTGATATTAAGCTCTTCTCCATCTATAATCTCATACAAAGGATAAACCAATGAATCAGTAGCCAAATCAGCAATATTAATAGTATCTTTAGGATTAAATTTCCACTCAGTGGTGCAAGGACTCATCGCATTTATATATACAGGACCTACTGTGTCATAACCTCTTTGCACTTTTTTAACCATATCTTTCCATTTATTAGGAGCTACTTGTGCCACATAAGGAGCATTATGAGCTGCCATAATTGAAACGATATCTTTTTTCTCTTTTGTTTCTCCATAAGACTGAGTTCCTGCAGGAGAAGTTGTAGTAGATGAACCTATCGGAGTTGATGAGCTTCTTTGACCACCTGTATTTGCATATACTTCATTGTCAATACATATATACATTATGTTATGACCTCTCTCAAATGTACCACTTAAAAACTGAAAACCTATATCATAAGTAGCACCATCGCCACCAAATGCAATAAACTTAGGCTCTTCTCTGCCTTCTTTTAGTCTTCCTTTTCTAGCTAAAACCTTATAAGCAGTCTCAACCCCAGAAAGAACCGTAGAAGAATTTTGAAATCCAACATGAATCCAAGAAGTATCCCAAGAAGTATAAGGATAAATAGCAGTACAAACTTCCAAACATCCAGTAGAATTAGATACCACAAGCTCACAATCAGTAGCATTTAAAACTTCTCTTACTATGATAGAATGCGCACATCCTGGACATAATAAATTAGCCCCTTCAAATCTTTCTTTACTTGTAGAAAATTGTTTTAGATTTTTTATTACTTTACTCATTTTTTATCCTTTTTCTCCAAAATATTCACATTTAGGACCTCTTAGCCCTAACATTTGCTGTACTTTATGTGTTAATTTACCTGCTTTTAGGTTTTCTGTCAAATCATTAAACACACTACTAAGTAATTCAATAGTTACATCTCTACCACCAAGTCCATAGATATAATTTGAAATAATAGGAGTTTTTTCATTATTTATTAATGCTCCAGATATTTCATTATATAGCATACCAACTGCACCATTAGGAGAGCTTCTATCAAGACAAGCTACAACTTTAGTGTCTTTTAAAGCTTCTGCAAATTCCTCATAAGGAAAAGGTCTAAGAACTCTAGGAGCAATTACTCCTACTTTAATTCCTTTTTCTCTAAAATTATCTACCACCAAAGAAGAAGTATTAAAAGTAGAGCCAATACATACAATTACCATATCAGCATCATCAACTTTATGTTGTTCCACTATCTTATATTCTCTTCCAAATTTCTCATTAAATTCTTCAAAAACTTTTTTAATATGAGATTTTGATTCTAATAAATCATTATGCTGTCTAGCCTTATGCTCAAAATGCCAATTTTCTTCTGTCTGCACCCCATAAGTAATAGGCTTAGTATTATCAAGCAAAGAATTAACAACTTCTAATTCCCCTACAAACGCAGTAGCTTTTTCATCTGGAATCATATGAACATTTTCAGCCGTATGAGAAGTAATAAAACCATCTTGATTAACAACAACAGGAAGCCTAACATCCACATGCTCACCAATTCTAAATGCCATTAAAGCTAAATCATAAGAATGTTGCGCCTCAAAACTACAAAGCTGTATCCATCCAGCATCACGAGCCAAATACATATCAGAATGATCCCCATTCACATTCAAAGGAGCAGCCAAAGCACGATTAGATAAACATAAAACAATAGGCAATCTCATCCCACTAGCTTGATACAAAACCTCTATCATAAAAGCAAGTCCCTGAGAAGCAGTAGCAGTAGCCACTCTAGCACCAGCAGCAGAAGCCCCCACACAAGCACTCATAGCAGCATGCTCACTCTCAACTCTAATAAACTCACCATCCACATATCCATCAGCACAAAATTGAGAAAATAACTCAACTATTTTAGTAGAAGGAGTAATAGGATAAGCAGGTAAAACATCAACTTGAGCCTGTCTCAAAGCATGAGTCATAGCTACATTTCCATCAAGAACTTCTACTTCTTGTAAGTCATATTTTTTTGCCATTATTTAGCTTCCTTTTTCTTTTTTTCTGGCCATGCGGCGAGAGTTTCTTCTTCACTTTTAAATTCTTCTACCATCATCAATGATTTCACAGGAGTAGGGCACACTTCAGCACATATTCCACATCCCTTGCAGTGGTCATAATCAACCTCAATCATTTTTTTATCTTTAGATATGATAGACATATCAGGGCAATAAACCCAACAAAACTGACAATTAATACAATGATCTACATTAAACACAGGTTTAGTAACTCTCCAATCACTCACATGAGCTTGATGAGAGTTATTATCAGAGTATTTTCTGCTATCTCTTGGAGTCTGCGCAACATTTTCTTTAATCTCTTCACCAAAAGCAAAAAGACAAGCACCAGGAAGTATTTCATCCCATCCTAATAATTTTTCCATTTTTATTCCTTAACTTACTTCGCCATAAGCTTGGCTTATAGCATCCATATTTGCATCTATGATTTTTTGAGGAAACTTTTTTAAACTAAGTTTCATATCTTCTTTAAACTCCTCAATAGGAAGCATTTGAGATACTTTCATAAAAGCCCCTAACATCGGTGTATTTGGTATAGCTCTACCAATAGTATTAAGTGATATTTTCATACAATCCACAGTATGAATTCTTTTACCTTTTAAAAACGGAGCTTCTTCTAAAACCTCATCTCTAGTTAAATTAGTCCCCAAAATATAAGTAGTGCTTTCTTTATGATTTAAAATAATACTATCCGACATAACCAAAGCAGGATCCAAAACCAAAACATAATCAGGTTCCATATATTTTTCATTATTAATAATTTGCTTATCATCAACTCTATTATAAGCCGTCATCGCAGCCCCTCTCTTAGCAGACCCATAAAAAGCAAATGCCTGAACTTCCTTGCCCGTATGAGACACAACCTCAGCAAACCCTTTAGCACCAGTTACAGCACCTTGACCAGCTCTACTATGCCATCTTATTTCTAACATATGTTTCCTTTTATTTTAATTTAAACTGTCTTATTCTATATTATTAAACATAATATATAATTAAACTAGAATATTTAAACTTAGTAAAGTTATAAAATTTGATTATATGATAATTTTAAAGCATAATTGATTGCAGTTTTATCAACTCAATATAATCATTATTATCAGCTTTTTTTAAAGCATTAATATAATCATCTCTATGTGGGTTTTCTTTCGCTAATAAATTTTCATTCCATTTCGTAGGTTCTAGTCCATTTTGTTTTAGATAAATATTTGCTAACATTCTTGACCACCTACCATTACCATTTTTAAATGGATGAACTTGCACCGCTCTATGATGTAGCCTTGAAGCTATCTCTATAACATCAAATCTTTTATTTTGTTCCCAATACTCCAAATCATCCACAAGTTTTTTTAATTCTGTGCTTACTAGATAAGCTTTAATACCTATACTTAGCTCTACAGTTCTAATTTTACCCGCCCAATCCCATATATCGCAAAACATATCAAAATGAAGTTTTAAAAACCATTCATAAGAAAATGAAGCAACCTTTTTATTAGGCTTAGTTGATAAATATTTTAAAGTTGCTTTTGTTATATTTTTTGCTTCAAATAAATATATATCTTGTAATCTGTATTGCTTAGAGGTATCAAGCTTTAATCCTGATATATCATCTGTATATGTCGCGCCTTTTGCTTTAGTAGTATCTTTCATGCTTTATTTAACTCGCCCATAAATTTTTTTGATATTCTCCAGTTAAAAATTGCTCTTTTGTATATTGTATTAAACTTTTTAAATTATCATCTTCTAAACCTTGCATTTCTAAAGATGATGTATCTTGAACTAATGAAACTATATACAAAGCTTTTTGTTCTGCTCTTTTATTTTTAATAGTATCTATATCAATTATTTCATTTCCTGCAAAATCAAGCCCTAAAAAATTAGTGATTTTCTCAACTGTATTAAGCTTAACATCATCACCATTAAAAAACCTTGAGATTGTTCTATATCCAGTATTTGAAAGTTTAGAAAGATTATCAATTGATATACCAATTTCTTCTTTTCTAGTTTTCACTTTTTGTAATAAATCTAATCTAGTCATAATAAAAGCCTTATGGGAACCTCTATTAATTCAAATAATTTAGATAATGTTAGATTTTCGTCTTATAGTGATTTTTATAAAATACGGTGTAGCCGTAGCTACATCTATTTTATAAAAATTGCTATAAGGCTAAAATATAATATTAGCTATTTATTTTGAATTAATAGAGGTTCCCTCAACAATAAACAATCCATCTATAGAAATAATAAGCTCTAAGGATGAAAAAGATATAAATGCTCTTATGCTAAACAATCGCATAAACTATTTAGAAGATAAATTAAGTAAGGTTTATGAAGATGTATCAGATATTAAATTTAAGTTATTGCTTTCAAAAATGGAAAACAACATCAATAAATCTATAGACCAATATGCAATAAAGATAATATTTATGATGGGATTTTTACTTATGTTCTCCAAACTAATAAGCAAAATTTAGTAAAAAATAACAATGGATATTTTAAATAAAATAATCGAATTATTATCAGATAATGAATGCTATGTCCTAATATTGGGGGTTTTTATTATATCTTATTTGATAATCAAAGCCAATAATAAACACCACGAGGAAATGGAAACAATAAGACTAGAGCAATTTAACAAGATATTCAACAAGTAAAAGGATATATAAATATGAGCATACTAACATTCACAATTTTATTAACAATAATATTTTATGCACTAGTAAAATACGGAGAGCATACCACGGAACAATCCCTAATTAAAAGATATGAATTAGTAGAATATATAAATACAATAGACAAATCACAAAACCCATTAATTCATCAAATATCTATAAAAATGCTTACCGATAGTATGGATAAAAACTTGCTACCTAAGACTGTATGGCATTTAATACTATATTCATTTAAAAGCAAATCCAAAAAAATAGCAATCAATGAAGCATACAACACTATCACACAAAAAGATATATTTAAAAAACTGTATAAGAAAATGCTTGAAGTAAATATTTTAAATGCTATTCACTGGTATATATTTTTCGGCATAATAGCTTCAAGCATTTCATTAATATATCTAATATTTAAACAATTTGAAAAGATAGAAAATCCATTAACACTATTAGCAAAAATAGAATTTTTATCACATCAAAGAACCCACAAACAAGATTAATTCTCATTCCCGATATTTTCACCATATGAAAAACACCCCATAAGCCTATAATGTAAAGGGACTTAAAATAAATACCTTAATTCTATCAGAAAAAACCTATCTTAATAAAGCATTTTTAATGACCTCAATTCTATAGGGAACCTCTATTAATTCAAAATAAATAGCTAATATTATATTTTAGCCTTATAGCAATTTTTATAAAATA
>JAJVLF010000110.1 GCA_029255845.1 Campylobacterota bacterium | reverse complement strand
CTATCCAGTAATAGTTATTTGTAAAGTCTATATTTTCCCATTTTAAAGATAATATTTCTCCTTTTCTTCTACCAGTAAAACCAAATAAAAACATAGCTTGATAAAAAGGACTATTTTTATATAGAGAAGTAATAGCTTGATATACTTGCTCAAATAATTCAGTAGCTCCTGTTACTATCTTTTTTTGATTTGGTATTTTTACATTGATATTATTTGATGGGTTTTCTTTTATCATCTTATTCGCCATAGCAAAATGAAACATAGGCTTTAATACCTCAAGTATTGTTTTTTGTGTTCTTGGTTTTAGTCCTTGCTTATCCATAGTATTTATTATTTTATTGATTTGCATTGGTTTAATGCTCTCAATCCTCTTACTACCTAAAGGTTTTTGAATATACCTTAAGTAAATACCTTTTTTGATAGTTTTCCAATTAGTATCTTTTAAGCTTTCATAATAAAGCTCGAATAGTCTATTTAAGCTTATATGACTTGATGAGGTGTATCCAGCTTCCATATCTCTTTTATAAGCTTCAAAGAGCAAATTTGCACTTCTAGGTGTTAGATTATCTTTTATAGAAAACCCTAATATCTTTGTTTTGATACTGCCCTCAAAACTAAATCTAGCTAGATATTTAACACCTTTAGATTTATGAGGCTGTATGCTCTGATATAGATTTGGTATTTCTATATTTTTACCTTTTGCTTTATAGGTTGCTTTTTTGTATTCTTTTAGATTTATTGCCATATCTTTTAAAACTCCTTGACTTATTTTAATATTTTTTAGTATAATTTCGTTGTATATATATTTCTATATGCTTATTTTCCTTTGGATTTATCCTTTGGGACGCCTCTTATTTTTGATTAATTTCTTAAACTAAGAGGAAAACATTATATATCTAATAACTTCTTTAAATGTATTTTTATTCCCATAAACTCACTTACTGACACTTTACCTATCTTTTTCTCAAGTCTTTTAGTATCAAATATCTTAGCTTGAACCAATAAAGCATTACTCTTTTTGCCATTGAGAATAAAGCTATGAAAGAAGCTACCTTTTTTCATATTAGTAGATAAAGGTACTCCAAAGAATAAGTTATCATTAAACTTTTTAAAAATAAGTACAGGTCTTGTATAAATATCACTTTTACCATCTTGCTCATGCCCTATATTTTCTCCAATACAAGTCCAATAAACCTCTCTATTTTTAGGAATAGAGATTTTTGTTTTAATATTTACTCTTTTTTTAACTTCATTCCATTTATTAAAATCTTTCATACAATCCTTTCATTTAATCATTACCTCAAAAAGCACTCTATAAAAAAGGGTAACATAAAGGGTAACATAGTTAAGTGGAATTATTATACACTATAAAGAATTAAAAAGAAATTAAACCCCATATTTTAGGGATATATATACTATAAGATATAGTAATAAATCATACTTGTTTTGCTTCAAGTCCTTTCATCCGCACCACTTTATAGCCCTATTGTAGGGACTTTATAGCCTTAAGTTTCAAATTACTTATACTTTCACTTATACTTTTAAATCTGTTAAAAATAGTATTCCCTTATATAGGGCTACAAATATTTAATAATTATTATGATTAAGTTTGATTAATGAAATGATTAAATTTTAAAAAGATGATTTAATACTCGTATTGTTTTTTATTGATACTCCATTAAAAATTATTAGCATAACTAATTAGAGTTTCCCTTTTTATTATCTCATTGTTGATAAAAAAAAGAAACTCATATTTTAAAAATGGGGAACATCTATTTTAACAAGGGGGCTATAAAGAAAAGAAACCCATTTAAAAAATTTCGGTGTGTGAGCTTTTTGGGGTCAAGGTAGCCCCCTTAGAGTAATTATTTCTAAAGGTAGCTTTTTAGTATGCTGTAAAACAATGAATGATTAAGCATTCATTATCTCATCATAATACTTGCCTAAAGTAACATAAGCAATATTAGTATCTTTATGTATCTGATACTTACTAGGCTTCATATTGTTAGCTTTTTGCTTATCTAGTAAGCAAGTAAAATAAACTAATAAATACTAAACTAGTATATATTTAATAGTATTAATCTAGTATATTATTGATGTTTATTAAATTCTTTTTCTAATTTTTCATAAAAATCACTATTATCATCCATTTCTAAAACCAACTCTTGAATTAAAGGTAATAATAGATTATTCACTAAAAACCAAACCATAAAATAAATTCAATGTATGCCAATCTTGAACTTTTGCTGTAGGTTCTAGTTTTAATATTTTATCTGCTACTACATTTATTTCTCTTGGTATCCAGTTAAGTGAGATAAGTTTTTTGTTGCATAATTGTAAAATAGTTTGATTGCTTGCTACTCCTTTATTGTCCGATAAAATATGGCAATTTGAATAATCATTTTTAACGATATAAAGTATAGCATTTATTACTGCATAGGTTTCAGCTAGAGCATTAGAATATGAGATTAATGAGAGTTTTGTTGATGAGATTTGCGATAGTATTGCGGAGTGGGGATTACAGAGTGCGGGAAACAGAGGATAGGAATAAAGTCTTTAAGCATCTTAACTGCCTTACTTTGTCCTCCGTCCTCGTCATTAAGACAGGCGATTTATCTCTTAGCTTAAGGTATTCAGGGCTTTTATAGGCTTAGTGTTCTACACATCACATCCCCCCGATTCAAGCATAACAGTCGCATAAAAATTGATAGCTAGAGCTACACATCCAGCTATCAATCTTTCATCTCCATCAAAAATATCCTTTCCAGCAAGTAAAAAAGACAAAAACATAAATAAACTTACAATTAAGCCAAATACACCAGCTTCTGTAAAGTAAGGTTTATATAAAACAAGCCCAGTAGTATAAGAGCTAAAGGCAACCATAAATAAAATTAAAGGATATGCATAATAAAGAATGCCAAGTTCATTAAAAACAGAAGAAAAAACTAAAATAATAATCATCATAATAGCAGATATTTTATTTCTTATTATTTGATTGTCGGTCATTTTAGTTATATTGTTTATATGGTTTTCATGACGAATTATAAGAACTTCTGATGCATAGATAAGAGAAAGCAAAACGACAACGAATATGGCAGTCCAATAAGCACCAAATTCTAAAACACTCTCAAAACTCATAATGCCCACAAAGGATATAACAGCAAATAATAAAATGCTATAAAATTCATAAGGTGTAGGATCTTCCGTTTGAGCTATATGATTATCTGTTTTATCATCATTTTTCACTTATAATTTCCTTTTAAAATATTTCATTACTATAGTCATATAAGCAAAAGACATAGAATAAGATACTAAAGCTATATATTTTTCAGTATAATTGAAAGCATCCTCTCCAAAATACAAAAACCCACCAAACATAAACAAACTAATAATTAAATTAAATATAGAATAATGCTGAAAGGAAGGCTCATCTAGAATAAATCCAGTAATAAGCATAGAAAAAGACACCAGGCACAAAACAGCAGGGTATAGATAATAATAAACATTATGTTTATTAAAAATTAAAAATATTATAACAATAAAAATGACTATAGGAAAATCAATATATCTTATCATTGTTTGTTTATAAGATGTGTATTGTGAATCATCATATTTAGCAGTAATAAAAAACTCAATCATATAGGAAATAGCAATCATTACAATAACAAAAAGAATAGCATACAAAATGCTTTCTTTAGCTATGCTTTCAAGGGGAATAAGTATAATAATAGCAGAAATAGACCATGTTAGCATAATATAAAAATTATGAGATATATCAAAACGATGATTGTTTTTTTTATCTAGGGGTTCTAAAGCTTCATTTTCCATTTTTATCTTCTTTGTTATTTTAATGACATTAAGTAGTCAATTTTTATTATCTTATATCGTCTGATACTAGACAGCACTTAGTGTAAATTATTCAATATTTTATCAAGCATATTTTCTGCTTGATTAGAATAATGTCCTCCAAATAGATTGAAGTGATTAATTACAGGGTCTATATTGTATATTATTTTTCTTAATTCATATCCATCTTCTATTTTATTTGTTTCATTATAAAACTTGTAAAATTCATTTGAGAAACCACCAAATAATTCACTCATAGCTAAATCAACTTCTCTATCTCCATAATAGCTAGAAGGGTCATATATAACTGCTTCATTTTTTATTGATGAAAAATTTCCTCCCCATAAATCTCCGTGAAGCAAGGATGGAGTCGGGTTATGAGTTAGGAATTTATCTATGTTTTCTATTAGTTTGTATGTTTTATTTATTAATGATGTGCTTGCATTTTTTGTTTTTGCTGTTTTTATTTTATCTTCTAGTCTATTTTTTGCGAAAAATGTATTCCAATTTTTTTCTTTATTATTATCCATTTTTGAATCAAAATATCCAAAAAAGTCATATTTAATATTGTGCATTTTTGCTAATTTAATGCCTAAGTCTTTATTGGCTATGGCATTTGCATTCGATAAATCTAAATATTGCATTATTAGATAAGATAAACTTTCATAAACTCCATATAAATATGGCTTTGGTGTTTTTATTGTATTTGTATTGCTTATTTTTTCTAATGCTAAAAATTCATCTTGAAAAACAATTAGATTATCTTTTTTATTTACTTTTATAAAAAAAATATTTCCATTAAAGTCTAGCTTAAAGGTTTTATTTATATCTCCTCCAAATACTTCTTTGATTGCAGGGTAGCTTTTTTGGTTTAGCTCTTTTTGAATATTAGAAAAGAAATTTTTACTAATTGTTTGTATAGTATCCATTTAGGCACCCTTATTTTTTCACAATTATAATATATTCTTATTAATATATATATGCGGGAACCTCTAAAAACCCAGAATAAATAGCTAATATCACATTTTAGCCATATAGCAATTTTTTTAAATTGGATGATGATATTAGTGAGAATTTAAAAATACCTAAAGAGTATGGGGTTGATGATATTCCTTTAATTATTCAAGATAAAGTTTTCACTAGTGATGGGGATATGACTTATATACTTAATATGCCTACAAGAATCCATGGGCATTTAGGAAATACTTATATGGTTAATGGAGTGGTTTCTCCTATCCTAAAGGCTCATAAAACTCTTACTAGATTTCGTATATTAAATGCTAGTAATGCTAGAATTATGGATATTAGCTTTAGTGATAAAAGAGATTTTTATCAAATAGCTACTGATGGGGGATTAATGGAAAAGCCATTAAAATCTAATCTTATTAAAATTTCTCCTGCTGAGCGAGTTGAGATATTAGTGGATTTATCTGATGGAATGGATGATTTATTTTTAACTGATTATGCAAGTGGCTCTCATGTCAATATAATGAAAATAAATTCTAAAAATGCTAAAAAGTCTGAATATAAAATACCAAAAAAATTAACAAAAATAGAATGGATAAAAGAAGAAGAAGCTACTAAACATAGAGATATGGTTTTAAGTATGGAGGAAGGAACTTTAAGAGTTAATAATAAAACATATTCACATTCAAGAATTGATGAAAAAGTAAAAATAAATTCCACAGAAATATGGACTATAAGCACTAATTTAGCCCCTATGGCTCACCCATTTCACATACATGGCACATCTTTTCAAATCCTAAGCAGAAATGGAAAAGCTCCTTTACCAAGTGAGAGAGGATGGAAAGATATCGTTCTAGTAGATAGAGGCGAAGAAGTTAAGGTTATTATGAGGTTTAAGAGACCAATGCAAATTAGAAGTGCATAAGATAG
>JAJVLF010000011.1 GCA_029255845.1 Campylobacterota bacterium | reverse complement strand
CTTATCTTTGGTTCTGGGGATATTAGATTTTCATCTTTAGAATTATTGCAAAATGAATTTAATATTTTAGAAAGCTCTACAATTCATAAGCCATTATCTTATATAAAAAGACATAATTTAAAAACGAATCGCCTTTTAAATATTGTAGATACTTTTAAAAACTTAAATATATTAGTAATTGGGGATACTATAATTGATGAATATAAAACATGTGAGCCATTAGGTATGAGTCAAGAAGACCCTACTATTGTGGTAAGTCCAATTTCATCAGATATATTTTTAGGAGGCGGGGGAATTGTGTCTGCTCATGCTTCTAGTCTTGGGGCGGATGTAGATTTTGTTACTATATTAGGAGATGATGAAAATTCTAAAATAGCTATACAAAAAATGGAAGAATATAATATAAATACTTATGTTTACAAGGATAAAACAAGACCAACTACTTTAAAACAAAGATTTCGAGCAAATGGGAAAACTCTTTTAAGGGTAAATCACTTAAAGCAACATAATATAAATAAGGAAATACAAGATAAAATCTTAAAAGATATTGAGCAAAATATAAAAAATAAAAATTTAATAGTATTTTCAGATTTTAGCTATGGTTGCTTACCTCAAAACCTAATAGATAATATAATAAAGCTAGGATTAAAGCACGATATAATGATGGTAGCAGATAGCCAATCATCCTCACAAAGTGGAGATATATCTAAATTTAAGAATATGACATTAATCACTCCAACAGAGAGAGAAGCTAGACTTAGTGTAAATGATTTTGAATCAGGACTTATTGTCCTAGCTGAAAAAATAAGAAAAAAATCAAATATTAAAAACCTATTTATAACTTTAGGCTCTGAGGGTTTGATTATGCATATTAATAACAAAGATAGTTGGGAAACAGATAAAATTCTAGCATTAAATCAACTACCAAAAGATGTATCAGGGGCAGGGGACTGCCTATTAATTACTTCTTCTATGGCTATTGTATCAGGGGCTAGTTTTGTTGAAGGAGCATATATAGGTTCCTTGTCTTCTGCATTACAAGTAGGTAGAATTGGCAATATTCCTTTGAATATTGATGAATTGAAAAAGGAATTAAAATAAAAGCTTTATTGCTTTCAGCTGGACTAGGCACAAGACTAAGACCAATTACAAATAATACTCCTAAATGTTTGGTTCCTATAAATGGGAAACCTCTTTTAGAGTATTGGCTTGAAAATTTATCTAAAGTCGGTATTACAGAATTTTTAATTAATACTTCTTATTTGCATAAAAAAGTTGAAGATTTTATACAAAATAGTCCCTATAAAAAACAAGTAACTCTAATATATGAAAAAGAATTATTAAACACAGGAGGAACACTTTTAAAAAATAAAGATTTTTTTAATAATGAAACTTTTATGCTAGTCCATGCAGACAACTTATCTTTATGTAATTTTAATGATTTTATGAATTCGCATAAAAATAGAAATAAAAAATGTGAAATAACAATGATGCTTTTTAAAAGCGATACTCCTCAAAGCTGTGGGATAGTAGAATTAAAAGATAATATCGTTAAGAAGTTTTATGAAAAAGTAAAAAACCCTCCTTCTAATTTAGCTAATGGAGCTGTTTATATTTGCGAAGCTAGTATATTTAATTTTTTAGAAACTTTGAATAAAAAAGAAATTGATTTTAGTAATGATGCCCTACCTTTTTATTTGAATAAGATAAATACCTTTTTAAATGATGTGTATCATAGAGATATAGGCACAATTGAAAGCTATGGTATATCGCAAATAGATATGCATAAACTTCACCCTTGTAAGATAATGGTATAATATGCCTAAATTTTATTAATAGAAGCTCACTTAAAATTTTTAGAATTTCTAGAATGATTTCATTTTTTAAGGAAAAATTATAAAAAACTACAAAAACTTATTATTACAGCCAACATCAACTCTTCAAGAGGCTTTAAATGTAATCAATAAAGGCTCTATGAGAATAGCTTTTATCGTAAATGGCGAGAAACTATTAGGTGTTATTTCTGATGCTGATATTAGACGAGCTATGCTCAAAAAGGTATCACTTTCTTGTGAAATAAATGATATTTATAATAAAAAACCTCTTACCTGCTATATAGATGATACAAAAGAAGTAATAATACAAAAAGCAGTAAATAGAGGAGTTTATGAGATACCCATAATAGATAAGAATAATAATTTAGTTGGGATAGAGACATTAACACATTTATTAAAACATAAAACACATACAAATAAAGTAGTTTTGATGGTAGGAGGACTAGGTAAAAGATTGCAACCTTTAACAGCAAATACTCCCAAACCTCTTTTAAAAGTAGGAAATAAGCCTATATTAGAGAGTATAATAGAAAATTTCTCTAAATATGGATTTAAGGATTTTATTTTAAGTGTAAATTATAAATCTGAAATGATAGAAGAATATTTTGGGAATGGGGATAAATTTAATGTTTCCATACAATATATCTATGAAGATAAAAGACTAGGGACAGCAGGGGCTTTGTCTTTGATGCATGACTACCTAAATGAAGATTTTTTTGTAATGAATGGGGATTTGCTTACTAATATTAATTTCGAATATTTAAAAGATTTTCATATAAAAAATAATGCAGTAGCTACTATGTGTGTGAGAGAGTATGATATGGAAGTTCCTTATGGGGTTGTGAATATAGATAATAATAAAATTATATCCATAGAAGAAAAGCCAACTCATAGTTTTTTTGTAAATGCTGGTATATATATGCTTTCTCCTACAGTGATTAAAAATATTCCTAAAAATGAATTTTATGATATGCCTACACTTTTTGATAAATTAATAAACTCGAATGAAAATACTATATCTTTTCCTATGCATGAATATTGGCTAGATATTGGAAGAATTGAAGAATTTGAAAAAGCTAATAATGAATACCATAAAATATTTTAATATAGGTTCTCTTAAATGAGAATATTAATTATAGGATATGGTTCAATTGGCAAAAGACATTATGCAATACTTAAAGATTTTAAAATTGTAAAAAATATTGATGTTGTAACAAAACAAAATATTGATAATATCAAAACATTTAAAACATTAGATGATATTAAAGACATTAGCATTTATGATTATTTTATAATTTCTAGCGAAACCATCAAGCATTATAAACAATTAAAATATATTTGCAATAAAGTAAGTAATAAAAAAATATTAGTAGAAAAGCCATTATATGACAAAAAATATGAAGATATAAAAACAAATAATAAGATTTATACAGCATACAATTTAAGATTTCACCCTATTATAGAAAAACTAAAAGAAATATTAAAAAATGAGCAAATTTATTATGCAAATATAATATGTGGTCAATATCTACCTACTTGGAGACCTAAGAGTGATTATAGAAAATCTTATAGTGCAGATATTAATCAAGGTGGGGGAGTATTACGAGACCTTAGTCATGAATTAGATTATGCTAATTGGCTATTTGGAGAAATAGACACAATGCAATCCATTAATACAAAAATAAGTGATTTAGAAATTAATTCAGATGATATTTTCACTGCCATAGCTACAACAAAAAATAAAATCATTATAAATATAACTATGGACTATATAAGCAAAACCCCTATAAGACAAATGATAATCCACACGAAAGAAAATACAATACAGGCAAATATAATAGAAAATATTATTACTATTGATAGTAAAAGTGGTAAAAGAAAAACTATAAAATTGGACAAAATAGATAGAAATTGGACATATATAAAAATGCATCAAGAAATGCTAGATAATAATGATAAAATACTTTGTAGTTTTGAAGATGGTAAAAATATTGTAGATATTATTCACAATATTATTTTAAAATAAAAAAGGTAAAAATATGAAACAAAACTCCCTATCATCAGATTTTGCGATGAGAGATAAATGGCAAAATCATAGATCCTCAGCTATTTTCCCTATACATATAAGAGAAAATACTGATTTAAGAATATTAGCATTTGATTATTGGAAGATAAAAAATAACATAGATGATGTTTCTGTAGTTTATAGAATGTATAATCAAAAAGGTGAATTAGTAAATACTGTTTCATATAAAATCATCAATGAACATAATGATTTCTCAGTTAAGGAAATATTAGGCTCTGATGATTTTGATGGAATGATTGAAGTAGAATACAACAGTAGTTCTAATGTGAAATTTGCATTTCCTGGTATTACTGCTATTTATGAAGCAAATGGCTGTGTGAGCGCAGTGCATTCAGCTGGAAGAGTTAAAAATTCTCATGAAGCATATACAAAATCAACATCAAAAGAAACAAATTGGTTATGTAAGTTTAATGATGGCATTACTCCATTTTTTCATATATTTAACGGTCAAGAAAATCTCGAACAGCCATTAACAATACAAATTGAATTAAGAAATTTTAATAATGAGATTATTAAATCTATCAAGCATCAAACAAAGTGTAGTAATGCCTTTTCTTCTCAAATAATTTTTATTGACGATATTTTTGATACATCAAATTTAGGTAATGATATATTTTGCATTGTTACTTTAGTATCAAATTCTGTTTTCCCAAGACTTGTATGTGGTAATTATCATAAGTCTAAAGAATTTTTAGAGGTAACTCATAGTTTTCCTTTAGTGCAAAACAAAGACTATATATCACCTCCAATTAAAGATAATTGCATACATTCCTTAATGGCTTGTGTGAAACCAAAAAATATGCAATGCTTATTAACTTCTTTCCCGACAAATATAAAAGCACAAATGAAAGCACAAGTTTCTATAAAATCTAAACACAACACAGAAAATAAAGTTATAGATTGGAATTCTGGAGATAATGCCCTTGAAATTAAGCTAGAAGACGAACAAGATGAGATATTAACGGTAGGTTTAGCAGAAGATAATATACCATCAAGATTAAATACTAGCTTTAGATATTCAATAAAAAATACAAATAGCTTATATTCAACAGATATTGCTAGTGGAGCAAAATCTTGGGTATATCCCGCTTCATATAATCATTGGGGTTATGGCTTAATGTCTAAGGAATTTGATACTGTTGTTTTAATGACTAATGTCCCTCATTGCGCAGATGATATTACAAATGCTAGTGGTGTATTAAATATCTTTTTTAACTTAAATAATAAAAAATATCATATCAAAAAAGATATTCAAATTAATGGAAATTCGTATTTAATTGTTTATATATCTGACATACTTACAGATATTGATTGGGGTGTAGGTGCTATACATTCTTTATCTTGGTATTTAGAAATGCAAAATAAAAATATATATACTGATTGGCTTAGTTTTACTAAAGATGGAAGAATTTGTGGGGATCATGGATTCTAATATGCCTAAAGTATTATGCACGATATGTGCTAGAGGTGGCTCAAAAGGTATAAAAAATAAAAATATCAAATTAATTAATGGAAAACCTTTAATATATTGGACTATCAAGCAAGCACAACAAAGTAAGTTGTTTGAACATATCGTAATTAGCACTGATGATGATAATATTGCTAGTATATCTAAAGAATATGGGGCAGAGGTATTTTTCAAAAGAGATAAAAAAATGGCAAGTGATACTGCTGGTAAAATTGCCGTGATACGAGATGCTTTTATAAAAAGTGAAGATTATTATAATGAAAAATACGACTATATTGTAGATTTAGATGCCACAGCACCATTAAGGATAGTAGATGATATACTAAATTCATTTAAGCAATTTCTAAATAATAATAATGATAATCTAATAACAGCCATGCCGAGCAGACGAAGCCCATATTTTAACCTTGTAGAAGTTGATAAAAGTGGAAAGGTTGCTCTCTCTAAGCCTCTAAGCAATGCTATACTAAGACGACAAGATGCCCCAAAAAGCTATGATATGAATGCCTCTATTTATATATGGAAAAGAGATATTATCTTAAATGAGAAATCTATTTTTTTAGAAAATACTGGATTATATATTATGCCAGAAGAGAGGTCTATCGATATAGATACAGAACTTGATTATAAGTTTGTAGAGTTTTTGATGAGAGAGTTAATATGATAGATGTAGTCAAATTTGAGAGCTTAGATAGTAAATTAATAGAATATAAAGGAAATATTGTTTTAATAGATAGTGATGTAGCTAGTTTATATGGAGTAGAAACTAAAGAGATTAATAAAGCAGTAAAAAATAACTTAGATAAATTTCCTAAAGATTATATCATAGAATTAACAAAAGAAGAAAAACTAAAGGTGGTGGAAAATTTTCACCACCTCACTAAACTAAAATACTCCCCACATTTACCAAAAGTATTCACAGAAAAAGGCTTATATATGTTAGCTACAATACTAAAAGGGAAAATAGCCACTCAAACAACAATAAAAATAATAGAAACATTTGCAAATATCAAAAAATTATCAAGAAACTTAAATTCTATAAGTGAAAAGCAAACAAAACAAGAACAAAACAAATTAGTTAAAGAGTCTAATCTCTTATTAGAAAAAGTCATAGAGATAGAGCCAACGATGGAATTAAAAGATGATGAGACACAAATAGAAACAAAAATAGAGTTAAGTTTAGGGTTTGCTAAAATTAGTAGAATAATAAAAACTAAAAAGAAAATGAAATAATGCTTAAAAATAAAATTATAGTTATTACAGGTGGCGCAGGATTAATAGGACAAGAATTTATAAAAGCCGTCATAGAAAATAATGGTATAGCTATAATCGCTGACATAGATCAAAACTTAGGGAATGAAGTAAAAGACAAGTTATCGGAAAAATACAAAACTGAAAATATTGATTTTATCTCATTAGATATAACTTCAAAAGAGTCATTAAAAAAATGTATAAATTACTTAGATGATAAATACGAAAAAATAGATGCTTTAGTAAATAATGCCTATCCAAGAAATAAAAATTACGGCAAACATTTTTTAGATGTTGAGTATGATGACTTTGTAGAGAATTTAGGTTTAAATTTAGGAGGATATTTTTTAAGTTCACAACAATTTGCTAAATATTTCCAAA
>JAJVLF010000109.1 GCA_029255845.1 Campylobacterota bacterium | reverse complement strand
CACCTTTTTAATTTATGCCACAAACTTATGTTGTTTTATTCGTTATATTTTAGTTTTTTTATAAAAAATGATATAATTATCCAAATCAACTAAAACGAACATTCTCAAAATAGTCAAAATAAAATTATTAAAGTGCTTTGTTAAGGGAGTATAATTTTTTGGAAACTCATTGTTCCCAGAAATTATACCTTTGTAAGTCTCCTTATTATAGTGTTTTCAGGAAAGATTTGTGAATGTTCGCTAAAAAGTGATAAAACTCACTTATAGTGGAAGGGGGTAAAAAACTATATGGGATTAAAACGAGGACCAAAACCTAAGGCAAAATCTACAGGCAAGCTAGACCAAAGGCGTAGGGATAATAAAAGTACACCAGGGAATACAAAAGAATTAAAGCCATCAAAAAGTACAAAAAAATAATACTTCTAGTCCTCATCTTCTAGATGGGGGAGTACATATTCTTCGTTTCTATTTTTACGAGACTGTAAAAGAACTCCTCTTTTACCACTTTCCATAAATTTTAATCATACGGCTAATAAAAAATAAAAAACTAAGCGAACAATGATGATATTAATCAAGAATAAAACTACCATCTGTTAACTTTAAACAAGTGTTTTTTGTTTAATACTTTGTTTAAATATATTTCTAATACAAAAACAATATATAATAATCTTGTTGTTGCGAAAAATTGAAAAACTTTTTTTTAAGATTTCATCTCCCCCTCCAATTCAATAAAACTAAAGGTAAATATATTAAATTAAAACTAATAACACAATTATTGTGTTATACTACAGCTATATAAAATAAGGAATTATTATGGCTAATACAGAAACTACAAAAATAAGAACCAATGTTTATTTAGATTCAAATATGAAAGCACAAGCTAAAGATATTTTTAAACAATATGGTGTAAGCTTAAGTGATGCTATTAATATGTTTTTGACTCAATCTGTTTTAGAAAGAGGCTTACCATTTAAACTAAAGATACCAAATGATGAAACTATAAAAGCTATTCAAGATGCTAAAGTAGGACTTAATAGTGAGGTTATATCATTTGATGATTTAAAAAAAGAAACTAAACATTGCTTAAAATAAGAAGACAAAAATCTTTTATTAAAGATTTATCTAAAATAAAAATGAGCAACAATCATTACACTAAATATATATCATATATAGCAAAACTTTTAAATAATGAAACTTTACCACCTGAAGCTAAAGAGCATCACTTAAATGGAAAATGGACTGATACTAGAGAGTTTCATATTAGTGGAGATATGCTCGTGATATACTTTATTGATAATAATAATGATGAACTTGTTTTAGTTAGAGTTGGTTCTCACTCAAATTTATTTAAATAAGTTGGTTCAGAGATTTATTTTAATAAATACCACAAGAAATAAAAGAAAACCAATATTATTTAATTATCCCTCTAGTCTTAATATAATTAGAAAGTGAGACATAAGTCCCTACCTCAATAACATTACATATCTTTCTCATACTTAATCCTAAAGAATATAACTCTTGTATTCTTTCTCTCTTCTCATCAAATATAGACTTACCTTGACTTCCTTTTTTTCTACCTAATACAATACCTCTAGCTTTTCTAGCTTCTAAACCAGCTTTAACTCTTTGAGATATAAAGCTTCTTTCCATTTGTGCAAAACCACTTAACATTGTTAGCATCATTTCATTTATAGGATTTGTATTACTCTTATCTATAATAATATTATCATTTACAAAAATAAGTATTATTCCTTTATTCTTAATATCTTCAATAATTTGTAATGTCTCAATAGTTGAACGACCTATTCTATCTAAAGCATAAACTAGAAGTGTATCACCTTTATCTAATTTATTTAAAGTAGAATCAATTTCTCTATCTTCTTTTTTCTTCTTTGAAGATATTTTAATTTCTACTATTTCATTAATTATGAATTTATTTTTATGAGCATATTCTAGTATTTTTACTTTTTGATTATCATTAGTTTGTGTTTCTTTTGATACTCTTGTATAAGCTATATATTTCTTTATTTTTGAGCCTTTATTCTTGTTGTTAAGTTTATACTTATATTATACTATAAAATTATCAGAATAAAGATAAAAATATAAGGGTATTCACTTAACGAAGTATTCAATAAAAACACTTGTTTAAAGTTAACAGATTATCAACTTTCCATCAACTTTTAAATTTTGTAATAAGTTCATAATTATGTTAAAACACTAAATGAAAGAAACGAGATTCTATAAAACATCATGAGCTTATCATCCATAAATTCTTTAACTTTTTTTGCAAAAGCACTTGAAATAAATATAGCTTTTAAACTATGTTTTTTATTTTCTATCTTAATATAATTATCTAAAATATTAAAATTTCTTGTAATTTATATAATGCCAAACTGAACTGGCTCGATGATTAATAAAACTATTATATATAATACTACTCAGATATATGTTAGGGGTAACTAGGAGAGTAAATAGTGCTTTGATTGAAAGTTTTTTAGGTAAACAAAGGAGATGTTTAGTATTTTTGAAATAAGGAATTATTTAATTTCAATGTTGAAAATATGAAATAAACTTTAGTCAAGACCATACATTGCTGCAACTAGAAAACTAATGAATTATAGTACACATAAGATTAAATTATGTGTATAGCATAACCTATTACAGTATTGCTCATTTATAAAATCAATGAATTATATAGTATAAAAAGGTATAAATATGAGCATGCATCATAATTTAAAACAAAACCAGTAGGGTTTTAGAAAATAAAAAAATAGTTATTGAGAACTTGAAATATCTTTTAAAAAATACAGGAAGTTATTTCTAATATTTTAGTATAATATTCGTGGGGTTTCTCTACTACAAAGTAGTTGACCCTACCTTGTAGTAAATT
Organism: Campylobacterota bacterium; assembly: GCA_029255845.1. Taxonomy (GTDB): domain Bacteria; phylum Campylobacterota; class Campylobacteria; order Campylobacterales; family JAJVLF01; genus JAJVLF01. The sequence goes on along the minus strand of JAJVLF010000109.1, from coordinate 6,230 downwards.
TGAAACTCCGAAAGGAGAACATACAAATGAACTATGTATGTCTTATTATAACAATTATTGAGTTAATTGTATATTTAATCGAAGTTTTTCTTTAATTAAATAGGCTTTAGAGAGTTTTTCTCTCTAAAGCTATAATAAGACTCAAGGTTTTTAAATAATTTTATTTTATAAAGGAAACAAATGTCAATATGCAAATTAGAGGAAGTTAAAAGTTTTTTTAGTAATGATGATAGTTTGGATATAAATGATGAGCAAGTGGAAGAATATTTTAATATGATTTCAAACCCTTGTAATAGAATTAAAACTGCTGATGAAATATGGGTAGCTTGTGGCGATAAAAAAGAAAACACTACAGTTAATATTGCAATTAAAAAAATTACTGGCAAAATTGATAATATATATGATAAAATTGATGAGGCTTGTGAAGATTTTAAACAATATAAAAATAAAAAACCTCGAATACCTTTTTATGTTTGGGTTTTACATCTTATTAGCTAATAATTCAGTCCTTGACTTTTGTTAAGGACATTAAATAATATAATATTCTAGCTACTATTGGACTAATTCTTGATATTAGATTTTGAAATAACAAAATCATCAATAACAATTTTATTACTCTTAAAATTATAATCACCTTTTCCCCAGTTTGGTTTATCTATTGTTATATCAAACAATATTATATAAAAACTATAAGTATATACACAAGATTAAATTATGTTAATAATATGGCTAATATTTTGAGTATAGTTCCTATATATAGGTATGTACTATTTTATCAAATATTTTAGAAAAATAAAACTGTAATCACAAAATAATATTTTATCTCTATAAAAATATTATTTATTATGCTTGTATTTATACAAGTACATTTCTAATAATAAACATTTTTTTTAATATGTTTATTATTAAGATAAGTTATGCTATAATATTCAATATATTAACTTAAATATTTTTATATAAAACTAGAAAAAGGTTAACCAATGTCTTATTATTATAATCGTAACAATGATGGTTCAGGTGCTATATTTTTTGTTTTACTATTGCCTATAATAGCTATAGGCTATTTATGGTACTGGTTGGGATTTGCAGGCATGATAATATTTCTTGCTTCTCTAGGTTTGTATATGCCTGCCGTTAGCATACTAGGGTATGAAATAGGTCAATATGTTTTAAATATTAATTTAGTTAAATGGGGCTCAATGATTGTATTTATATTAATATCTATATACCCATTAGTCATATTTGCACAATTGGTTGTTCAGTACTCTAAGACATTTATAAATTTTATAATATTAGTACCTTTATTCATAGGTATTGGGTCTACTTTACTTCTTTTGGAAGCTTACTTTATTAATAATAGTGTATTAAATATTTTAATAGGAACATATACTAATCTTTCTATATGGCTATATACCAATATAGGAAATCTTATCGTAAATATCGTAAATTGGCTACTTAGCTCAACATAATGAAAAAATTAATAATATTAAAGATTCTAATAATTTTAAACTTTTTAGGTTGTGGGAATACGAATAATAATAATGGAGAAAATAATATATCCAATTATTCAAATAACTTCATAAGGAATAATGCGAGAGAAATAATCATAGATAAAAGATTAAATAAAGTATGGCAAGACAATAAAGAAGTAATCAATATGGACAAGAATTATAATCAAGCTGTTAATTATTGTAAGAGCTTAACTCTAGGAAATTACAATGACTGGTATTTACCAAAATTTGATGATATGACTAGCATGATAAACCTTAAAAGCAAAAAGATAGATGAGTCTTTTAAGAATATAAATCCTAATATAGTTAGATACTGGGTTAGTGATATTGTTGATTATAATAACCCTTACTATATTCCTAAAGTAGCTTGGTTTGTAGGTGGGGATTTTCATATATTTTTAGGCATTAAGGAAATGTCTTATTCTGTAAGATGTATTAGAGATAACCAAAAAGGAATATAGATGGATAATATAATAAATATAGATAATAAAATACATATCATAAGAGGGATACAAGTTATGATAGATAAAGATTTAGCAGAGCTTTATCAAGTAGAAACAAAAAGATTAATGGAGCAAGTAAAAAGAAATATAGATAGATTTGATGATGATTTTATGTTTCAACTTACAACTAAAGAAGCTAATGACTTGAAGTCGCATTTTGCGACTTCAAATTGGGGAGGAACTAGAAAACTACCTTTTGCTTTTACAGAACAAGGTGTATATATGTTAGCAACAGTTCTTAATGGAGATATAGCGATAACTACAAGTAAACAAATTATGCGAACATTCGTAAAAGTAAAATCCCAAAACATCCCATATTTTGACATAATCAAAAGACTAGAATCCCTAGAGTCAGACAACAAAGACACAAAAGATATTCTAAGCAAAGTAATATCAGCAATATCAGATATGCAAGAGCTACAAAATGAAGCAAAAGAAAACACAAAACAAATAGGTTTTATCACAAAATGAAACTAGAGCATGATAATCTCTTTGATACAATCTTAAAATGGAAAAAGTTCTACTTAGAAGTTAAAAATAACAATGAGCTATCTAAACATACCTACAGTCAATACAATAAAGTATTTAATCTATTCTATGAGTTTATAATAGAAGAGCTAGATGAAGATAAGAGTATAAAAGATATTGATAAAAGTATAATTATCAAGTTTCTTAATCATAAAGAATGGGAAGCTTCTACTAAAAAGAATTATCTTATTTTTATAAAAGGTTTTTTCCAGTTTATTTCAGATGAGAATGATTCTAATTATAACTTTCTTAAGATATTTAAAAATATAAATATAAAGGTTAAAAAAAGTATTCCTATTCATCTTAATAATGATGAAGAAGAAAAAGTAAATACATACTGTATAGATACATTTAAGTTAGTAGAAAAGAAACAAATATCTATATCAAATAAAGTTGCTATTAGAAATGCTTTACTTATATATATATTACTAAAATCAGGTATTAGAGTAAGTGAAGTTTTAGGATTAAAGGTTGATGATTTTATATTGGATAATGAAAGTAATGTATATTCTTTTAAAGTTTTAGGTAAAGGTAATAAGGAAAGAATAGCCTATGTACCAGCTACTATTGAAAAGGTATTTAAATATTTTATAAACATACAGCATAGTAATATTGCTTTTTCTTCTACTAATAAAGATAATCTAATAGATAGAGCATTTTTATTTATAATAGTAAGAAAGATATTTAAAAGCCTTAATATAAATAAATCAGGACTACATATAATGAGACATACTTTAGCTATGAAGCTTGTTGCTCAAAATGTTAATTTATCTACTATATCAGAAATATTAGGACATAGTGATATTAGTATTACTCAGATATATGCTAGGAGTAATGAAGAGAGTAAGAAGAGTGCTTTGGTTGGGAGTTTTTTTAGTTAAGCTATCATAATTTTGGCATTCTTTGATGTAAGACCTTAAGTAAAGTAGGTAAGCTATGAGATAATTATTTATCTTATGCAAAAATATAAAAAGGAAAAACAATGAGTATGAGCAATGCGGATATGGAACAAGAATTATATAATGCAAAGGTAGTAGAAGAAATAGCAAAAGAAGAAAAAATACTTGAAGAGATAGAAATTGCATTAGAGTATGATTTAGATAGTGTTGATATTGGTGATGGTGTTTATATGGATATTAAAGATGCTTGTGAGGTTTATGGGGTTGAGTATGTTAAGTCTAAAAGATATGAAGAGATAGCTTGATAAAACTTGTAAATATGTAGATAAAATATGTAAAAGAGTGAGTTTTATATTTTAAAAGACTGTACTTCGTATTTAAAATTATACCATCGTATTTAAAATATATATTATCACTTAAGATATTCATTTCTTTACATTGTTGTTGATAATAAATAATAATATCTTTTGCTCTCTCACATAATGGAATAATCCTTATTCCTGATAATAAAGTATTAGATTTTTCTGATATATTTAATATACCCATAGTAAAACTTATCTTTTGTAACGAAGAAGAATGATTAAATGAGCGAGTACCTAGAAGCAAACTAAGAGCATATCTAACATATATAGATATTAGACTAAATCTATCTATTTCATTGTTTTCTATAAATATTAGCTGTTTCATATTGTCAAAAAATTCTATTGCTTTTTCTTGTTTTAAAGCCATACTTGAGCCTACATATTCTTTTTTATATTCTAGGGGTATTTTAGAATAATGATGTAGTTTTATGTTTAGCATTCTAGGGATAAAAATATCTAGCTTTAAATCTTTAAATAAAGATTCAATAAACTCAGCAAATACACTTCCTGATTTATGCATTGAGCTATATGCTAAACGAGCTTTATCATTACTATGATATTTCCCTATACAAAATAAGCTACTCATATCTTCTAGTAGCGTTTCTCTTTTATAGGTTGATATAATTCTTTGTATTTGTTTTACATCAATATGAATTGTTTTTGGAAATTCATTTATTTTAGTTTTTATAAATTGATTATATTTTTTGGCATTGTTAATCTAATATAGACAAAGTCCCATTCCATTTATGCATCAATAATAAAATAGAATATTCGAGCATCTTTAAACTCTTAGAATAACACTTACTCTTTCTTCTCATTCTAGCTAAAAAGTGTCTAAATAAACTATTGTATCCTTCTACTGTAAATGTTTCAGCCTTTGATTGTGTATGCTTATATGATGGAAGTATGCTATTGTAAGGTTTCCAATAATCAGTAGCTATCATATCAATATTTTTTTTATTTTCTACTTTTTTCCATAACTTTTTTCCTGTTTTAACTCCCCTGCATCCAATGACAAAATTGACAAACTTTTTTTCATATCTATCAACAGTAATCCATACCCAACAGTAGTTTTTTTAAACCCAACATAGCTATGCATTTCATCAATCTCCTATATTTTTATATGTTTTAGATAGTTTTTTAAAAGCTTTTTGATAAAGTGATTGTTCAATCACTTTATATTTAGGCATTTTTAATATTTACAGTTTTTGAAGTTTGATGACCTAAGCCTTTTTTAGCATTATCTATGCTTTCCCCAATCATATTCAAATCATTTAATAATTCATTATCTGAATTAGTTTTATTATCTATAATTTTGTAATCATTTATCATATTATCTTTTTTAAACAAGCTTAATAATTCTAAAAAAATAGTTGATTTTATATTATTTACATCTACTTGAAGTTGCATTTTACTTCCTTCTTTTATCTTGATTTTAGCAAAATAACTTAAAAATTCAAAAATTTGTCAAAAAAAACACACGGCAATTTCCACATCTGTTTCATACAAAAGATAAAATACTAAAATGAAAACATTAACCCTTAAAGAAATATGAACATTACAAGATTATAGTGATTAAATGAGTGATTATGGTTTAACGCCAAATTAGCAATTATTCAGCTATACCATGGCAAAAAACGTGTCACAATTTCATGAAATAATGACAGTGTCCGCTTTGTTCTAGACCAACACGCTGAGTTGGATTTTTATAGTGCTAGCTCACTGAAACAACTGTCCGGGGATAGACATGTCGCTCCACTCAGACACATTATTCTGATTCCGAGCCAACCAGTCTTTGCTCTTACTCCTTAATGCTGCGTGCTTAGCGGAGAAGCAACACATACCAATTTTATAGTCTTTGATTTGACCCGACCAGGGCTCGAACTCACGATCTATAACACTCGAGGTGAGCACGCTAACAATTACACCATATATGCGATTCTAAAGAATCGAATGTTTTTTCTAAATCTACAAAGAACAATATTATGTGTGCATAATTCATTATATATTTTATATGACCTAAATCAAGCCCAATAAATCTGGAGTTTTTATTGTTTAAGATAGTATTCAAGCATTGCCAGCACATAGCGAAGCGCTTTATGAAAATCCCAAGTTGTTCCAAAACCAGGTTATGCCAGTATAACCTGTTCAAAAATTGAACACATTCCTTATGATTTAATTTTTACAACAAAATTTAATAATTCTTCGTTTTTTATTGCGGTTATTTCATGGACTGTGTGAATTTGTCGTTGGCGAATGAATATGTTGGAAACGTCACAATACCAAACCAGGTTATCAAGTATAACCAATTTTTCTCCAGGCAGATCAGCCAATCAAATTGCAGTACTCACATCAAATTAAATGATATTGAAATAATTCCGATATGGATAAAACTATATGATTGATATTTCTGTTTCTGTAAAACAA
>JAJVLF010000108.1 GCA_029255845.1 Campylobacterota bacterium | reverse complement strand
CTTAGCTGACAGAAAAGCAAGCTTTTCCCGTTCTCGTTCGACTTGCATGTGTTAGGCATGCCGCCAGCGTTCACTCTGAGCCAGAATCAAACTCTTCATAATTAAATGTTGAATTTAAATTCCTTTTACTTATTGTAAATATATAATATATAAATATACTATGTATTTTATAGATAAATAGTCAGAAGTTTAAAACTCTTGTATGTTATATTATATATGTAAACATATATAATATTCTATACTTTTTCGAAATATTTGTGTTTTTGACAACCTAGTTTTTAAAGACCTTTGTTTCAAATGCTAATTGTAAAGATTTTTTGTCTCTTCTTTATCTCTTATGAGAAAATCTTTTTTTTGGAAAAATAATAGTGCCTAAAAATAGGCGATTAGATTTCTTGATTTGAAAGGTGGAATTATATGGTAAAAATGGGGAGAAGTCAAGGAGTGATTTATAAAAAGATGGAATTTATTCAACTTTTAGCTTAGTTTAATCTAAAACTAATATCATCGAAAGAAAAAAGGCATAAAAGAGTATAATGGTAAATAATAATATATTACAAAAAGAAACCATAATTGGCGATACTATGGGAGATGCTCTAAGAAATGCTAAAGCAAAGTATGGAAATGAAATAGAAGTATTAAGTTCAAGATCTTTTACAGAAAATGGTAAAACTACTTATGAAGTAACTATATTACTAGATAATGATAGTAATAATTCTTCTTATCCTTTGACTCAAAATATTAAAACATCCACAGCATCAACAAAACCAAATAAAACTAATATAATAACTTCTCTTAAAGAAGATATGAAAGAAATTACTAAGCTTGTGGAAGAAAGTGGAGGACTTGATGGAGTTAATACAAAAAAAATCAACAATCTTACTAAGCCTAACAACAAGACTCCTATTAATAATAATTTAACTAAAGAGGATAAAAGTCCAAATAAAATAAATAATACCAACTTAGAAGAAAGATTGAAAAATCTCGGTAATGAAATGAATGTTATTAAAAATATTTTATGGGATAGAGATGGATACCATAAAGATGGCTTTGAGATACCTCCTGAATTTTCTGAGGTTTTTAATGCATTAAAATTTTCTCATATGAAAAAAAAACATATTGATTTTTTAATGATGCAAAGTAATAAGCTTATGCCTGTCAAAATGAAGACAAAAGCAGAAAATGTGAAAAGATATTTTCAGACATTGACTAAAAATATTATTCAAGTCAAACCTGAAACATCTATTAATGCTAAGAAAAAGATACAAATGCTAGTGGGTCCTACGGGAGTAGGGAAAACTACTACATTAGCTAAACTTGCGGCTAGATATTCTTTTGATTATTCTAAGGGATATGCAGTTAGAAATAAAACTGTAGGCATTATTACTCTTGATAATTTCAAAATAGGTGCGATTGACCAATTAAAAATTTATGCTGAGCATATGCAATTAGATATAAAAGTGGTTATTAATCCTATGGAGTTTATTAAGGCATTACAAGAGCTTAATAATTGTGATTATATTTTTATAGATACAGCAGGAAGTAGTCAATATGATAAGCAAAAAATTATGGCATTAAAAAAGTATCTCTCTGAAGATGAAGATATAGACATTAATGTAAGTTTAGTTTTGCCTGTCAATCTTACTAAGGAAGTTTTTGATGATATTTATGAAGGGTTTAATATGCTTAATATTGATGATATTATTCTTACTAAATTAGATGAGACTAGATATTATGGGGCTATTTTCTCATTTTTATTTGATACGAAAAGACCATTGACATATTTTTCTTATGGTCAAAATATACCTGATGATATTATGATGGCTGATAAAAACTTTATAGTAGAAAAACTTTTTTCTTTTTTTCCTTCCGATAAATCTGATAATAAAAAGTAGTTTATTGGAATAAAATATGCTTGTAGTTGTTAAAATAATACACAACCAAGGTATATTAACCAATGAATATTAATAATTTTTTAAACTTCTCTGTCCTGTTTAGTTGCTTTATGGGAGCATTTTTCTCCATATTAACATTTACTCATGCTTTAGATATTATATTATTTTTTTTAATGTCATCATTTTGTATAAGTATAATTTTGAAATTTGGAATAGCTTTAATAGTCAAATACACAGACACATCAGGAGGTGAGAGATTTAGCGAAGAATATGATGACCACATAGAAAGTGTAAGAGTTCATATAAACAAATTAGAAAAAGAGTCCATGAAAAAAATAGCTAATATACATAACCTAGAAATAAACAAAATTATGCAGAGAAGAAGATAATTATGCACTTTAAGGATTAATTATGAGCAATAAATATACAGACTTAGATAAAGCAAAAAGAGATAAGCTTGTTGCAGATTATATTCCAGCTGTTAGAAATGTTGCTTATAAGCTAAAAGAGAGATTACCAGATAATATAGAATATGAAGAATTATTTTCCATAGGAGTAGAAGAATTAGTTAAGAAATCTAAAACCTATGATCCAGCACAAAATGATAATTTTTGGGGATTTTGCAATAAGAGAGTCAGTGGGGCTATGCTTGATTACTTAAGGTCTTTAGATATCATAAGTAGGGCTAATAGAAAAATAATCAAATATATTGCTGATGAGATACATAAATACTACAATCTACATCAAAAAGAGCCAAGTGATGAGTATCTAGCAAAACAATTAGAAGTTACAGTAGAAAAAATAAAAAATGCTAGAGCTGCCCATGAGATATACTCAGTCATGCCACTAGATGAGCAATTAGCAGTATTTGAGGACTCATCAAGATCTACAGAAGATAAAGCCATACTTGATAATACAATTGAACATATTACTAAAATAATAGATACTTTAGAAGAGAGAGAAAGATTAGTTATACAGCTTTATTATTTTGAAGAATTAAATTTAAGAGAAATAAGCCAGACTTTAAATATTACACAATCAAGAATATCTCAAATACACAAAGGAGTATTGTTAAAAATTAGGAAACATATAAGCGACGACAATGGCTAGTATATTAACTCAAGAAGAAATAGATGCTTTATTAGAAGGAGATGGTGGTAGCACTGATTCTAATAATTCTAGTGATTCTGGTGATTCTGATGATACCTATAGTGAAAGAAATATAACCCTATATGACTTTAAAAGACCCAATAGGGTATCTAAAGAACAGCTAAGATCTATAAGAGGGCTTCACGATAAATTTGCAAGAGGTTTTGCTTCTAAGATTTCATCACTTATGAGAATAATAGTCGAAGTCAATTTGCACACTGTCGATCAAATGACTTATGGTGAATTTCTTATGTCTCTACCTTCTCCTACTTCGTTTAATGTTCTTTCAATTAAACCTCTTGATGGTAATATAATTATAGAAATAAACCCTACTATTGCTTTTAATATAGTAGATAGAATGCTAGGTGGGAATGGTTCTCCTTATGATGAAGTTAGAGAATTTACAGAAATAGAGTTTACATTATTAGATAGTGCTTTTGTTCATGTAACAAAAGAGCTCAAAGAAGCTTGGTTAGGGTATATAGAAATTTTTCCTACAATTGAAACAAAAGAATCTAGCCCAAATGTTGTTCAAGTAGTAGCTCAAAATGAATTTGTTATTATGTGTGTCCTAGAAATCATTATAGGAAACACAAGCGGAATGATTAATATCTGCTATCCTATTATTTATTTAGAGCCAATTTTTCAAAGATTATCTAATAGGGATTTACTAGCAGGAAGCACAAAATCATCAAAAAGTAGAAATGATGAAGTAAAATCTATTCTTGCTACAACATCTTCCTATTTAGATGCTATTTTAGGAGGAACTGAAATAACTTTTTCTGAATTATTTAGGCTTGAATTAGGAGATATTATCAAACTAGACAAATCAGCTAGTTTAGATATAGACATAGAGATTAATGGTAAAAAAAAGTATAGTGCTTCACTTGGTGCAAATAAACATAGAAAAACAATTAAAATAGAATCTGAAGTAACTACTTCACAAGATTATATTAAAGATATGCTTAAAACAATAGAAGTGCATAGACAGAGAAAATTAGAACTGGTTCAAAATGAATTAGAAGACGAGGATGACTAATGAATATTTTAGAAATTTTTAAAAATAAAATAATTGAAACAATAAAGGGACTTACTGGAGAAGATGTTGAAATTATTAATGATAAAATATGCTCTTTTGAAGAAATTGACATAGATGGTTCATTTTGCATGGTAGAATCGGAATTTAGCGGGGACTATGGAGGGTTCATATATACAGCTTTTTCTACATCCATAGCAACATCTATAGCATCTTTAATGTTTGCAGAAGATGGAAGCCCAAAAGATACCATGGAAGATGATGATTTGGATTCTATTAAAGAGTTGATATCTAATATCGTAACAGCTGCTAAAAATGATATAGAAGTAGGTTCTAAGGCTAATTTTACTATTGCTACAAATGCAATAAAATTTCACAAAGATATAAGTGAAGTTGAAAATAACTTTCATGGCATTATGCATTTTGATGTTAAAATTAAAGGCACAACAGGACAAGCTGTAATGTTTTTTGATGCTGGAGCTAATGCTCTACTCATAGATGAAGGTGAAGGACATCAACATGCATCTAGTCCAAATCAAGCACCTACCAGTGGTAGTGGTAGTGGTGATGATAGTAAGTTAATTTTACAAGACCATATAGCAGATAGAGAAATAGATAATATTAAAAGAATATTAGATATTAAGATAAATATCAAGGTTCGAATAGGGTCTAAAAAAATGCTATTAAGAGATGTGATAAATATGGACTTAGGCTCTGTAGTAGAGCTAGATAGATTGACTAATGAGCCTTTAGATATAATGGTGGATAATAAAATTGTTGGTCGAGGAGAAGTTGTTATTGTAGATGGTAATTTTGGGATTAAAGTTACTAGTATGGTAGATCAAAAAACTAGATTAGAGAGTTTGAGGGTTCAGTAATGTCAGGTTTTGCAAAAAGAATTATTCCTTGTTTGGATATAGATAAAGGGAGAGTAGTAAAAGGCATTAATTTTGTTGATATAGTAGATGCTGGAGACCCAATAGAATCTGCAATAAAGTATAATAATCTTGGTGCAGATGAATTAGTCTTTTTAGACATTACAGCAACTCATGAAAAAAGAGATACAGTTGTCCATATAGTCGAAGAAGTAGCAAAAGAAGTTTTTATACCATTTACCGTAGGTGGCGGAATATCGAGTTTAGATGATATATATAGTCTTTTAAATGCTGGATGCGACAAAGTAAGCATTAATTCCATGGCAGTGAAAAATCCTAATTTAATAAAAGAAGCTTCAAAAAGATTTGGCAGCTCTTGCATTACAGTGGCAATGGATATAAAAAATATAAATGGAAAACATTTTATTTTTACAGCAGGTGGAAGAGTAAATGAAAACATAGAAGCGATTTCTTGGGCAAAACAAGTAGAAGATTTAGGGGCTGGAGAAATACTTCTAACATCTATGGATAAAGATGGCACAAAAAATGGCTATGATTTAGAAATACTAAATAAAATATCATCGAGCTTAAGTATACCAGTGATAGCTAGTGGTGGAGCTGGAAAGATGGAGCATATAAAAGAAGCTTTTGAAAATGGAGCAGATGCTGCATTAGCTGCAAGTATATTTCATTTTGGGGAAATTGGTATTATGGATTTAAAGAGATACCTTAATAAAGAAGGAATTTCAGTTAGAGAGACCAATGCAAATTAGAAGTGCCTAAGATAGGTCGATAGAAGGCATTAGGAAGTGACTATTTTGTTCAAATCATAGCAAAAGCTATGTTTTTAACAAAATAATTGCTTTATGATGTCTTGTAGCTACCTAGATT
>JAJVLF010000107.1 GCA_029255845.1 Campylobacterota bacterium | reverse complement strand
AAAATTGCAAACTCGCTCAGCCCTCTAATATCCGATTTTCTGGACATCTTTAAGACATATTTTTAAGCTTGCTCATAAGCAGAGGGCGAATAAGGATTTAATAGCATTATAGACAACGATACAAACTAAGGATTGCATCGTTGGAGTATGATTGTCTTAGTGTTGAAGTTAGATTTTATCGCATTCGTGATATATACTACAAAGCCTTATGATATAATACTGTAAAAACAAGGCATATAGTGGCATTAAGTTGGAACGAAATAAAAACTAGAGCAATAAGTTTTTCAAAAGAATGGAAAGATGAATCAAAAGAAAATGCAGAATCTCAAAGCTTTTGGAATGACTTTTTTAATATTTTTGGCATTACTCGCAGAAGGGTAGCTTCGTTTGAAGAGCCTGTTAAAAAGCTTGGAAATAAAAGAGGAAGTATTGATTTATTTTGGAAAGGCACTCTTTTAGTAGAACATAAATCAAAAGGTCTTGATTTAGATAAGGCATACATTCAAGCTATAGATTACTTTATTGGATTAAAAGAGGCAGAATTACCAAAATATGTTTTAGTGTCTGATTTTGATACTTTTAGGCTTTATGATTTAGAAGAAAATACAACTTGCGAATTCCATCTAAGTGAATTATATAAAAATGTAAACTTATTTGGATTTATCGCAGGATACACAAAACATAAAACAATAACCGAAAACCCTATAAACATACAAGCCGCCGAACTTATGGGCAAACTCCATGATAAACTAAAAGATGTGGGTTATGATGGACACTCTTTAGAAGTTTTTCTAGTAAGGCTTCTATTCCTACAGTTTGCAGAAGACACATCAATATTTGAACCAAGAATATTTACCGAATTTATAGAAAATAAAACTTCAATAGATGGAAGCGATATAGGCTCAAGATTTACTGAACTTTTTCAAGTATTAAACACAAAAGAAGATAAAAGACTTAAGAATATAGATGAGTCTCTTGCAATATTTCCTTATGTAAATGGTAAACTATACGAAGAATTTCTACCTATACCAACCTTTGATAGCGATATGAGAAATATCCTTTTAGAGTGTTGTTATCTTGATTGGTCTAAAATATCTCCAGCAATATTTGGCTCTTTATTTCAATCAATAATGGATAAAGTCCTTAGAAGAAATTTAGGAGCTCATTACACAAGTGAAGCAAATATCCTTAAACTCATCAAGCCATTATTTTTAGATGAGCTTTATGATAAATTTGAATCCATTAAAAAACTAAAACAAACAAATCAAAAAGAGCAAAAACTCAAAGAATTTCATAGAAAATTATCAAGCTTAAATTTCTTTGACCCTGCTTGTGGAAGTGGTAATTTCCTTATTATTGCATATAGAGAGCTTAGAATACTGGAATTTGAAATATTAAAAATCTTACATTCAGACAATGTAGTTGATATATCGCTGATAGTATTATGCGATGTTGACCAATTTCACGGCATAGAAATAGAAGAATTCCCAGCCCAAATAGCAGGAGTAGCCTTGTGGCTAATTGACCATCAAATGAATATGCTAGTAAGTGAATATTTTGGGCAATATTTTGCTAGGCTTCCGCTTAATAAATCAGCAAATATAGTTAATGGTAATTCTCTTAAGATAGATTGGGAAGAAGTTGTGAAAAAAGATAAGCTTTCTTTTATTCTTGGGAATCCACCGTTTGCAGGAAAATCAAAACAAAGTAAAAAACAAAAAGAAGATATAAAGCCAATTTTTGGAAAAATTAAAGGTGCTGGTGCTCTTGATTATGTAACGGCTTGGTATTTAAAAGCTTCTAAATATGTAAAGGACACTAAGATAAAAGTTGCTTTTGTATCTACTAACTCTATATCACAAGGTGAGCAGGTAGGAATATTGTGGAAAGAGCTATTTAATAACTACAATATAAAAATACATTTTGCACATCAGACCTTTAATTGGAGTAATGAGGCTAAGAAAAATGCCGCGGTTCATGTAGTTATAATAGGGTTTGCTAGTTTTGATGCTGAAAATAAAAAAGTTTATGAATATGAAGATGTTAAAGCAGAAGCACATGAAAAAAATGTTCAAAATATTAATTCTTATTTAGTAGGAGGAAATGATATCGTTATAGAAAAAAGGAGAAAATCTATTTGCAATGTCCCTACTATTTCTTTTGGAAGTATGCCAAATGACGGAGGTAATTTTTTATTAACAGATGAAGAAAAAGAAGAATTAATAAAAAATGAACCATTATCAGAAAAATACATTAAGCCTTTGCTTAGTGCTAAAGAATTTCTAAATGGTAAAAATCGTTGGTGTCTATGGCTAGAAAATTTAAACCCAAATGACTTAAAATCAATCCCATTAATAAAACAAAGAATTGAAAATGTGAGGAACTTAAGAGCAAACAGTAATAGAGAAGCTACAAAAAAACTTGCAGAATATCCTATGTTGTTTGGAGAAGTTAGACAACCTAAAAATAATTTTATTTTAATACCTAGACATTTTTCTGAAAATAGACAATATTTAATTATCGGGTATTTAGATAAAAATTATATTCCAAGTGATTCATGCTTATCTATCGATAATGCTACTTTCCTAAATTTTGGTATCTTAACTTCATTTATGCATATGACTTGGATAAAATTTGTGTGCGGTAGAATAAAAAGTGATTATAGATATTCAAATGAATTAGTTTATAATAATTACCCATTCCCAAAAAATATAAATAATAAAAATAAATTATCGATAGAACAAAAGGCACAAAATATTTTAAATATAAGAGCAGAATTTAAAGATAATAGCTTAGCTGACTTATACGACCCACTAGCAATGCCACCAAAACTAAAAAAGGCTCATCAGGAGCTAGATAAAGTAGTTGATAAATGTTATTCAAATAAAACTTTTAAAAATGATAAAGATAGGATTGAGTTTTTGTTTGAGTTATATAAGGAATACTTGAGTGAATAACGAAGAAGTTTCATCAATTTTAGATTTAGATGACGGTAATCCTTTACATGAAAATATATCAATACAAAATAACATATTAAGCTTTCATCATTTTGATTGCATTAATTTTTCTATAAATGTTACAAATAATGGTACATACTCTATTGTCTATAGCCCAGAAAACGATATTTGTTTTAGGAAAATAAAGTCAGCGAATATTCACACAAGTGTAAAAGATATTAAACAGTTAGAATTTACTAATTGTAATATTGATGCTTTTTATTGTGATTATGATGTAGGAATAGTTGCTATTCTTATGACTCTTAGCACATTTAACTATTGGGTTATGAGTGAGAATTTTAAAGAAATAAAAGTAAGTAAACCAATAAAAGTAAGTGGAGAAATTAAAGAAATAGATATTAGAGCAACTCATTTCTCTGAAAATGTAGAATTTAACCTTAACAATAAAAGTGGTTCTTGTAACATAAATTTTCAATGGTCTCATTTCGATAAAAAACTTAAAATAAGAAATATTGACAATTTTAATACAAATGAAGATGCTCAAAAAAATAAGGCAGTAGTTGAACAATTAAACATTATTGATTGCACTTGTGGTCGAGATGCTTATATAAGAATAGGTTATTTGTCTGTAAAAGACTTTAAATTATCAAACTTAAGAAATCCAGAGAATTCGGAACTAAATATAGGAGATTGTCATTTTGAAAAATTTCAACTTAGCAATTTTAGAAATATGGGAAAATTTAAACTATACAATATAAATATACTAGAAAATGAGTATAAAACAAATATTGCAAATAATGAAATATTTCAAATTGATAATACATCTATTGGTAATTCTGACTTTCAAAGCCTATACTTAACATCATTTAATAAGGTAGTTATGTTTGATAATATTTTTGCAAATGTTTTATATTCTAATGTGAAATGGACAAAAGATATAGAAGTTGATGAATGTGGAAAAAGTGATACTACAATAATGGCAAATAAAAGAGATTCTTATAGAACATTAAAAAATGTAGCTTTAGCAAATAGAGACCAACAAGAAGCATTATCTTTTTATTCCAAAGAAATGGAAGAACATAAAAAAATAATAGACAAAAACAATAAGTGGTACAACATTGATAGAGTTATGTTATTTTTCAACTATCATACTAATAACTTTGGATTAAATTGGTGGCGACCTTTATGGCTTATATTGGTAATAGCTTTGTTCTTTTATGTTATTTTTTCTTTGATATTAATCATAGATAATAATTTTTATTTAGATTTTGATATACCAAAATCTATTTTAAATTATTTTTATATAATAAATCCAATTCAAAACATAGAAATTGTTCATAAAGAATATTGCAATATACTTATTTCCAAATTATGCTGTAGTTTAATTTATATTTTGCTATTTATTTTTAGATTAATAGAGGGATTATTGCTCTATCAAGCAGTTCAAGCATTTAGAAAATATACTAGAAAATTGTAAATATAAATTAGATATAAACTTCTTATTTACTACTAGTACGCAAAAACATAACTTCAATACTACAAGCAGAGGGTCAGAGATTTACTATTTATTAAAAATAAACACAATACTCTCTTGTTTCTACAGCCTCAATAAGAAAAATAGGCTCAGGTGGTAAAATAAACTTTTATTTTATTATCATCTTTAATATAGGCAGTTATCGTATTTATTTTTCTAAAAATTACAATAGATATTCTCAATGAAAATAAAATGATATAGAGTTTGACAACAACCCAACAATATATCTTTATACTTTCATTAAAGATGGCTACCAAATAAAAATCATAAAAGAGTATAATACCATTAAAGTTACAATATCTAAAGAAAAGGTTTTTAAATGAATAAACAAAAAATAATCTCCTATCTAAAGTCAAAAAAAGAAACTTTCAAAGAACAGTACGGAATTACAAATATAGGACTTTATGGTAGCTATGCAAGAGATGAAGCGACTACTAATAGCGATATTGATATATTTTATGAAAGAGATAAATCATTTGAGCTAAAAAATGGTTTGGAATTTATGTTTTTAGGAGACAAGATTGCAGATGAGTTGCATATAAAAAAAGTAGATTTTGTCAATCTTCATTCTATGAATCCAATTATTAAGCATTATGCTAAAAAAGATTTTATTTATGTATGATGATAAAAATCTAATTTATATTTTTACTATGCTTGAATGCTCTGAGAAAATATGGATATATACAGATGAATATAGTAATGCGATAGATTTTATATCTGCAAATGAACAAAAAGACTTAAATGCTGTTAATAGTATGTTTATAGCTATTGGCGAGGAATCTAAGAAAATAAACGAGACATTAAAACAAGAGATAAATACTAAGATTAATTGGCAACATATAGCGGGTATTAGAGATAAAATTTCTCATGATTATAGAGGAATAGATGAGGATATTTTATGGTTTATTATTCATAATGATTTGCATAAATTAAAAGAAGCATTAGTTGAGATGGTGGAGCTTATAAGTCCATTAGATGATGTTTTATGCGAATTTTTAAAATCAGATTATTATAGACATTTACAATATTTAAAAAAATAGGAAGGGTCAGATATTTACTATCTACTAAAAATAAATACAATACTACCTTATTTTCATTACCTCAATAAGAATAAGTAATATTAACACGCTAAAACCTAACTTCAACACTAAAGATAATCATACTCCAACAATATTCATAAATAAGGATATTAGTAAAAATAGATAGAAGATAATAGCAAAAAAATCACATTACCAAACAAACAGAACAAAAATAAAAGAAACAATCCATAAACCTTATTCTAAAAAAGAATAAAACACTAAATAAGACAGTGCCTGTTAATTAAAAAGACAAACGATCTATTAGTACAACTCAGCTAAACATATTGCTATGCGTACACATGTTGCCTATCAACCTTGTAGTCTTCAAGGGATCTTCAGGAAAGATTCATCTTGGAGTTGGCTTCGTGCTTAGATGCTTTCAGCTCTTATCCATTC
>JAJVLF010000106.1 GCA_029255845.1 Campylobacterota bacterium | reverse complement strand
GCGAAGATTTTATTTTTGCAAAGTGATGTGCTATAATTTATGTAGCCTGTTGATGGGTTTTGCAAGAAGTCTAATATTTAAATAGAATAAAAAAACAATAAGTTCTAATAAAGCTTTCGTCCTTGACATTGAACATTTAAGAGTCAAGTATTATATTATTTATTAAATTTAATTTCTTTAAAATAATTTCTAAAAACTATTTAGGCAATTCACACTCATCAAGAGGAATTATTTGACCTTTAAAATCCGATGTATCTTGCCCTACAAAAACCAATGTCCCTGATATAAAGTTAAAGCTTTTATTATTTATTTTATCTCGTTTCATCCTCTTCTGAGGTGAAATGCAATAAACTAAAAACATTATAAATACTCCCTAATTCCCTATATCCAGTTTTCTAGTTTCAGCCCATCAACACGATTAAACTCCTTAAGATTATTGCTAACTAAAATAGCATTTTGACTCAAAGCATGTGCAGAAATAAGTAAATCATTAGCTCCTATTATTTGACCTTTTTTCTCAAGTGAGTGTCGTATATTTGCATAAAAACTAGCACTTATTTTATCGTAATCATAAATTACAAAATGTTCTACAAAAACAGAAACTACTTTATTTAGTTTTATGCTACCTTTTTTATATGCACCATAAAATAATTCAGAAACTACGATGCTAGAGATAGCTATTGTATTATTTTTTTCTACTTTTTTGAATTTATCATATATTCCTCTAGGATTATTTCTAATGATGTAGCTACATATATTAGTATCTAGCATATACAGCATTACAGTAAACCCTCCCTGTCTTCTAGTGATGGCTGTATTCTATCATTCATAAAATCAGAAGTATCTACTTTATCAATAGCATCAAATAAAGTATTCCAATGATTTTCCGTCTTAGGGGTAATCATTAATGTTTTACCTACTTTTTCTATATATACTTCATCGCTATCTACTCTAAAGTCCTTAGGGATTCTAATGGCTTGACTCCGCCCATTTAAAAATACTTTTGCTAGTTGTGTCATAATAAACTCCTGTATATTGAGGTATTTCTGCTAATAATCTATTTTAAATGTTTAATTAGAGATATATCATATAGTATATATCTTTTATCATAGTTTGTCAAATACTTACATATTTATACAGCAGTTCTAATTTGCATTGGTCTCATAATTCTAACTGACTCATTATCTTTTCTAAGTTGCAAAGTCATACAAATAAAACTCAAAAAAGCAAAAAACTAAAAGATAAAATATCTAAATTAATACGATAAAAAATAACTCCATCACTAAACCCTACATACTCCAGACTAAAGGGAACCTCTATTAATTCAAATAATTTAGATAATGTTAGATTTTAGTCTTAGAGTGATTTTTATAAAATACGGTGTAGCCGTAGCTACATCTATTTTATAAAAATTGCTATAAGGCTAAAATATAATATTAGCTATTTATTTTGAATTAATAGAGGTTCCCTAAAATAAAAAATTTCAACATGTATTTCTTCTAGGTTGATAATATGAGGATTATATCGCAACAGCCTCTAAATACCTAGACTGACAAATAATTTTCACAAGACTTGGAAGTGAGTCTATTTTTTCCTTAAATATCCAAGCATGAGTTTTAAAGCTCTCAAAGGCAGGTTTGTCGTCTTCATCATCTAAGATAGATATTCTATAAACATTTTTATTTTCTATATCATCTCTCATATCCTCAAATTCTATAAGTGTTTCTATATTGTATATCACCATATCATAGTGGATGTTTGGGACATTTTCTTCTAGTATGTCTATTGAGTAAAAATCTGATTTTGGGAAATCAGAATTTATTAAAGAGAGTATTTTATACATATTTATCCTTTATCTCAAAAATCGTTTATTTTTTTTTTAATTAAAGCATATTTAATTGTTAATAGACTATAATACAATTATAAAGGAAAATAAAATGCAAGAGCAGTATTCTGTATATGCAAACCATAAAAAAGAAATAAACCAATTTATTATGGATAACATATCTAATTTAAGCAATATATCTAAGGGAGAGGATAATAATTTCTCATCTTTATTTAATCTTTTTAGCTCTTTAAAGCTCGTATATTACTGTGATTATGATGAAGAAAATATGCAATTATCTCAAATATCTGATAATATCTTTAGAAATAAATCTATAAAACCACAAAATAAAAATAAAAATTATCTAATAAAAAAATTAAAAATTAAGAAAAATAAACCGTATTCTAATATATATATAAGTAAGCCTTATTTAAGCGAAGAGTCAAATGCATTTAGTATTACGGTAGCGATAAAAGAAAATGATAAAGTTTATTGTTTAAATATGACATTATCTGGTATTTTACAAAGATTAGGGTTTTTGGAAATACATCCTACTTTTACTAATTTTATTAAATATTCTTATTTTATTATTGGTAATGTGATGGTGGCATTTGCTGCATTTGCTGTTTTTTATTCTATATATGAGTTTACTACTTTTATAATGAAAAATACTCTTACTATTGATTCTATTTTTAAGCCTGTGATTACTCTTACTCTAGGACTAGCTATATTTGATTTAGCAAAAACTATACTAGAGCAAGAAGTTGTGTTTAAAAAGTATTCTAGCAATACAAGGAATGATTCAAGGATATTGACAAAATTCTCAACCACAATAATAGTTGCATTATTGATAGAGTCATTAATGGTTGTGTTTAAAATGGCATTGCATGAATCTGCGAATATGATTCAGGCATTTTATTTAATAGCTGGAGTATCATTGCTGATAGTATCATTAGGTGCATTTATAGCGGTCAATAACAGAGTGAAATAACTAAAAAGGGTATATCGTGAAAACAATAACTTTAATCATAATAACAATTCTTTTAATAGGATGTAGTAAAAGTGGTTTATCTTTAACCAAAGCAGACGACAACCCAACAATTGAAATATATGAAATGCCTGAAGCTAAAACAGAATCTGTAGGTAGTGGATTTAAATATACTCTATCATCATTTATTCCGACTAAAGAAGCTGGATCAGATGAAGGTATGTCTTGGATGGAAACATTACAAAACTCAAATATTTTGTATTATATTATTTCTATAATATCATTTATTATTATAGGTTTTTTGGTGTTTATAGGGGTAAAAAATAAAGATAAGTTTAAGCTAGATAAAAGTCTTGGTGCATAAACTTTATTATTAGACTTCTTGCAAAACCCATCAACAGGCTACATAAATTATAGCACATCACTTTGCAAAAATAAAATCTTCGCAATAGCTATGGCTATTACTCAGCTTTGATTTTTACAAATTAATGCACTATAACTCATATATCCAATTTGATGGGTTTTGGAAGAAGTCTATTAAAAATATGAAAATAATAATATATGTTATTTTCATATTTATCTTGCTTGGATGTGGTGGCAATGACTCACCTTCTACAAAAAATCCAAAAATAAATGACATTAATCCATCTATTACTAAAAAAACTTCAACAAAAAAAATATTTGATTCTACAATAGCTCCAATCACTATGAGCAACTGGTATAAGCCAGATATAAATACATCTTGGCAGTGGCAACTAAAAGGCGATATAAACACAAAATATGATGTCCAAATATATGATATAGATTTATTTGATTCAAATGCTAGTTTAATAAAATCACTTCAAGATGATGGCAAAAAAGTAATTTGCTATTTTAGTGCGGGGAGTTTTGAGGACTGGAGAAATGATAAAGATGATTTTCCATCTCTTGCTCTTGGTAATATCATGGATGGGTGGGAGAATGAAAAATGGTTAGATATTTCAAATGAGGGTTTAGCTTCTATAATGAAAGCTAGATTAGATTTAGCGATTAAAAAAGGATGTGATGGGGTGGAGCCTGATAATATGGATGGATATACAAATAATACAGGTTTTAATTTAACTGCAAAAGAGCAATTAGCATATAATAAATTTATAGCAAATGAAGCGAG
Source organism: Campylobacterota bacterium (assembly GCA_029255845.1). GTDB lineage: Bacteria > Campylobacterota > Campylobacteria > Campylobacterales > JAJVLF01 > JAJVLF01. Next base: position 2,087 of record JAJVLF010000106.1, on the reverse strand, counting down.
AAAAAGAGGGCTTAGTGTGGGGTTAAAAAATGATTTAGAGCAGATTATAGAGCTTGAGCCATATTATGATTTTAGTGTTAATGAGCAATGTCATGAATATAATGAATGCGATAAAATGAAACCATTTATTAATGCGAATAAACCTGTGCTAAATGTAGAATATGAGGGAAAATACATAAACAACTACAATGCTAGAACCAAGCTATGTAATGATACGATTAATCTGAAATTTCAAACATTAATTTTACCATTAGATTTAGATGATAGTTTTCGATATGATTGTAAATAAGTTAAGTCATTATTGTTATAATCAGCTCATTTTTATAAATAAAGGGATATATTGAAAAGCTTATATAATGAAAACGAAGCAAAAAAATACACAAATGATTTAGATTTAAGAGTTTATACATCTAGGCTACTAGGAAAAGAAAGTGCTTTAGTTTTGCATGGTGGTGGAAATACCTCTGTGAAATCTACTTCGACTAATCTTTTTGGAGAAACTGAGGACATATTATATGTGAAAGGGAGTGGTTGGGATTTAGCCACTATAGAGGCACAAGGGTTTGCTCCTGTAAAAATGGCAATGCTTTTAAAAATGGCAAAACTAGAAAAGCTTGATGACACAAATATGGTCAAATACCAAAGAATGGCGATGACTGACCCTAATGCTCCAAACCCTTCTGTGGAAGCTATATTGCATGCAATTATTCCTTTTAAATTTGTAGATCATACTCATACTGATGATGTCATAGCAATAACAAATACGAATAATGGTGAAGAGAAAATAAAAGAAATTTATGGAGATAAGGTTTTAGTAATACCTTATATTATGCCTGGTTTTGTTTTAGCGAAGCTTGTTTATGATATGACTAGAGATATAAATTGGGATGAGCTAGAAGGTATGGTTTTATTAAATCATGGATTATTTACCTTTGATGATAATGCTAAAAAGTCTTATGAAAAAACGATTGATTTAGTTAGCAAAGCAGAAAAATATCTTGAAAAATCAAATGCCACTTTAAATATCCCTAAAGAAGAAACTAATATATCCACTTTGCAATTAGCAAAAATAAGAAAACAAGTATCTCTTCTTAAAAATCATGCCATAATTTCTACCTTAAATGAGAGCGATGAAGCAATATATTTCAGTAAGCAAGACATCAAAAATATCTCACAACAAGGTCCTCTAACACCTGACCATGTAATAAGAACAAAAAGAACACCTGCTATATTAAGCGATGATTTTGAAAATGACTTAGATGATTACATAACAAATTATAAAAAATACTTTAATAAAAACAAAAAAGATGAGACTTTACTAAACCCCGCTCCAAACTTCGCAATACTACCAAATAACGGCTCTTTATCTTTTGGTAAAAACCCTAAAGAAGCAAACATAATCAAAGACATAAATAATCATACCTATCAAGCCATATTAAAAGCTGAAAAAATAGGTGGCTTTAAAGCCCTAAGCCCTAAGCACATCTTTGATGTAGAATACTGGGAACTAGAACAAGCGAAGCTGAAAAAAAGTGGCAATGCTTTAGAGTTCGCAGGAAAAATCGCTATCATAGTGGATGGAGCAAGTGAAGTTAGCTTAAAAGTTGCTAATGAATTAAGCTCAAAAGGTGCTACTATAGTCGCTATTGATAGTAATGAAAAAGTAGAGTCTATTTTTAATTCACAAGACAAAATAGGAATTAAATGTGATTTAACAATAGAGAGCGAAGTTGAAAATGCGATAAAACAAGCTATAAAATCCTTTGGAGGAATTGATATGCTAATAAGCCAAGATATACTTGAAGGTTCTCACAAGAAGCTCATAGAGCAAATTTTGCCGTATTTGAAAGTGGGCATTAATCCAACCATGACTATGGTATCAACTAAGAATTTTCTTGATTTATCTAAGAAAGAACAGTTTGATAAGATGTCATTGGATTTGGGGGAGTATGGGATTAAAGTAAATGTTATGTCCGTATCTATTAATTAAAAAAATAAAAACTCTAAGCTTAAGGGAACCTCTATTAATCCAAAATAAATAGATAATATTATATTTTAGCCTTATAGCAATTTTTATAAAATGGATA
>JAJVLF010000105.1 GCA_029255845.1 Campylobacterota bacterium | reverse complement strand
AACATCTTTCCATCCTCTTTCACTAGGTAAAGGAGCTTTACCATCTCTACTTAATACTTGAAAAGAAGTACCATGTACATGAAATGGATGTGCCATAGGACCTGAATTGGTTCTTATTGTCCATACTTCTGTTGCATTTAACTTCACTTTCTCATCTATTCTGTCATGTATAAATGATTTATTATTAATTCTTAAAGCACCTCTTTGCATGGTTAAAACCATATCTCTAGTTTGAGTAGCCTCTTCTTCTTTCATCCATTTTATTTTTGCTAATTTTTTAGGTATTTTATATTTAGATTTTTTAGCATTAGAAGAATTTATTTTCATTATTTTAGTATAAGAACCACCTGAATAATCACTTAAAAATAAATCATCTACTTTATCAGATAAATCCACTAATATCTCAACTCTCTCAGCAGGAGCAACACTAAGAGTATTAGAGCTCACTGATTGCTCCATTAATCCCCCATCAGTAGCTATCTGATAAAAATCTCTTCCATCACTAAAACTAAGATTTATAGTTCTAGCATTACTAGCATTTAAAATACGAAATCTAGTAAGGGTTTTAAAAGCCTTAAACTCAGGAGCCACAACTCCATTAATCATAAAAGTATTTCCAAAATGCCCCATCATTCTTCTCTGAAAGGTAAGATTATAAGGCATATCTCCATCGCTAGTAAATTGCTTATCTTGAATAATCAAAGGAATATCATCAACCCCATACTCTTTAGGAATTTTTAAATTTTCACTAATTTCATCATCGACAATAATCATACCAGCTATCCCTTTATAGACATGCTCCCCAGTTTTTCCGTGAGTATGAGCATGATAAAAGTATGTACCTGCTTGATTTTGTATCTTAAACTTTGGATTCCAAATTGTATCTGGCTTAATAGCTTGGTACATACTGCCATCATTTTGACCTTCCACATGCCACCCATGCCAATGCGAAGTAGTAGTCTCACTTAATGAGTTTTTAATTTTCAAAGAAACCAAATCTTTAGTTTTAACTCTTAAAGTAGTTCCTAAATACTCAGCATTAACCCCATAAGTAAATATATCTTTACCTAAGAAATTACTAATACCATCTTGAATATTAAAATTAAACTCTTTATGATTATTTTTCATAGTATAAGGTTCTATCTGAGGAATAGATAGCTTAGAAGTAAAAGGAAAATTATCTCTTATTCTAGTATCACCCATAGCCCCCATCCTGCCATCCATTCTTCCTTTCATCTCTCCCATCATCCCCATCATACCTCTTCTTTCATTAGCACAAGATGCAAGAGGTATTATAGAGCTTAGCAATGCAATTTTCTTTAATGCTTCTCTTCTTTTCACTTTCTATCCTTTATTTTTTATATATGAAATAATAAGAAAAAAGTGTTAATAGAGTGTTAATATGTAGAGGAACTCTCCTTTTATATACTAGACTTCTTTCAAAACCTATCAAATTGGATATATGAATTATAGTGCATTAATTTGTGAAAATAAAAACTAAGTAATAGCCGTAGCTATTGTGAAGGTTTTATTTTTGCAAAGTGATGTGCTATAATTTATATAGCCTTTTGATATGTTTTGAAAGAAGTCTAATAGGAAAGATAAATATTCCTATCTATCTTCTATATCTTTTTCCATCTTGATGTCCTTTTCCTTGAGGACCTCCAGCTATATTATTTGAAATATGCAACTCTATAGAGCTTCTCTCATCATCACAAGAAGAACTTGCTAATATTTCTTCTGCTATAGAGAAATAGTCATTATTTATTACTCCTTGTCCAAAGAAATCTCCACTTACAGCATTGCTATGAGCTGATATTACTTCGTATGCACATAGAGTAGTTGCTACTTTGTTTATTAAAACTTTCTTGTCAATATTTTTTATATTAGTTGTGTATTTATGATTTATTTTCATATATGAACTGGATAGATTATAAGGCTTATTTGAGTGTTGATAATTTAATGAGTTATATTGAGAGTGTTTTTAGTAATTATGGTAGTGTTTATAGTATTGATTTTAGTGATGGGTTTTTGGGTGTTTAATTTGTTGAGGGACTTATATGAGACTAAAGTCTCATATCCAAATTCTATTAAAATCTTGTAAAAAACATAAAGTAAGTTTAATTGATGGAAGCTATATTAAGTTTTACTAAGCCTATAGGTATTAATAATATTAAGGATATAAATAACGAGGTTTAGAGACATAAGATAAGCATGAAACACGGAAAAATATTAATTTTATCCGCAATCCATACTTTATAAATTAAGTATATTACTTAATTTTACCTTTAGAGATTTTACTAGCACCACTATTATCAACAGCAGTTATTTCAAGTGCATCTCCTTTAGTTCCACCTTTGAAACTAAATTTTACATAAGGGTTTACTGAAAGCATAATGCCTATAGAAGCATCATATACTACTTCTCCATTATGTTTTGCTACTATGTTTGTCATATAGTCAGGTTTAACACCTTTCTTTTTTGCTACATCTTCACCTATCATTACATGTTTAAAAATAGCTTTTACTTTAGTAATGCCATTTTTGTTTTTTGCTTTAATTCTTGCTTTTTTCAATTCTTATCCTTTATAATTTTTTATATCGATGCAATGGTTAAATCAACCACCACAACCACCAAGTGTAACTGTTACATCTTTTCCAAATCTATATAATTTGCCATCTGTTGTTTGAACAACTGCTGTTACGGTAGCTGTTTTTTGCATTCTAATTCTTAAAGTATAATCAGGAATAGATCTTTCATGCACATCAAATACAGCAATAAGAGGCTCAGTATTTGCACTTTGAAGTAAAGCAATTGTTTTAGCTTTTAGTTTTGTAGATAGAGTGATAGGGATAATAGCTCCATTTTCTGCAACTTTAGGTGCTTTCATTTTGATACTACCATCTATCGTTTTATCAGTTCCAAAAATCTCTTTAATAGCAGCATTAGTTCCTTTTAAATCAATACCAGCTACTTTCATATCATTTGGGATACTCCAAGCTTTTGCTTTAGTTTTTCTGAAGTTTATCGCAGATAAACTAGCAGGTATCATAACAGCTGATACTGCTAATGCAGAACCAACTTTTAAAAAATTTCTTCTTTTCATTTTTTTCCTTTTATTTTTATTAAATTAATTAGTTGCCAATACCAATAAGGTAGTCAACAGTTAGTAACATTTGCTCATCAGTTAATTCAGTACCACCTCTTGGGGGCATACCATTAATACCATTAATAGCATTTGAATAAACCTTATTAACACCTTTTTTCAAAAGAGAAGCCCAAGCCTCTTTATCTCCTAATTCAGGAGCACCCATCACGGGTGAGTTATGGCAAACTGCACAGTTGTTACTATATAAAGTTTCTGCTGCACTAATTTTCCAAGTTTTAGGAGGAAGATCTCTATTTGTATTAGGGATAGGCTCAAAGTTTTCTAGTGGAGTTCCTATTCTAATTGGAGGATATGTCGGACAATCACTCATACATCTTTTACCAGTTCCATAGTTTTCAGGATTACCAAGATATTTAGTCATCTCTTTTGCACCTACATCGCCATTTACTTCTGGATAAAATCCATCTTCATTTGGTAATTTAATTTTAAGAAATTTTTCTCTATCTAAAACATACTCATCTTCTAATTCAACACCATCAATTTTAATCTCATTAATAGACATAATGTATGCTACAAGTGCATAAGTCTCATCATTGCTTAAGCTTTTTGGATGAGGATAAGGCATAGCTGATTGAATATACCAATATAATGTGCTAGCATAAGGCCAATAACTTCCAATAGTCTTAATAGGAGCTTCATCACCATCTTCAGGTTTTAAAAGCTGATTTACCATTGTTCCTTTACCACCTTGTAATTTAGGATAACCACCATTACCGATACCAAAATCACCATGACAAGATGCACATTGATTTTCAAATAGTTCATCACCTAATTCAACACTACCACTGCCCTCAGGAAGACCTGTTCCATCTGGCATTATATCTAGATTCCAAGCTTTTTCTTCTGCTTTAGTAGGAGTTCTACCAAAAGAATATCCACCTTTGTGAGTATCTTCATTTACACTATATCCAGCAGTTTTTCCATTTTTAATAGGATATGTAAAACCACCATCAACAACTCTAGCACCATTAGCATAAGTAGCTAAACCAGCAGGAGTAGAATCAGAAGACATACTAGAAGTAGAACCAGCCTTAGAATCCTCTTTCATACATCCTGCAAACACCATAGCAGCTAAAGAAACTGCAACAAATAATTTATACTTTTTTTCTAAGATGAACATTATTAACCTCTCCATTTTCTTTTACTTCCCAACTAAGTATAGAGTTTCTATGATAAATAGACTCAACTCCAACTTTATCAACTTCTTCATCTATCGTAGGCTGAGTTCTTCCTACATCATCAGTAGCACGACTTGACAGGACAATAGTTTTATTGCCATCAAATTTATACATAAATGAAAATCTAGTCCAAGATTTTGGTAAAACTAAGCCTTTAAGTTTAGCTTCAACCCAATCTTTTCCACCATTAATAGAAATATCAACATGCTTTATAGTCCCTAATCCAGACCAAGCAATACCAGAAATCTCTACCATATCGCCTTTTTTCAAATCAGTCCATGGTTTTTCAGGACAAGGAGATGTAATAACAGAATTAACTTCCATAGGCCAAAAATATCTAATTGCTTTTCCACCTGGTTGAAGCATAGTATATTTAGAAGTTTCTTCTTTTGCATGCCAAGGTTTATCAGAAAACTCTAATCTTTTTAACCATTTTACTTGTAGATTACCTTCCCATCCTGGTAATAATAATCTCACAGGATAACCTTGCTCTGGTCTTAATGCTTCACCATTTTGACCCCATACTATCATAGCATCATCCATTAATTTTTCTACAGGGATAGTTCTTCCCATTTCAGAATTATCACTTCCTTCAGCTAGACACCATTTAGCAGATGGTTTTACACCAATATCTTTTAATAAAACAGATAGTCTAACCCCTGTCCAAGAGGCCGCACTCATCATTCCTCTTGCAAATTGCAAGTTGTTATATTGAGGAGCTCTCCACTCAGGAGCACCATTAGCAGGACACTCGATAAAGTGAGTTCTTGTTTCAGATGGGTATCTTTTTAATTGCTCATAAGTTAAAACAATAGGTTTTTCAACTAATCCGTGAATCATTAATCTATATTTATTTGGATCTACATGAGCAACACCACCATGACTTCTAGTAAAAAAAAGCCCATTAGGAGATATAATCCCCATACTTTCGTGTAATGGGGCTAATGTAATAGAACCATAATAATCACCAGAAGATAATAAAGGAGAAGCTCTTCTAACATTATTATGCTCATAAGGAGATGGAATACCATACTCATACTTATTTACAGGGTCTCCAAGCTTTGTTCCCCAAGGAACATGTTTCATTATATTTGGGTCATTTGCTAATGCTTTAGTAGGAACTAAAACACTCGCAGCAGCAACTGCACTTACCGAGTAAGCCATAGATTTTTTGAAAAAATTTCTTCTGTTTAGCGGAGATGTTTTAGTATCTACACTTTTATTTTCAGAAGTATTTTTATCTATTTTTTTTAAATTACTCATTAATATCCTTTAACTTTATTTAAACATTCTTTTGCTATTATTTCAACAATAAAAGAAAGTAGTTAATTATATGAAGTTTTTTATATGAAAGTCAATAAAAAAAATCAAACAATATCACTTTATTAAAGGAATTTAAAGCAATGAAAACAAGTAAAATACTAGGTAAAGTCCTTAAGCTATATATCTCAGATAAGATTGGAAGAAATGAGCTAAATGAAATATCAGTAGATGAAAATGGAGCAATTAATGACAAATATTATAAAAAAAATCCAAATAGAGCTATATTAATTAGCTCAAAAATTAGCTATGATTTAGTGAAAAAAAATAACATTAATATAGAATATGGAAGTTTAAAAGAAAATATAATATTTGATTTTGATATTAACACATTAAATATAGGAGATAAATTGCAAATAGAAGAAGTAGTTTTAGAAATAATAGAAAATTGCACAATTTGTAATGAATTAAAAACAATAGATGATACAGCGCCACAATTACTAGAAAGCGATAGAGGTATGTTTGTAAAAGCTATAAAAGCTGGTATTATAAAAAATGACTCTTTAGTTTATAGGGTTTTGTAAAAATAAATATTCATATTTTAGTATAAAGGTTCCCTAAATTTAGGGTTAATAAATATTTCCTCTATTGTTTCCATCAACCATAAGAATAATCAATTTATCTTCTATTATTTCATATAAACCTATAATTATTAATTCTTATCCTATAAAAATCTGAATTTGATAGTTTCTAATTTAAGGGTCAGGCATTGAAAATGCACCAAATATAATTATATTATAATAAGGGACTTTTTACAATAAAGTATCGGTGTATTTTCAATGCCTGACCCTTAAATGGAATGATAAGCAACAAGCAAAACTAGATGAAGAATTATCTAGTTTTGCTTTATTGATTGATATTGAAACTGTAAACTGGCTAAACTAAATTATGTTTATTTTTTTAATGATAAATTTGATAAAATAGCATAATTATTTAATAGCCTCACTAGGCTTATAATTCACTTTCAATAATAAAATAACAGCAATAAACCCAGCCAATAATGATGCTAAGAAAATACCAATTTTTACAGCACCCATCACACTTTCATCTGTATATGCTAACTGTGTCACGAAAATAGACATTGTAAAGCCTATCCCTCCTAAGAAACCAACAGCTATTACCTCGCTCCATGTAAGAGAGTCTGGTTTTTTTATTAGCTTCATTTTGTCTGCAAGATAAGCAAATCCAACTATACCTAATGGTTTTCCTACTAGTAGCCCTAAAACTACTCCTAAAACTATCATTATATGATTATTCACAGAAGAAAAATCTAATATTACTCCAGCATTAGAAAATGCAAATAATGGCATAATAATAAATGCAGATAAGCTATGTAATTGATGTTCTAGCTTTACTAATGGGTTTTGAACTTTGTCATAATTATGAGATATTTGCTCAAGTGCATCTATTAGATTGTGATTTAATATATGGATTTCATCTATGTTTTTCTCAAACATATCAACTGAATATTTTGTGTTTTCTATAAACTCTTTTTCTTCTATTGTTGATTTTACAGGTATAGCAAAAGCTAAAAGAACACCTGCTATAGTAGCATGAACACCTGCTGAGTGTATGAAAATCCATAATGCTATGCCTAATAATAAATAAGGTATCAAAGATGTAACTTTAGCAATATTTAAAAGAGCGATTAAAGCATATATAGCTCCCGCATATAAAAAATATTCGCTATGTATTTCATTTGTATATACAGTAGCTACAACCATCACCGCCCCTAAATCATCTGCTACAGCTAAAGCTACTAAAAATAATTTCAAATTAGGATTAACCTTTTTCCCTAAAATCATCAATACCCCCAAAGCAAAAGCAATATCTGTTGCCATAGGCACTCCAAACCCTCTAGGGTTATCCATATTAAAAGCTACATAAATTAAAGCAGGGATTATCATGCCTCCAATAGCAGCTATAATAGGAAAACTAGCTTTTTCTACTGAAGATAACTCACCCACCAATAACTCTCTTTTTATCTCTAATCCAACCATTAAGAAAAATAGAGCCATTAATCCATCATTAATCCATTGCATTAAAGTCATAGAGATGGTATAATTATCTATACTTACACCTAAGCTTAAGTTCCATAAATCAAAATATTCTTTAGATAAGAAAGAATTAGCTACCACTACAGCAGATATTGTTGCTATAAATAATAATATCCCACTAAATGCTTCATCTTTTATAAAATTCTCTAATGCGGTTACATGTTTTTCAATTTTCAATTTTTATTTCCTTGTTTTTTTATGGGAACCTCTATTAATACAAATAATTTAGATAATATTAACTATTTATTTTGTATTAATAGAGGTTCCTTTAAGAGTGAATTATACTCAATATGTCTTAATATTTAACAAAAAAATAAATATAAAGCTTTTAGTTTTTTCAAAGATAAATTTGATAAAATACCTAAACTATTCAAGAATAATCTTGTCCATAAAGCAAAGTAATGTATATGATATACCAAATATTCTCAATTATATTTCCTGTTATTTTTATAGCTTTTATCGGCTTTATTTATGCTAAAAAAGAACATATTAATATGGATACAACAAATAAAATAAATTTAGAAATATTTATACCTATTTTAGTTTTTTATTCAATTAGTGAAAAGCTTCCTTCTATTACGAGTCTAGGGTATTTATCTTTAGGTGGAGTGATAGTTGTGATAGGTTCTGGAATTTTACTTTATCCTATAGTGAGGATGATGGGTATAAATCCTTATTCTTTTTTGCCTCCTATGATGTTTAATAATTCAATTAATTTAGGTTTTCCATTAGCTTTGTTTGCTTTTGGAAATGAAGCTTTAGTGATGTTTATATCTTTTTCTCTTGTGCATGTTATCGGACAATTCACTATTGCTACTGTAATGTATGGGGGTGAAACAAAGATTATAAAGATTCTTAAAAATCCTGTCATCATAGCTACAATTGCAGGACTTTTCTTTAATTACTTTGATGTCCACTTCCCTGAAGTAATTAATACATCACTACAAATGATGGCACAAGTCACTATACCGCTAGTATTATTCTCTCTTGGAGTTAGGCTTGTTCATATTGAATTAAGATACTGGAAATTAGGACTTTTAGGAGCAATCCTTTGCCCTATATCTGGGATACTAATGGCTCTTTTGGCTATATATATATTTGATTATACACAAACACAAAAAGCATTAATAATTTTATTTGGGGCATTACCCCCAGCTGTCTTAAATGCTATTATGGCAGAACAGTATAAAAAAGATGCGATATTAGTAGCTTCTGTTGTGGCAATAGGCAA
>JAJVLF010000104.1 GCA_029255845.1 Campylobacterota bacterium | reverse complement strand
CATACGAAGAAAGGTTTTTAAAGTAGTCTTTAGGATGTCTTTCCATCTTAGGAGATATTTGAGTTATGAAGTTGTTTATTAGATTATCTTCAGTTTTATTAGAATAATCTCCATTTAGCATATAAGAAAATGCTATTAAGATAAAAAGCTTATACATTAAAATCCTTTATTAGTTCGTATTTTATCTAAATTTTACTTAAAGAAACCTCTTAAAGTTCCCTTAAGTAAATATTGCTACTATATTTCCTTAAAGGAAATAGATATTGAAAAGCATAAATAAAATAACATCAATCGTCATCTTAGGATTATTCCTTATAGGATGCACTAAATCTTACCCCATCATACCCCCTAAAGAAAAAATAACTAATAAAAAGACAATGCCCACTATAAATCATTCTACTATACCACAACCCATAAATATGGATAATTCTAAAAATAAAATAAAAAATTATGACTTAGCAGAAGCAAAGAAACCAGAAACACATTTATCTCCTATTCCTACCACAAAAACTAATAAAATACCAAAACCAAAATCTCTAACTTTTGAAGTATTTAAAAAAGAATGCGAAGAAATACAATACATAAGTGGCTATGCTCACAAATACAGAAGTATATCAAGAGGTATCAGAAAAGCACAAATAAGAGCTATGAGAAATTTAGTAGAAGTAACAAGTGGAGTTATAGTTAATGCAGAAACCATAGAAAAAGCAATAGCCCAAGTAGTACATAATAACACTGGTAGCTATGAAAGCACTTTAGAAAATTTTAAAGACACAATAAAAACACAAGCTAGAGGTATTGTTTTCCCTAAATATAAAACCTTTTCAAGTGGAGATGAATATAAGATAAGTAATAAGATAATAACAGTTATGGTTAAGCCTAGGTGTAATTCTAGGGCTTTTAGGGGGCTTAGTGGGTTTATTGATAGTTTAAAATAAATATTAATAATATTGCAAAGATACAAGTGCTGAATTTAGGGTCAGGTAACGACTCACCACCTAAAATAAAAAATAATATAGTTAAAAACTATATAAAATAAATAAAACATATCGCTAGTTCCCGCTACATACAATGTAAACTAAATAATAAGTGGTGGGTTGTTACCTGACCCTAAATTTTTAAGTGATGAATTTAAAGTCAATGTAAATAATTGTTTAAAAACACTAAAACAAATTAAAAATGGAGATACTAAAGATTTTAAAGAAGTAAAACCTAAAGAGCTTTTTGAAGAATTAGGCTTTAATGTATAAGATAAATAGAAAAAAGACTTTTATTAAAACAGCTAAGAAATTTTTTAAAAAGCACCCTCACTTACAAAATAAATTTCAAAAAATAATTTTAGAATTAGAAAAGACCCATTTAATCCATCTCTAAATACTCATAAACTAAAAGGGAAACTAAAAGATTTTTATAGTTGTAGCTTAGATTATGAACATAGAATAATATTATCAATAATTATTATAGATGAAAAAGTTTATTTGATAGATATAGGGAATCATAATGAGGTTTATTGAAAAATAATGTTTCAAAAAGTCTATTTTAGGGTCTAGCAACAACCCAACTATTCATAAAGGTAGTGGGTTGTTACCTGACCCTATTTTTTTTTAGAATTTAATAAAATCAAACCAATTTTTCAAATACTCTAATCTTATCTTCTTTAATTTTGTAATCTGATAGGTGCTTATGAACCAACTTCCAAAAATCCTTAGAGTGATTTTCAAAAGTTATATGAGCTAATTCGTGTATAACAACATACTCAATCAGCGAAGAAGATAGTTTTACAAGATGATAGTTAAATGATATACGATTAGTTGAGCTACAAGAACCCCATCTATTTTTGTTGTATCTAAAACTTATATGTTCAGGAACAACTTCCATAATCTTAGCCCACTTTTTTGTTAGTGGTATTATCTTCTCTACTGCTTTTTGCTTATAGAAGTTTTCAATAGCATTATTTAATTCAGCATCAGTATATTTTAGTGGTGTTGTTATATGAAACTTTGAATGAGTGAAATTTATGCTTATATCAGCAGCAGTTTCATTTTGAATTATTTCAACATAATAACTCTTACCCATATAATAAAGTCTTGACCCTGTGCTTATATCTTTATTGATTGCTATCGCTTTAAATATATCAAGCTTTTTACTTATCCAAGCTGACTTGTTACTAACCATTTCATTAATATCTTCTATTGTGGTTGTGTCATTTGTTTTTACAAGCACCCCATCAGTATCAACATTGATATATGTATTTTTTAATTTAGCTTTTCGCTCTATCTTAAATACAATATTTTTAGTGCCATACTCTACGCTATACAAATGTTTCTACCAACTTAGCCACTATATCCTTTGACAGTTTTCTATCAACACCATACTTTGAGAGTATTGGCTTGATAGAATTTCTCATATCTTTTTGAGCATCACTTTGAATAAGTATTGCTTTTTTACTTAACCACTCATCAAGTGTATCAAATATTTCAAGTGTTAGCTCAGTTGCTTCTTCACTTAATTCTTTAACTATATCATAAACTACAAGGTGTTTCTCATCACTTAGCCCAGCGCTACTATATCTATTTTTATGGCGATTAATTATCTCTTCCATATCACTAAATAAATCTACAACAGCTTGTTTTCTATCTACCTTAGCATCAATTAGTTTTCTTTCCAGTAGCTCAGAAAGCTCAAGTGCCAGTTCAGGGTTTTCTTCTTCATTGGCTTTTATGATTGCCTTTGCTTTGTCAAGTGGGTTGTGTTTTCCCTCTTTTGTAAGCTCTGCTTGAAATTGTTTGTAGTCTGTAATATCAATAGGAGCTTCAAGTAGATATTCTATACCATTAGCTCTAAGGTGTTCATCTAAAATCATTTGAAGCTTCTTACTATCTTCACGAGTGATTTTTTCTTTGCTATCTCTAACCATCATCTTTATTTCATTAAACAGTTTAAAATCATAATCATACTTTGAAGCAAAAGGGTCTGGAAGAACTATATTCATTGATTTATTAAAATCACTTACAAGCTCTTTGAATTTATCTTTTATATCATCTGGCTTCAAATGGTTTATAGCTTGAAGTATAAAATCATCTCTTTCATTTTCTCTATTCTTCTTAACTGATTTAAAATAATTTACAAGCTTTGTATGTCTATTTTCAAGAGTGGTTTTTTCACTCTCTATATCTACCATTACATCACTTGGTTCTAAATCTCCACTAAATATTTCTAATGCATCAACAAGGTGTTTGGTTATTCCTGCGAAATCTACAACATACCCAGCATTTTTACCTTTACGAGTTCTATTAACTCTTGCTATTGCTTGAAGTAGATTATGCTCTTTTAGTATCTTATCAACATAAAGAGTTTGAAGTATTGGAGCATCATATCCAGTAAGTAGCATATCACTAACGATTAAAAAAGCAGTATTATCAAACTGTCTTTTACCACCAAGGCTTTTATTGTTCTCATCTCCAAATGGTAGTTTGAAATCTTCAATAGATTGTTTTACTTCATCTTGTGGTGTTGCTAAATCATAAAACTCTTGTGGGTCTTTCTTTGTGTCAAAACTCATTATAACTTTTGATTGGAAGTTGTTTTGACCTTGTTCTGCCAACTTGTTAAATGCTTTTTTATATGCAATTACTTGTGGTCTTCCACTACAAACTATCATAGCTTTGAAACCGTCCAAATAGCTCTTATTTTTATAGTGTTCTACAATGCTTTTAGCTATCTCTTCAACTCTCCTTGTAGCATTTTTATCAAGTTGTGTAGCTTTTGATTTTAGTATCTTTTGTTTTTCGGCACTTTCATTTCCAAACATTTTATTAAATTCAGCATCAAGCAAGTCTTTTTCTATGAAGAACTTACTTAGTCCTGTTTCATAAAGTATTGGTAGTGTATTACCATCAGCTACTGATTGTTTGATAGTGTATTTGTCTATGTAATCTCCACCATAAAACTCGTGAAGTGTTGATTTGTTCTCTTTGTCTATTGGTGTTCCAGTAAAGGCTATAAACTTAGCATTTGGAAGTGATTGTCTCATATATGAAGCAGTTAGTCCATATTGTGAACGATGGGCTTCATCTATTAAAACAAATATATTTTCCTTATCACTTAATACCTCAACCTCTTTTTTCTCTTCGGCTCTCTCTTGAAACTTTTGAATAGTTGAAGTTAGAGTTTTACCATAGCTATCTTTGAGTAAAGTCTTTAAGTGTGCTATTGAATTTGCTTGATTGATATTTGAAAAACCAACCCTGTTAAATGTGCTTCTGATTTGATTGTCTAAATCTGTTCTATCTGTTAGAACCAAAATAGTAGGATTATCAAATCCACTGGTAGTAGCTCTTAGTTTAGTAGCAAGATATATCATTGTTATAGACTTACCACTTCCTTGGGTATGCCATACAACACCACCACGATTTTCATTTTTAAGTCTATCAACTATTTTATTTACGGCTCTTAGTTGTTGGTATCTTGGTAGTTTTTTGATTGTTCTACCCTCAACAACTTCAAAGATTACAAAATATTTGATTATGTCAAGAAACTTTCTCTTTTCAAAAAGGTTATAGATTAAAATATCTTGTGGTGTTGGTTCATTATCTAATAACTCTATAAGCTCATCAGAAGCCTTCTCATTATATTTTGAATAGAACTTCATTGATGCTTCTATCGTTCCATATAAGCCACTTATACGATTGATTGCACCTATTATTTGATTGTAGTGAAATAGTTTTGGAGAGTTAGCTTGATAGTAGTCTAAATCTGGAATATCACTTATATCTATTGTTTGGTTTTTAGCTTCGATTACTGCTAATGGTAGTCCATTTACAAATACAACTAAATCAGGAATAGAGTTAGCTCTTTCTCCCTTGAACTTCATTTGATTAACTACAAGAAACTCATTGTTCTCAAGGTTCTCATAGTCTATAAACTTTACAGCTTTTGGTTTGTCTTCTGGTGTAGGTTTGAGAGATAGAGCATCAGCACGAGTTATAAGCTTATGAATTTCAGAGTTAATCTCCATTAGTGAGCTACCACTTACAGCTAAGATTTTACGGCTTACTTTTTGTAGGTTATTTTTATTTAGCCAAGGGTTTATTTTTTTGAGTGAAGTAGTTAGTCTATCTTCAAGAACAACCTCATACATTTCGCCTTTGGCATCAAAGTAATCATATTTTAACTTTTTAAAAAGCTCTATTGCTGGTAGTTCTGATTGTAGGTATTCGCTCATTTATTCTCATCCGTTTTCATATCTAAAAGTAATTTATCAAAATCAGATAGATATTCTTTATCCTGCATCACTCTGTATTGTTCATATTCACTATGTGCTTTTAGTTTTGCTTCAAGTGCAGAAATTTTGCCACTATCTAAAAGTATAGGATAGCTTGATAACTCTATAAATCTATCTAAAAACTCTACCCAATCATTCATGTTCATCACAACTCCTTGTGATGCTCTAATTTCAGCCATTTCTAAATAAGCTACAACAATCCTATCTAACTGCTTAATATGTTCTTTGTTTAAATAGTTTTTTGCAATGCTCACATCAGATTTTAGTATCTTGCCTTTTGGTGCATTTTTCCAAGTTTTTAGCCCCATATATATTTTGGAGGCATCTGCTTCGCTATATATGATTTCAGCCGCTGTTTTACCGCAAATAGCCCAGTGCATTTTATTTTGAACGGTTGAGTAAAATTGTTTTGTTATAGCTGCGTTTTTATCATAATCAGCACTTAAAACATAAATATCTGTAACTTTCTGATAAAATCTTCTCTCACTAGCTCTTATCTCTCGTATTCGTTCTAACTGTTCATCAAAATAATCTTGACCAAAGTGTTTCATCTGTTTGAGTCTCTCATCATCCATAGTAAAACCCTTGATGATATATTCGTGTAAAATATTAGTTGCCCATTTTCTAAACTCTATCGCTCTATGAGAGTTTACTCTGTAACCTACTGATACTATTGCTTTTAAATTATAAAAATTTGTTTTATAGTTTTTTCCATCTTTTGCAGTTGTTTCCATTTTGGAAATAACTGAACTCTCTTCTAGTTCATTAGTCTCAAAAATATTTTTAAAATGTTTTGAGATAGCAGGAACATTAACTTCAAAAAGTTCTGCTATCTGTTTTTGAGTAAGCCATAACGTTTCATCTTGAAATTTTACATCAATATTTACTTTTGAGTCCTCTATTTTAAAAATTACAAAGTTTGAGAACTCTTGTGGACTGTTTTTTACTAATTCTTTTTTCATCTAAACCCTAACCTCTCCACTCAAAAGCTTCTGTAATAAACCTTTTTTAAGTGTTTCATACTTCTCTTTTTTAGC
>JAJVLF010000103.1 GCA_029255845.1 Campylobacterota bacterium | reverse complement strand
ATCAACAGATTCCTTGAAGCTGAATGTAATCTTAAGCGGAAAAATAAAATATTAGACGTGTCGTGTGGCATCTTATTTTAATTGTCTGATCAAACTCAATCAGAAAATGTTAATTTTATCGAGATTTGTTGCGAAAAAATTATTGTTTTATGTAATCATGACAACTGAATTGTTTATCAAATACTTTTGTAATATAAAGTTGTGGTGTTTGTGAAGAATTGATGACAAAATGTCTGTTATTTACTAAGAAATTGTTTGTGCTTAAATATTGTTTTATGTTTATTGTATTAGGGCTCGACACCTCTTCACAATGCAGCATGGAATGGCCACAAAGAGGTAGTGGAACTTCTGTTAAGTGCAGGAGCCTCGATGTCTGTTGTTGATGAGAAGGTACTTAAGCTCTCAGTAAAACTAAGACAATTAAATATTAAACTCTTCCAGTGACGCATCATTTTACTCCTGAAACAGAAAATGTAGAGTTTAATGAAGATACAAAAAATGATTTTATGGCAGCCATTAACAGCTTGAACAGATTGATTTGTTACAAGTCATGGAGAAAATATCAGACGTGTGGCGTCTTGTTATAACTAACTCATCAAAGTGAATCAGCAAATGTTAATTTTAGTAGAATTTGTTACAATTTGTTTTTTTATTAATTTGACAGTAAAACTGAATTGTTGATGAACAGATCCCTTCAAGTTGAATGTCATCTTAAACAGGGGAAAAATATCAAACGTGTCATGTGCATCTTGTTCTAATTGTCTGATCAAACTGAATCAGTAAAAGTTAATTTTATTAGAATTTATGACGAAAAATGCTTCTTTTAATAAGCCATTTTGTGCTAAGCATTTGATAAGAGTGGCTTAACTCGTGAATGAAAATAAGCTTATGATACTCATTAGTCGATAACAAATCATACTCTAAAGCATTATAAGTCCCATCAAAGCTATTGATTTTATTAAAAAGTGAAGTAGCATTAGCTTTTTGATATTCAGCTCTATTTATATTAAATAATATTTTATCCATAGGAGTATAATTATAATATTCATTAAATAAAGGCATATACTCATCTAAAAGTCTAGCAGTTTGTATCGCTAAAGGCTTAAATTTAGATGGAAATACGATATTATATTTTTCATTTTCAATAACTTCTAAAGAAAATAAAGGGAGCAAAAGTAAGAAACTAGCAAAAATTTTAAATAACAAAAAAATTCCCAATATATAAATTATAATATTGCAAGACCAATTCGCAATAAAATTTAAAAATAAAAAGCCTATATGGGCAATAAAAATTTAAAAAGATAGCTTATTGTAGCACAATTTATTTAAACTATAATACCCCATAATTTTAAAACAATAAAATACAAACTCTTATTCCAAAAAATGTTAAAATAACAAAAATAAACAGGAAAAAAAATGAGTAAAAAAAAGAACAGTATATAAAACAGAATTTAAAACAAGACTAGTATTAGAAGTATTAAAAAATGAAAATACTCTAAATGAAATAGCAAGTAAAAACAATATTATACCAAAGAATCTACAAAATTGGAAAAAAGTATTCTTAGAAAATGCAGAAGTAGCAATGGAGCCTGCTAAAGTAGTAAAAGAATAAGTCCCTACCCAAAATTAATATCATACACCCCTCCAAAACCACTAAGCAAACAATCAATATGAACTTGTAACGTGTCAAATGACTCATAAGCTTTTAGCTTAAACCATCTATATTTCATTTCTCTCCATAATATCTCTATAGCATTAAGTTCTGGTGAATAAGTAGGAAGATAAAGTAAATATAATCCTTTTAGTTCCCACTTAATTATATTTTCTTTAAATAGCTTACTTCTATGAATTGAAGCATTATCTAAAACAACTATTGTATGTTTATTTATTCTATTACTAAAATCATCAAATAAATTAATTATAACTTTTGTATCTACTTTATCTGTAGTCGTCTTATAGAATAAATCTTTATTAAGTGTATTTAAAAAGCCAAGAACATTAATTCTTTTTGCAAACCTATTAGCTGGTATTTTTACTGGCTTATTAATAGGAGACCACATATAAGGTATATTAGAATCTAAAGAAAATCCACTACTCATAAAGTTTGCCTTATGCTTTAAGCATAAGTTTCCTTTTTTCCTCATAAAAATACATATCACATATATTTAATTGATTCCATACTTTAATATTTTGTATTTGATAAACTTTATCATAATATTTACTATTTCTAATTTGTCTATTTAAGTTCTTTTTTGCTCTTTTGTAGGAAAAATTGTTTTTTTTAAAAACCTTTTTAATGTTTTAGTAGAAATACTTTTATCTTTTAGTTCTTTACTTAAAATAATACAAGTTTCTTTTATAGTATTATTTTTTATATATTCTTGTATTCTTTTAGAATCTTTTTCTATAGGGAACCTCTAAAAACCAACTTTCCCAAAAACCCCCAACAAAAACCCCATCCAAAAAAAAATATCCCATCATTTAAAAACATATTTTCTATAAAAACCTACAATAAATCACATAAATCTATTAAATATATTACCTAATTCCAAGCAATATACCTAATATTCCATAATCTACCCACACACTTTCACATAACTTTAACTTTAGAAAGCCTAACCAACTGCTCATACCTAAAAAGATTATAAGTAAGATTAAGAAACCCTATATTAGACTTTACCCTATCAATACCTATACACTTCATATATAAAGCATTATTCATAGAATTAGTCATAAATCCAAATACATGTTCTACTCTAGCTCTTATTTTTGACTTTATATTATTTGATTCTTTTTGTGTATCACTAAGAGGATTACCTCTATATCCTTTTTCATGAACTAAACTTTTACATTTTTTATCTTTTAAATATTCTTCTATATCTGAACTTCTATATGCACTATCAGCATGTAAGGTATTATCTGTTTCATCTATAATATTTCTAGTTTCTTTAGAGTCATGTAAAGATGCACTACTTACACTATACTTTGTAATTAGTTTTGTTTTTGCATCAGCATTAATATGGTCTTTATATCCATAATGTTTTTCATCACCTTTTTTAGTCCATCTTGCATCTGTATCTTTTTGTGATAGTTTTGAATAATTACCATTCTTATCTTTTATACCAAATGATAAAGGTATAGCACCTTGTTTTATATCTTTATTTTCCATTTTTCTGTTTCTTTGTCTTGGAACATCTACAAAACTAGCATCTATAATACTCCCTTCTTTAACTATAATGTTATTGCTCATTAGTGTTGATGTAAATAAATCAAATAGTTTTTGTGATAAATTCTTTTTAGTTAGTTGTTCTTTAAAATACCATATTGTCTTTTCATCAGGTATTTTATCTCCTATGCTTAATCCTAGAAATAGTTTAAAGGATGTTCTATCATTTATTTGAAATTCTGTTTGTTCATCACTTAGATTATAATACTTTTGTAGTATAAGTATTTTAAACATCATAAGTTTATCAAATGGTGGTCTTCCTCCTAAACCTTTAGGTTCTATATATAATGCTTTTTCTATTGGTTCTCTAAACATATTCCAATTAATTATTTTATCTAACTTAGATAATGGTGGTTGATATTCTTTGATTTTATCTTCATGAAATTGTATGTCAAATAATCCTGCCATTTTATTGCCTTTAAGTTTGTTAATATGGGAGTATTATAGCTAATTATTGCTTTAAGGTCCCTTAAGTTGGGGATATATTGGGTTATTTTAGGATAAAATGAGGAAAGGGGTTTTTAGAGGTGCCCAGAAGCTACTCATACTTCTAAACACTCTAACTTTTTATTTTTTTTATTAAATTCTTTAGTAAAAAAATTAACATTTTCTGCATAAATATCACTTACAGTACCGTCGTTCTTGTATTTATTCAAGTACTCAAAAAGTGTACTTTTAAATAATCCTCTTTTATGTCGTTGAGTTTTGGGTTCATATTTATTATAAACAAAACAAAAAATGAATTTATACTCTTGTATTTGGATACCTAGTTCATTTAAAAAATTATTAAGTTCTTTTTTACCATATTCTAATTTATTTTCTATGTCTTTATTGTCAGGCTTATTGCGACCATTTTTAAATTCTACTAAGTATATTTTATCGCTACTTTTGTCACGATAAATAGCATCAAATGTATTAGGTCTATCATTTGAATTAGGATATCTAGCTTCCATTATTTTATCAAAATTAATTACCACTTGAGTTTCATCCGTACAAACATATTCTTTTTCTTTTTCTTTATGGCTATTATCTAGACTAGTCTCTTTAAATGTTGATTCATATTTTTTGTATGTTTGTAAAAACTTTCCAAAATCAGCCATTACTAAATCTTTCGCTTTCCATTTCTTCAAATTCATCATAAGGTTCTGATAACTTCTCGTATATTTCAGAAAGTTTATTTTTATCTTCAATAATACCACTTTCAGCTAGATAAAAATTACTTTTATCTTCCAAATTTTCTTTGTCACTATATCTTTTAAGTGCTTCTATCATATATGGGCTATGTGAGTTTGCCATCACTGGTATATCGTGCTTAACGAGAGTAGCTATAATTTGCGCATATTTTAATTGCCACTTTGGATGAAGATGAACTTCAGGTTCATCAAGTATCAAAAGACTTTTTCTGTTTATAAAATCACTATTAATTAAAAGTTGAATAATGCCAAATGCTTTAATTCCAGTTGCTGTATTCTTGATAGGTATTTTTTGTTTATTCTTAATATATACAAAATCTCTTTCATTATCGTCATAAACTATTTCTCCATTTATGATACTGGCAATACTTTCTGATATTTTATTTTCAAATTCAAATTCAAATTCAAATTCAAAATTACGAGATTTTAATTTATCAAATAAATCTTTGGTATGAAACGTGGTATATGGAACACCCAATAATCTTGATTTTCTTCTTTTTGTATCAAGTATAGATTGACTTCTTGAGAGTAAGTCGTGATTATTTAAAATAAGTGGTGTTTCTATAAAAGTAGCTTCTTTTATTTCTATAGGTTCTGTATTATTGCCTAGCTTTAATTTATTCTCTATAATATTAATGTCTAATAGTAACAACTTTTTATCGTACAGCTTAATCCACCCTTCTTTTGTGCCATATTTTAAAATACTTGAATTAAACTCTGAGTGAAATACTTTATTTAAAGCATTTTGCATAGATTTGTGTTTATTTTCTGGTGTGCTTATTATATGTTTCAATTGCTCCATAAGGTTTTCGATATTTTTATTTGTATCATTTTCAAGTAGTCTATTGATTTGGTTTGTCATTTTTTTAATATATTCACTTGAGTTTTTTTCTCCAACTTGAACATATTCTCTAATATGAAAAATATTTTTTAATGTTCTATAATTTTTTATGTCTTCGTTTTTTATATTCCGTCTAGCAAAAAAGAATAACTCTTCAAGAATATCTTCTATTTTATCCATCTTAGATTCTCTAAAATCTTCATACTTACTAATAGCTTTAATAATACAAAAAAGAACTTTGCCTACTGTACTTTTACCAGTATCATTCTCTCCAGCTATTACAGTAAGACCATCTATTTTAACAATAGCTTTTTCTAGCATTCCTATATTTTTAAGCTCTATTCTCAACAATTTGCCTTTTTGGTATAAGTTAAAACATATAATACACTAACTTTATTAAATTTGTAGAATTTTAGCAGTAATCTTTTACTTTTATTATCTACCTTATTTTCATTTTTCTATGAAAAAAACGAAGCAAAAAATCACTCTTGCACTTCCTTCCTTTACAGAGCAAACCTTAAAAATATATCTTAAAGCCTAAAAATTGCAAAAATTTAGGGTCAGTTGCCACCTTAAACCTAGTTTAAGAAATTTAGGGTCAGAAATTTAGGGTCAGGTAACGACCCACCACCTAAAATAAAAAATAATATAGCTAAAAACTATATAAAATATATCGCTAGTTCCCACTACATACAATGTAAACTAAATAATAAGTGGTGGGTTGTTACCTGACCCTAAATTTCCACTGTAAAAACTATCAAACATAATTCTTGAAAATTCACAATCTATAAACTCAAATTCAATATTTAACTTCTCATATTGTATAAGCATATGAGAAATATCACAATTAAAACAACAGTCTATAAAAGTAATGTGTTCTATATTTATATTTTTAAATCGTGGTTCTTTTTTAAAATGACAAGCATTAAAATTAATAGCCTCTACAACCTCTATATCTTCTATGTTCTTATTTGTCAAATCAAATTTCTCAGATTCTTCATTGAGATACAGTAATGAATACTTACTACTTTCATAGCTTATGCCATCATTACGAAAATTAAAACAACTAGAAAATTTTATATTATGAATCCATAACTCAG
>JAJVLF010000102.1 GCA_029255845.1 Campylobacterota bacterium | reverse complement strand
AATTGCTATATGGCGAAAATATGATATTAGCTATTTATTCTGGGTTTTTAGAGGTTCTCACAAGAAAAGACTGATTTAGAACTCTTTATCTTCCATCTCTAGGGCTATTTTTTCTGATAACTCTTTCATCTCATTGGTGATAGAGTTTGTCGTATCTACGACTATATTGTTTTGTTGGCTTACTTTTAGTATTTTTGTTATAGCATTTTCAATTCCTATAATGCTTTCTGTTTGTTTTTCTGAGAAGCTGACTATTTTTTCTATAATTTCAGCTGTGTTTCCTACTTTTTGTTCTAAATCAGAGAATTTATTCATCATTTCTTTTGCTATTAAAATACCACCTTGTGATTCTTTTATGGCATCTGCTACGAATACTCTTATGCCATTAGCAGCATTTGAGCTTTTTCCCGCTAATGTCCTTACTTCTCCTGCTACAACGGCAAATCCTTTTCCTTCTTCTCCAGCTGTAGCTGCCTCAACGGCTGCATTTAAAGATAGTATTTTAGTCTGAAATGTGATTTGATCAATCACTGAAAGCTCTTTTTTTATTGTGTCTATTTTTTTATTTATATTTTCCATAGAGTTAGAAATGGAAATAGATAATTCTTTTCCTTCTATTGATGTAATTTTGGATTCCCTAGAAAATTTATCCATTAAGCTAATTTTTGATGATGAGGTTTGTATGCTACTAGATATACCATCTATTAAGTTTTTGATATTTTCGGCATTATTTGATTGCTGTGCAACTGATTCTTTTAGAGAAAAAATACTTTCTTCAAGCTTGGTGGAAAACTCATTTAAAAGATTACTATTTTGCTTATTAGAATTTAACATATCTCCTACAACCCCACCTACTGTGTTTATATCTTTTCCTAATTTTGCTAAAGCACCATGAGATTTATCGGTAGGAACCTTTTTCTTATATTTATTATTTGAATAATCAGCAAGAACATGAATAGAATCCTCTAAGCTTTCTTCTAGTGTAAGAATCATTTCATTTAATAATTCTTTTAATTCTAAAAAACTTTTGTTTCCTGCTTCTGCGGATATTCTTGATGAAAAGTCTCCCCTTTTTACACTATTTGATACTAATTTCATATCATTAATAAAGTTTTTATCTTTTCTTAGATTTTTTTCTATTTTCAAAACATTACTATTGATAGTATCTGCTATAAAACCAAATTCATCTTTATTTTTAGTTTTAATTTCTATTGCATTATCTAATTCCCCATTTAGGTATTTAAAAAACATATGTAATCCATCTATAATTTGCTCTAAAGGTCTAATTATATTCGCTTGAACTATAAGAGACATAATCACACTTATTATTAGCATAATTATAATAGCAGAAACTATCAATTGAGGAATAATACCATTTACTCTACCACTAATAGAATCTTCGCTAGTTTCAGCAATGATGGCCCACATTATGTTTTTTCCTAATCTTATATAATCATAGTAAGTTTGATAATCATCTCCTAATCTATCATTCAATATTAGACCCGTTTTTCCATCAAGAGCTAATGAGACAGCTTGTGTTTTCATATTTCCTTGTTGAGGGTTTAAAAAAGAATTTTTTATTGTATGAGTTCTTTTTAGTATTCTATGATTGCTTCTCATTAAATAATCTTCTCCTACTAGGTATTCGCTAGTAGATTCACTTTCTTCTTCAAAATTCATAATATCATTTATTGCGTCTGTGTTTAATTGGATAGCAAATATTCCTATAAGTTTTCCATCAACTACAACTCTTTGTCCCATAAAAATAGATGGAATACCTTTGCTAGGAGCATATGGAGCCATATCAGAATAAACAACTTCTTTTGAATTAACTGCTTGTTGCCATATATGTGCTAGTCCTGTATCTAATAATCTGCCATATTTTAGATTTTCTCCAAGGTCTGATTCTTTTGTTACTGAATACATCACACTACCATTTTTTGGGTGCAATAAAAAGATATCATAATATTGATTAGTTTTCATAAAACTTACTAAATAAGGTTCATAGTATTTAGATGTATAGGCTATTTCACTATTTTTATATGGGTATTCATCTTTATCTTTTAGCTTTAACTCTAGCTCTATTTCTTTTAAGTCAATAAAAAAATTCTTTATAACAAAAGATTTAGAAATTAATTGAACTTCTGTTTGTTTTGTTTCAAAAAAAGATTCTATTAGTTTTTTCTTTAATTTTAATTTATTTTCTATGGAAGCAAATTCATAATCCATAGAAATACTCTTAGTAGATATATAGGCTTCTATTCCCATTATAGCAGATGTAATACATATGAAAAATGCCGAAAAGACTAATAGCTTATTTTTTACACTCATATTTTTTAGCAAAAGAATACCTTTTTTAATTCATTAAGTCATTATCTAGCACATTTTATACCAATGAATAGCAATTTTATGGTAAAATAATATAAGGAACCTCTAAAAATACAAATAATTTAGAGGCTCCCTATATATGAAGGAAAAGCAAAATGAATACAATTAAAGACATAATGGAGATATTAAATAATATATCTGATTTCTCTTTACAAGAAAAATGGGATAACTCATCTTTAAATATAGGCTCTTTAAATCAAAAAGTAGAAAATGTGGTGCTTTCTTTGGATATAGATAGTGATATAGTAAAAGATAATAAAGATTGCACTTTATTTATTACCCATCATCCTAGCCTTATGTCTTCTATGAAAAACATAAATCCAGATTTTTACCCTAATAATCTAATAAAGCAATTAATTAAAACAGATAGCGCTCATATAGCTATGCATACAAACTTTGATAAAACACATCTTAATAGATATGTTTTTGAAAATATTTTAGGTTTTAAGATAATAAAAGAAAAAGACTTTATTTGTTATGGGGATATTGATATGAGCTTGGATGAGTTGTATTTGCATGTAGCAGATAAGCTTAAATTGGATTTTAAAAAAATTAGTCCATTAAATAAAGCTATCAAAAGAGTGGCTCTTACCACTGGAAGTGGTGGCTCTTTTATCTCATCTATTGAAGCTGATTGTTTTTTAACGGGGGATATAAAATATCATGATGGCTTGATGGCTTATGAGAATGGCTTATCGTTTATAGATATAGGACATTATGAGAGTGAGATTTTTTTTAGTGAAATATTATATAAAGAATTGAAAAAAAATGATATAAAAGCTATAATAAGCCAATCTAAAAACCCGTTTAAATATACATAATTTTTAGTCTAAAAAAGGAACATTAAAAATGAATAAGCATTTACTACATCTTGTGAAATTATCTAAAATAGATAAAGAATTAGAAAATATAGGTAAAGAAATAGAAGAAAACAAGTCGGACATGAGGACTTTAGAGAGAAAGCAAGATAAAATAACTAGAGAAATTAATCAAGAAAAAGAAAATTTACAAAACTCTACTATAAATAAAAATAAAAATAATCTATCTATCGCAGAATTTTCTGATAAATTAGAAAATATCAAAGAAAAGCAAAAAAATATAAAAACAGAAAGAGAATTAAAATCTATCTCCATTGAAGAAGATATAGCTAAAGAGCAAATAACTCATGCGAATAAACAAATAGAAATTTTAGAAAACAAAGAAAAAGAACATCAAGAAAAGATAGTTGAATTAGAGGATGCTGATAAAGGTATAAAAAAACAAATAGAAGAAGAAGATAAAGTTTTAACTAAGAAAGTTAAAAAAATAGAAAAGACATCTAAAGCAGTTTTTAAAAATCAAGATAAAGTAAAAAAAGAAGTAGATGAAAAAATATATTCTTTTTATAGTAAAATAAAAAAATGGGCAAAAGAAGCAAGTGTAGTTCCTATCGAAGATAAGGTATGCACAGGGTGCCAGATGGAGCTAAATGATAAAACATATATAGAAGTTTTAAAAAGAGAAAATGTTGTAACTTGTTCTAATTGCGGAAGAATTGTTTTTGATGATACTATAAATGTAGAGGAAGAGACAGCATAAAGCTTTTCGCTCTAGTATATTTTTTACTTGCTTTTATTGCTTATCTAGCATTACTTCCCCTCATAATATTCGGTATTTTTTTTAAAGACAAATACCGACAAGCATCTATTCATATGTTTTTTCCATTTTTCTTTAATGATAGATTTAAAGAAGAAAATATCCATTTTCATTGCTCTTCTTTTGGTGAAGTAAAGTCAATTGAGGGTCTTTTATCTAGCATTAATAATGATGTAAATATTACCGTTATGACAAAGACAGGATATAATCAAGCAAAAAAATACACAGATAATGTCAGATATATTCCTTTTGATATTTTTAATATATTTTGGTTAAAAAAACAAAAAGCCCTTTTTGTGATTGATGGAGAATTATGGTTTATGCTTTTTTATATTTATAAATTAAAAAAAACACCAATATATATCATTAATGCTAGAATGAGTAAAAAATCTCTAAGAAATAAAATGAAGTTATCATTTTTATATAAAAATATCCTAAGAAATACAGCAACAATTTATACACAAAATAAAAAAGATATTAAAAGATTTAAAAAATTAGGTGCCTTAAATGTAGAGCTTAGCGGAAATATAAAAACATTATGCTCTATTAAAACAAATGAAGATTTAATTAAACCAAAAAAAAACATAATAGTAGCAGGATCCACTCACGAAAATGAAGAAGAGATTATTTTAGACAAGATAGACTATGAGAACTCAAGCCTAGTAATTGCCCCTAGACATCCTGAAAGATTTAGCAAAGTTTATTCACTTTTAAGTAAATTCGCTAAAAAAAGAAATTTAACTCTCACTTCTTATCGCAATAGCATTAATTTAAGTGAAGACATTATCTTAATAGATGAATTAGGAAAATTAAATAATTTCTACAAAATAGCTAATCTGGTAATATTAGGTGGCTCATTTGTCCAAAAAGGCGGACATAACCCACTAGAACCTGCTTTTTTTAAAACAAAAATTATAAGCGGTGAATATATTTATAATCAAGAAAGTTTATTCAAATTAGTAAAAAATATAAAGATTTCAAATAAAGAAAGCTTAAAAACAGACATAGCTGATTTTTTAAACAATGATATTTATTCTTTTATAGAAAAAAATAATAAACTAGATAATTTAATGGCTAAAATAAAATATTATGATTCTATTATCTAGTAATATTCCTAAGATTTTTATTTCTAGGATTTGATAATATGGCATCTAAAGAAGAAGAAATTTCTTTTTTAACAGTATAATTTTCTTTTTGCTCCATTGATGAGCCTGAATTAACAAAAATCACATTATCTTCCACAGTCATTTGTAAAATAGAATTAAGAGGAACTCTAACCGTAGAAGTAAAATTATTTTCCCCAAAACCAGCTTCAAATTCTAAATTTTTTTCAGTAACTTTTATACTATCAAAAGTATATCCATTCATAGAAAATAAAGTTAAATGCTTTAAAGAGCTTTCTATCTCTAAAGGTAGCTTAGGAGTGAAACTAGCTTGATGTATATAACAAAAAAAAGAGAAAAAATTCCTACTATTTTTTAAATACTTTATAGTCTCATAGCAATGCTTTTGCATAATTTTTCTAAAGTTGTCATCTGATATTATCACCTCAAACAAATTCAATCCTTTTACTTCTTTTAGGTATTAAAAGCAAATTGCAGTCCAAATATGTTCTATGGTGTCCTATGTATGATAAAAATATAATATTATTTAAATTTTATCATTTTTCATTTGTATTCTAAAGCTTTCTATTTCTTGTATTGATAAAGAAGTAATTAAAGAAATTGTTTTATTATATTATCACATTCACTTAGCACTAATTTTTAGAGGTTCCCTTTACTGATTAAACACTTTACTTTGAAAAAAATCCCTTATATCTTCTTTAGACAAAATCTCCAAAGTCTCAAGATATTCTATATCATCTATATACAAAAGAGATGCCATAAAAAGTTTATAGGTTATACCTTCTACTATATTTGTACTATTTTCAAATACCTCTTTAAATGATAAAATAAAACATTAGCTAATATACGAACTTAATACGATAAAACTAACTCCATCACTAAAACTACCATACTCTAAACTATAAGCCTTAGCTTATAGTTTGTCTGTAAGACTAAAATCCTTACCCACCCTTTGCTTATGAGTAAGCTTAAAAATATGTCTTAAAGCTGTTCAGAAAATAGGACATTAGAGGGCTGAGCAAGTTTGCAATTTTTAGACTTTAAGACATAATTAAGGTTGCCATTAGGGGGGGGTCAAGGAAGTGAAAGAGTGGTTTTTTTGCTTCGTTTTCTAGCAAGATTTAAGAAATATTGCATAAAAAAATGAAGATTTAAATCGAATAAAAAATAGTAAGTTATAGTAAAACTTTCGTCCTCAATAAAGTAGGGACTTATGGGAACCTCTATTAATTCAAAATAAATAGCTAATATTATATTTTAGCCTTATAGCAATTTTTATAAAATAGA
>JAJVLF010000101.1 GCA_029255845.1 Campylobacterota bacterium | reverse complement strand
GTATTTTATAAAAATCACTCTAAGACTAAAATCTAACATTATCTAAATTATTTGAATTAATAGAGGTTCCCTTATATTTTAAAACAAAGGTAACATTATGAAAAAAATATTATTAGTAATTTTTATTACTAGCTATCTATTATCAAACATAGGTATTGTTTCTGTAGCTAAAGGTAAGCCTACGATTTTAAGAAGCGGGAAAGTAATAAATATTAAGACAGGAGCTAATTTAAAAAAGAATGATGTCATAAAGACAAATAAAACAAGCACTCTTCAAGTAATCTTTAAAGATAGAACGACCATAACTATAGGTAAAAACTCGGAACTTTCTATAAAAGAATATTTCTTTGATGTTAAAAAACCTAAAAAAGCAAAAGCTAGATTTGGTTTTGCAAAAGGTTTTTTTAAAACTATCACGGGTAAAATTGGTAAAATAAATCCTGATAAATTTAAAATAAAAGTAAAGACAGCAACCATCGGAATAAGAGGAACACAGTTTTCTACATTAAGCACTGAAGATAAAGTAGAAGTTTATGTTTCATCAGGAGCAGTGTATTATCAAACAGAAGATATAACCACAGATATTAAAGTCGGTGAAATAATGACATATAATATAGAAACAAAACAAATTATAGTAAAAGAAAAAGAAACTGCAAATGTCCCAGCTAAAAAAGAAAAAGAAAAACCCAAAAAAACCCAAAAAAAAGAATCTGCTAAAAATAAAGAAAGTGCTTCAAAAACTTCAGGAACTTCAAGTGATTCAGGAACTTCAAGTGCTTCAGAGACTTCAGAGACTCCAAGTCAAACAACAGAAAATACTCCTGTAGTAAATGTAGAACAACCAAATATTGTAGTTGCAGAAGTCTTTCAAGAAATAGACATAGTGCAAACAGTAACAGAAACAGTAACAGAAACAGAAGAAGAGGCGGAAGAAGAGGCGGAAGCGGAAGCAGCAGTAGCAGCGGAGGCGAAAGCAGTAGCGGAAGCAGAGGCAAAAGCAGTAGCAGAGGCGGAAGCGAAAGCAGTAGCAGAGGCGGAAGCGAAAGCAGTAGCGGAAGCGGAGGCAGTAGCGAAAGCGAAAGCGGAAGCAGAGGCAACGACTAATACAGGTTCAAGTTCAAGTTCAAGTTCAAGTTCAACTACAACTACAACTACAACCACAACTACAACTACAGATACAAACACAGATACAGACACAGATACAGATACAGACACAGACACAAACACAGATACAAACACAGATACAGACACAGACACAGACACAGACACAGACACAGACACAGACACAGACACAGACACAACATTATCCGAAACTAGTATGCTAAGCTATATAGAAAGTGCATTTTATTCAGATAATTTTGAATCAAATACACTTTTAGAAAATGCAAAAATATCTGCAAGTGCTTATTCAACAATGAGTGGTAGTAATGTTATAGCGGCCTATACGACAAAAGTAAAAGCAAAACTAGATGGTTCTTCGATGGCAGATGGAGTAGCAACATTTGCAATACAATTTGGAGAGAATAAATTTTCTGGGGATATTAAAATAGAAGATAAAATAGATGTAAGATTTAGTGGAAATGTAGCAAATAGCGATTTATCTTTAGGGGGGATAACAAATAATAATTCTGGCGAAACAATGAAAATAGATCCTCAATGCTCAACACTAAGCGGGAGCATATATGGAGAAAATGCTGATTTATTAGGAGGTATTATTAATTTTGATGATGTTACTACTAATGGAAGCACAGACCCAAATGATATTCATACTATCAAGGGTGTATTTTATGGAGGTAAAGATTAATGAGTTATATATATAAAATTATAAGTTTTCTTCTTTTAACTGTATTGTTTATTGGTTGTGGAGAAAATGATAAAAATAACGGAAATGAGCCTAAAGCTGATAGCAAAGAATATTCTTATTCTCGCTTTTGTGATACACAAGAAAGAGCTATTTTTAAAAATATAAAAGCTCCTGCATTTACATCTGCTAGTTCTGTAAGTATATATGAGGGCATAAAAGATGTTACTACAATAACAGCAACAGCAAATAATGGCGGAGCTGTAAGTTATGTGATATGTGGCAGAGGTAAGGCATTTTTTGATATAGACCCATCAAGTGGAAAAATGACATTCAATGCTGGAACAACTAGTAATTATAGTAGTAGATCTTCTTATAAGATAGTAGTTAAAGCAATAGATTCTAATGATAGTAGAGTAACTAGTCAAATTTTTACAATAAATATTCTAGCCATAGTAAAACCAAATATTCAAAATGTAGCAGACCAAAATTTTACTGTAAATAAGGAAATTACATCTATAGAGTTTGAAAATAATGGAGGGGAGATAACGGCTTGTAATGTGCCTTCATCATTATCACCATTACCAACTGGACTGTCGCTGACACTATCAGCAACAAATAAATGTGTAGTAAGTGGAACCCCTATTAAGTTATCAAGTAGTCTTACTGAATACACTATTACAGCTAGTAATACTGCTGGTGAAAGTAATGCCACAATTAAAATTGCAGTTTCCCGATTAGCTCCAATCTTGTCTGATAATAAAAATTCTATTTTTTCTGGTCAGAGTGTGGGTGAATCTTATATAGTCGGTCTTTCATCTGAGGATTGGACTTTTAGTAATACTGGAGGAGCTATAACAAAATGCGAGTTAATTGAGTTAATACCTTGGCTAACTGTAAGCAACTCTGATTGCACAATAACTGGAACACCTACAAATTCAGTAGCAGGCTGGTATACTCTACGAGCATGGAATAATGATGTGAGCAATAATTTGCTAGTCTATATTCATGCAAAGCAAAACAACCTAAGTTTAGTTAGTGTCGAAGGATTAAATTTAAGAGTAGGTGAAACCATGACTCCTATAGTATTTAACAATGTCCTATACTGTGGGTTATCTAATTCATCTCCAGTTTTACCTAATGGATTGACAATTACTGCAGACAAAACTAATAAAAAATGCACAATAGCTGGAACTCCTACTGCAATTCAAGATGCCACCACATATACTGTTAGAGCAACTGATGCCATTAAAGGTGGTGAGGCGACTGTTATTATTACAATTAAAAACCCTCCAAAAATAGCAGATATTGCAGGAGAACAAAGTATAACAGCAGGAACAACAATAACTCCGATTAAATTTATAAATACAGGAGGAAATGCAACATCTTGCTCATCAAATCCATCATTGCCTACAGGATTAAATATAGTCTCAGATGGAACTACCTGTGAAATAAATGGCAAAGCACCTTCTTCTACTGTGCCTTCAGCAGAATACACCATCACAGCAACAGGTGATGATGGAGAAGATAGTGCTTCAATTAGTATTGCTATTATTACCGAATAAATTAGTGATGGATAAAGCAAACATCTCTCACTCATTCCACCTTTTTAAGGTGGAATGTTCTGTCTTAATTGGTAGCAAAATTTAATACCCTAGATTTACTATTAAGTATCGCTAAAAATTGCGGGTTAGAGATTTATCATTAATTGCTAGAAAGTGCTAAAGGAAGTGAAAGAGTGGTTTTTTGCTTCTTTATCTAGCAAGATTTAAGCAATCTTGCATAAAAAAATGAAGATATGTATTTATGTAGCAAATGCTTGAGAATAAAAATCTTAATTACATAAACCAGCAATTATAACTTGAGACAAACAAAAACATTCCACCTCAGGAGAGGATGGAACGAGTGAAAACCATAAAGCATTTTATAATTTTATAATTTCTCTAACCCCATAAGAAACAACCGCAACAAACATCAATATCAAGCTAATTAAAACTATAGTTGCCATTTATAAACCCTTTATTATTTTAGTATTATTTTTAATGCTTTTAAGAACAAAAAGCAAACCTATGATAATGATAAAATCTATATTATCATTTCTTCTTGATTGATTAATGCTCCAGTTAAAACCATAAAACTAGCTATGCCTATACTGAAAAATAATCTAAGATTATTTAATTTTTCTTTTATCTCATCTATTTTAGCAATTAAATTATTTTAAACTTATTTCCCAATGAGGGTAATCCAAATAAAATAAAAAATCAAGTTAATCTTACGACAAATTATAGGTGGGATTAAAATCCCATTTCCGATATTCTACTAGTGAAATAAAATTTAAAAATTTAGAATATCCACCTATTTAAAATCATAATAGTTTCATTTAAGTTAAATACTGTAAAATCTCGTCTTCAAAACAATTGCGAGAGTAGCTCAGTGGTAGAGCACGACCTTGCCAAGGTCGGGGTCGCGAGTTCGAACCTCGTTTCTCGCTCCATTTGTTTTTGATGCCTCGGTGGCGGAATTGGTAGACGCGCAGGACTTAAAATCCTGTTTCTTTTTTGAAGTGCCAGTTCGATTCTGGCTCGAGGCACCATCGGAAAGCTAATTACGAAATACTGATTACGAATGTAAGTATTGTAAAATATATTTATTTCCGTAATCCGTAATTTGTAATTTGTAATCCGATTTGGCGGCATGGCCAAGTGGTAAGGCAGAAGCCTGCAAAGCTTTTATCCCCAGTTCGAGTCTGGGTGTCGCCTCCACACTTTCTTTTTTTGTCGGGAGATGTCAGAGTGGTCGAATGTGCCGGTCTTGAAAACCGGTGAGGGTTAAACCTCCGGGGGTTCGAATCCCCCTCTCCCGGCCATTATATTTTCCTCTTTAGAAACATATATTCGTTTAGTCAATAACCTTGTAAAACTATACAGTAAAGCTCTATATTTTGCTAGAGAAGATGCTCAACAAAGAGCTGATATTATATATGAAGAAGAAGGAATAAATTTAGATTTATATAAATGTGATTATAAAAATGGTTGGCATTTAACAAAAAGTTGAATAAAGTGTAGTTAATATCATAACTCTATAATTTTAAAAAAATAAATTAGAATTAATGGGAATATCTAAAATAAATAATACTAAGTGCTACAACTTAATTAAACAAGAAAGTTTATATATCTTACATGCCTATATTAAGGCTTATTATAAATATTTTCTTTAGGTAATTGAATTGCTTGGGTACTTACTACATGGAACTTTAAAAACATTTTTATACTATATGTAGTAGCATTATTTCTTCCACCTCTTATTAAGGTGGATAATATGAAGAATGGCTTAAGGGCTCAAACTTAAGCACCTTTTAAGTAATATAAATATATTATACTCCCCTATACTATATAAAAGGATTTAAAATGGACATTATATATAATATCACAGATAATATACTTTTACTTGCAAATGCTATGAGTTTTTATATTTTACTTGGGTTATTGATAGCTGGGGTTTTAAAGCAATTAATTCCAGATGATTTTATTAGCTCTCATTTAGGAAAAAATAAAACTAGTTCAGTTATTAAAGCTACCATTCTTGGGATACCTATGCCTGTGTGTTCTTGTAGTGTTATACCTCTTGCTAAATCATTACAAAAAGAAGGGGCGAATAAAGGGGCGGTTCAGAGTTTTCTTATTTCTACTCCTATTACGGGGGCGGATTCTATTATGGCTACTTATAGTTTTTTTGGGTGGGTTTTTACGGCTTATAGGGTTGCTACATCTGTGATTATTGCTATTATAGCTGGGTTATTGCAAAACTGGAGTGATGATAAAGAAAACAAAGTGATAGAAAAAGAAGATGCCTCTTGCTCACATTGTTGCTGTGATGGTGAGGATAAAGAAATAAAATCAAATAAATTTAGTATAAAGAAAAGCCTAGAATATGCCTATGTAACACTTTTTAAAGATATTTATTTTTCACTTTTTATAGGTCTTATAATAGGTGGATTATTTACTACCTTCCTACCAAAGGAGCTACTAGCACCACTTTTTGAATACCAGTTTTTAACATATATAGCTGTTTTAATTATAGCTATGCCTTTGTATGTATGTGCTACAGCCTCACTTCCTATTGCGGGGGCTTTTTTGCTTAGTGGTATGAGTGGAGGAGGTGCTTTTGTATTTTTAAGTGCGGGTCCTGCTACTAATAGTATTACTATGGGGGTTGTAGCTTCTATGTTTGGTAAAAAATCATTATTTATTTATCTTGGGACTATATCTGTTTTAAGTGTTATTTTTGGGTATGTTTTTGATATGTTTTTTAGTGATTTGGAAGTATTTAATTTAGCTACACATAATGAAGAATTAAGCATTATAGATATATCTAGCACCACTATTATGTTTGGGTTAATAGCATTTTATATAATGAGAAGAATACTAAAAAAGAATAATTAATTTGCATTGGTCTCATTGTGCAATTATAACTAAACCATCAAGCACTTTATAAACCAATCTATGCTCAGATGTGATTCTTCTTGAGTAATAATTATTAAAGTTTTCTTTTAATTTTTCAGGTTTTCCTAGTCCATTTTTATCATTAGGATTTCTTTGAATATCTTTTATTAAAACATTAATTCTTTTTAATATTTTTTTATCATTTTGTTGCCAATATTGGTAGTCTTCCCATCCCTTAGTGGCAAAACCTATAATCATATATCTATAGGGAACCTCTATTAATTCAAAATAAATAGCTAATATTATATTTTAGCCTTATAGCAATTTTTATA
>JAJVLF010000100.1 GCA_029255845.1 Campylobacterota bacterium | reverse complement strand
TTGATGGGTTTTGCAAGAAGTCTATTAAATTAACTGAGAGTTTACCGCTTATTAAGTTTTAAGGAGATTTTTTAAGATATGCTCTACATCTTGGGAAAGGTGTAACGAGCGATAGTTTTATTTTGTTATGAATCCTATTTGTTTTGTGTTTTCTTTTGCTTCTAGTCTTTTTATTAAGTCAAAGTATGGAACAGATTGGTTGTTTAGTTTAGTGAATGTTCTCATAATTTGCTTACTCACATTAATTGCTACCGTACTTTTTAATACAGTTGCTAACATATATACACCTTGCTCTGTAAAAGCATAAGGTAAAGAATAGGAATCATTGCCTAAAATTGGAATATTAAAATTCATATTTTGTTCTAAATCATTTAAATTTATACTTTTTTACTACCCATTGCAGTAACAAGATGATTTGTTGATATGAATACAAAATTTTTATTATTCATTAATCCATATGATGTTAAAGACTTAGATGTATCATCAATACAATAGTATTGATTATTTGAGCCCTTAACTCCCTTGAATTTTGGTAGTCTTGAAAGTAAGTATAGCTGACCTTCATCAATTTTCCATTAATGCCCCTCCATCTCCGCCTCTTCCTCAAAAAGCTTCCCATTTTTATTAAACTCTATTAACAATATACTAGTATTAATAAATGTAGCTAATAAAACTATATTAAATGTCAAAGCTTGAAAAAGGTTTGAGAATTGATAATCTATTATCACTGATAACCCTAAAACCATTAAGACAGATATACCGCCTTTCATTCCTCCAAAGCTTAATACTCTTAGCCATCTAAGACTTGATACATTTTTTATTTTATTGGTTGATGTGGATATTTTCATATATAAAGACATACTTATGGCTCTTATAGCTGTTATGGCGATGAATAGTATGATAGATTGGATAAAATATTGACCTACTAAGTCAAAATCTACTATTAAACCTAATGCTATAAATAAAAAGGCATTTGCATATGTGGATATGCTTGAAAATATTATTTTTATATTGTTGTGGTTTTCTGCTCTTATTATTTTATCTTTTGTTTTTAGGATTATATGATTTAGCATGGCTATGGATACGATGACTGATAATATTCCTGATACATGTAAATGCTCTGCTATCACAAAAGAAGATAATGTAG
The DNA here is from genome assembly GCA_029255845.1 of Campylobacterota bacterium. Classification (GTDB taxonomy): domain Bacteria; phylum Campylobacterota; class Campylobacteria; order Campylobacterales; family JAJVLF01; genus JAJVLF01. The sequence continues at coordinate 5,516 of JAJVLF010000100.1, read as the reverse complement.
CAAGAAGAAATATGCTTAATTCTATCTCAAAGCTTACAAATCTTTCTAATAGCTTATAACCGATATATCCTATAATTAAACCGATAAAAATAGCTAAAACTATTTGTTTTAAAAACTCTAAGCTTATATCTACTGGGCTTAAAATACCTGTGCCTGTGCTAGTAGCTACCACCATCACTAAGGCTATTTTATATATCACTAAGGCTATGGGGTCATTTCCTAGTGATTCGGATTCTATTTTAAACTTTAAAGAATGAGGCACTTTAAAATTAGATAATGAAGCACTAACTCCAGCAGGGTCTGTGGGCAATATAATAGAAAATAATAACACTAAATCCCAAAATTTTAAGTCATAACCAGCAAAGATAAAGTCAGCTATCAAAATACCAAAAGCAATAGAAAATACGATATTAACAACAGCTAATAAAAAAATACTAATGGCATTTTCTTTAAGCTCATCAATGGTTATATTCATAGTATCATAGGCGATTAAAAATGGCAATGTGATAAAAACAATATTAGGGTAATTTTCTTCATTAAATACAGCAAAACTATCAGGATAAAAATATCCTATCATTAGAGCTATGGCTGTATAGGTCATCGTAGATGGTAGTAAAATCTTTTTTTGTAAAATCAGAGCTATTAATACTACTCCTAATATAAAAACTAATGTATCCATGGTTTGTGAAATCCTTTGAGGTTGTCTTTGATTATATCAAAATGGGCTTAAGTGGTTATGAAATTCAAAGAGAGTCTAACCCCTTAGTTTCTCCGATTTGAAAGATAAATAATTTCTCATCTTTAATGCCAAGCTCTTTTGCTCCACTTTTAAAGTCATCTAAAGGCTCGTATAGATGATTATATCCAAGCATAATCGTTCCCCAATGAATAGGCATAAAGTTTTTAGCTTGTAAATCTAATGCTAACCTTAAGCAGTTTTTAGGCTCACAATGACTACCTCTCATTATTTCTTTAGGCTTATATGGGCTAATAGAAAGGATGGCTAAATCAAAAGGACCATATTTTTTACCTAAATCTTTATAATAGCTAGCATGCTCCAAATCCCCACTAAAAAATATCTTTTTATGTTTTGAGACTATAGAATATCCAGCCCAAAGTGTATCATTTGTCGCGAACATAGACCTTTTAGACCAATGAGTAACGGGCATAGCAGTTAAAGAAATAGAACCTATTTGGACATTTTCATGCCAATCTAATTCTATTACTTTTTTGAAATTTAAATGCTCAAAATATTGGCTAACTTTTAATGGGACTATTATAGAAATATTTTCTTTATCAGCAATGCCTTCTAAAGAAGGTAAATCTAAATGGTCATAATGACTGTGAGAAATGATAATAATATCTATTTTAGGTAAATCTTTAATACTCATACTCGCTTGGACAATTCTTTTAGGACCAATAGGAGGGATAGGGGAAGCATAATCACTAAAAAAAGGGTCAGTTAAGATGGTTTTCCCATCTAGTCGTATAAGTGTAGTCATATGACCTATCCATGATATTTTATCTCCTGATGTATTATTCCATAGATTGAGTGCTTCTTGGAGTGGGATAGAGTAGTTTTCAGGGATTATAATAGATGGTCTTTCTTCTGCAAATATGCGACCTATTGTGAATTTATAAAGGGATTTAAAAAAAGAAGATTCTTTTTCATATATGGCTTTTGGTAGATTTCTAAATCCATCTTCAGTATGATGGTATGGCTTTTGAGATAATAAGATTAAGGGTGCTAATAGCAAGAAGTAAAGTTTTTTAAAAATGATTAAATCTCCATTATTGTAATCTGTATTATTTTATAATAAAAAACTTTAGGGAACTTTTACAATATTTGCTATAATCCCACATATTAAATTTAGGAGATATTATTATGTATTTATTTTTCAAACAAACAATTGTTTTAATTGTAGTTTTAATTGGTTTTTTAGGATGTCAATCTAGCAAAAATGAGGCTAGTAAGCCGTCTGTTGCTGAATTAAAGGAAGTTAAGAAAAAAGCTAAATCAGCTATTATGAAAGTAGGTGGGACTCTTAAGAAAAACTTAAAAAAGACAATGGGGGCAAAAGGTGTTGTAGAAGCTGCTAAATTTTGTTCATTATCTGCGGTGCCATTAGCAAAAAAAGTTTCTGCGACTTTGCCTGAAGGTGTTACTGTGAAAAGAATTACATTAAAACCACGAAATATAAATAATAAAGCGAATGATGAAGAAATGGCTGTTATTAATGAATTAGAGCTTAGCAAGAAAAATGGCAATATGCCAAAAATGGTAGTTAAAAAATTATCATCTAATCATTATCAAGTATATAAACCAATCGTAATGGGTGGAGTATGTTTATTATGCCATGGGACAAGCTCTGTTCGAGATGCTGGTGCATATAAAGAAATACTTAAACATTATCCAAAAGATGAGGCTGTGGATTATAAAATGGGTGATTTAAGAGGTGCTTTTTTAGTTAATATTACTAAATAGTATATTTTCTAGGTTTGCTATAATATGGTAAAAGCGAAATGATTACTGTGAGAATATTAGGTGGGCTTGGAAACCAAATGTTTCAATATGCTTATGCGAAAGCTTTGGAGGATAAGGGATATGAGGTTCAAATCGATATATCTAAACTTAAAAACTATAAAATTGCAGACTATCAATTAGATATGTATCATACAAACATACAAACTTCTAGTTTGCTTGTTAATATTTTAAGTAAAACTGGGATAATAAAGTCTTTAAAAGAAAATAGTCTAGCATTTGATGATGACTTCTTGCATATAAATGGCAATAGATATATTAAAGGGTATTTTCAAAGCGAAAAATATTTTTCTAGTATAAGAGATGTTTTATTAAAGCAATTTATTATAAAAACAAAGCTATCAAGTAATAGCGAAAAAATTAAAAATGATATATTAAAAAATAAAAAAAATACTTGCTCTTTACATATAAGACGAGGCGATTATGTCTCAAATGAAAAAACGAATAAAATTCATGGGGCTTGTAGTGTTGAATATTATAACAAAGCTATAAAAACTATGGGGGGAGATAAAACAAAATATTTTATTTTTTCTAATGATATTATATGGGCAAAAGAAAATATAAAAGTTCAAAATGCTTTTTATGTGGAAAATGAAAAAGACAAAATACCACAAGAAGATATATATTTAATGAGCTTATGTGAGAATAATATAACAGCCAATAGTAGCTTTTCTTGGTGGGGGGCTTGGCTTAATCAAAATAGTGAGAAAAAGATTATATGTCCTAAAGTGTGGTTTGCTGATAGCCAAAAAAATGAAGAAAATGAAATAGCTTGTGAAAGCTGGATACAGATATGAAAAGATATAAAATATATTATATTAACTTAGATAAAAGCATAAAAAGAAAAGAGTTTATGCAAGAACAATTCAAAAACCTTAATATAAAAGCTGATAGAGTGCCTGCTGTTTATGGGAAGGAATTAGATAATAATTTTTTAAAGCAAAGCAAAAAAAAACATAATATATTGGCTCATTTTCCATGTCCTAATGATGGAGAAATTGGAATTTGTGAGACTCATTTTAAGCTATGGGATATAATCTCAAAGCAAGAAGAAGATTTTGCTATTGTGCTTGAAGATGATGCTAAGATAAATGATGATTTATTAAAAGATTTAGATAGTTTATTAGATAGTATTAATAATAATGATTTTTTAGATATTTCTGGGAAAAAAGGTTTTTTTAATTTAAGCAAAAATAATTTAATAAGTAAATTTCTAGTTCCGCCTGTCTTAATGATAGGACAAATTATAGGAAAAAACTCTGCTAAAATATTATTAAACAATATAGGCGAATATTATGCACCGATAGATGTAATGAAGCAAGATATTTATAAGCATAGAGTTAATATATATTCAAGTAATAAGCAATATGTTAAAAGCTATGATAAAATGCTAAATGGTAGCACTATACAGCAAAATAAATTAGCTATTTATAAAAAATTGATAAGAGAAATTATAAGACCGTTTTGGCAAATGCTATCTTTACTTACCTATAAAAGCTATAGAGTAATTAAAAACTATCTTTATTATAGACAAATGAAATGAATATAATAAAAATAAAAAAAGTATCTTTAATAGTATCATCAGATATGCAAGATAATAATATCTTTAGTAAAAATCAACATTTACATGAATTATCAGAAATATGGTCAGATTTAAAAGAAGAATACAAAAAATACAATTATGATTTATCAACAAATGACATAAATAAGATAGAAGACTCCGAAATCGTTATATATGCAGATGATATGCCTAAAAATCTTCCTAAAAATCATGATGTTTCTAAATCATATATTATACTTTATGAAGGTGCTTTTATTAGACCTAGAAACTTTGATAAAGATAGACATCAAGATTTCAAGAAAATATTTACTTGGGATGATAGATTGATAGATAATAATAAATATTTTAAGTTTAATTATCCTCAAAATTTTCCAAATCATATAAATAAAAAAATAAAAAATAAAAAATTATGTGTTTTAATATCTTCAAATAAAATTCCCCCACATACATTAAAAGATGACTTATATTTAAAAAGAATAGAGGCTATTAGATGGTTTGAGGCATATCATTTAGATGAATTTGACTTATATGGTATGCATTGGGATAGGTATAAATTTAGTGGATTTATATCAAGAGTGTTTAATAATATATCCTTTATTCGAGATAATTATATTAAGCTTACAAATAAAAAATACATATCTTATAAGGGTGTCGTGGATAATAAAAAAGAGGTTATGGAGAAGTATAAATTTTCTATTTGTTATGAAAATGTAAAAAATGCTTCAGGATATATTTCAGAGAAAATATTTGATAGTTTTTTTGCTGGATGTGTTCCTATTTACTGGGGAGCAGATAATGTATCTGAGTATATACCAAAAGAATGCTTTATTGATAAAAGAGAATTTAAAACTTATGAAGAATTGTATATTTTTATGAAAAATATGTCTGATGATACATATGAAGAATATCTAAATAATATCGAAATTTTTATAAATAGTGAAAAGTCTTTACCTTTTAAGAGTGATAGTTTTGTTAAGCTTATAATTAGCAATACTTTGGAGTAGTTTTCTTTTTATCCTATAATACAAATTTTTAGAACCCATACTAATGCATCCATCATCTTTGTTGGGGTGCATCCATCCACCACCATATGATTTTATAAAAAATTTAATAGGGTCATTGGGAGCATAAAATTTTTCTCCTAGAAAATCAATTGTTGATAATGGACTTAAAAGATTAAAGTCTATTTTACCATCTTCAGATACATAAGATTTTTTAAATAGATTTCTTGAAACTGATAAAACTAGAACATCTATATACTCATCTTTTCTCATAAAAGATATTACACTATTAAGTTTAGAAGTTCTAATCAAGCTAAACCCATTACTTATTAGCATATCTTTCGCTTTTATAAGCTTTCCTTCTTCACCACTAAAGATTCCTAAATCTGTATCGGTATCATAACCAATAAAA
>JAJVLF010000010.1 GCA_029255845.1 Campylobacterota bacterium | reverse complement strand
AGACATAAAAACTCAACAAGATTTGATTAACTTAAGTGATGAAAAAAAAGCTGATTTACAAATTGGTGTTTTTTCTAGAACTCCTGCTGTTGCTTGGTTGACTAAGTATGATTTATTTTACGAACCTAAAACAACTGTTATAAAAGTAATGGCTGGGAGTGCTGACACTAGTCATCAAGATAGATTAAGGTTCTTACTTAATGATAAATTTGATGTAGTATTTTTATGGGGACCAATAGCTGGGCATTTTTCAAAAATACATCCAGAGAATGACTTTAAGGTAATACCTTTACTTAGTGAGGGTCATATAAAATTTGATTATGCTATATCTATGGGAACTAGAAGAGGCGACAAGAAATGGAAAAAACTTATTCAAAGTTCTATAGATAGAAACAAAAAACAAATAGACAAAGTATTAGCAAGTTATCAAGTGCCTTTATTATAAACAATTATCCTCTCTTTTAAGAGAGGATTGCTATTGTTAACTTAAGGGAACCTCTATTAATATAATTTTCACTATGAAGAATAATCTACCTTAATTGCGGATATTTACTTTTATAAAATCTTAAGGGAGCCTCTAAAAACTCAAATAATTTAGATAGTGTTAGATTTTTATTAAAATGGTTGATGTCTCTATATACTATGTTATTAAATCCTTTCGATACAAATTAAAATAAGGGAATTAAGCTATGAATGAAACAAGAATTAACTTCACAATGGATGGTGAACAAGTTTTTGCATTAGAAAATGAAACAATAATTCAAACAGCTGGGAGATTAGGTAAAGAAATTCCTCATCTTTGCTACAAAGAAGGCTTAAGGTCAGATGGCAATTGTCGTGCCTGTGTAGTAGAAATTGAGGGTGAAAGAACTCTTGCTCCTTCTTGCTGTAGAAGTGCCACAGAAGGTATGAAAGTTCAAACATCTAGTGAACGAGCGATTAAATCACAAAAAATGGTATTAGAATTGTTAAGTTCAGATATGCCAGAACAAGGAGAATCTCCTTATACACTAAACTCTGAATTAGACAAATGGCTTAAAAAACTTAATGTTGGGAAACCTCGTTTTGAGGCTCGTCCACAACCGATTGCTGATTTATCACACCCTGCTATTGCTGTAAATATGGATGCCTGTATTCAATGCACAAGATGCTTAAGAGCTTGTCGTGAAGAACAAATGAATGATGTAATTGGTTTTGCTAATCGTGGTGCTCATGCTGAAATTGTATTTGATATAGCTGACCCTATGGCAGCAAGTAGTTGCGTAGCTTGTGGTGAATGTGTCCAAGCTTGTCCTACAGGTGCATTAATGCCCGCTAATAATGTAGGTCTTGAGGTTCCAGATAAAACTATTGATTCAACTTGCCCTTATTGTGGGGTTGGTTGCTTAATAAAGTATCATGTAAAAGATGATAAAATCTTATATACTGAGGGTCGTGATGGAGACACTAATCATTTTCGCCTATGTGTAAAAGGTCGTTATGGTTTTAACTATATTCATAATCCTTTACGATTAACTAAGCCCCTAATAAGACGAGAAGGTGTTGCCAAAACAACCAAGCTTTTAGACCCTAATGATTTAAACAAAGTTTTTCGTGAAGCTTCTTGGGATGAAGCTTTAGATTTTGCAGCTGAAGGACTAAAAAAAATACGAGATAACAAAGGTAAAAAAACCTTAGCTGGATTAGGCTCCGCTAAAGGAAGTAATGAAGAAGCCTATTTATTCCAAAAACTAATTAGAACAGGATTTGGCTCTAATAATGTTGACCACTGCACTCGTCTTTGTCATGCCTCATCTGTTGTTGCCCTATTAGAAGGATTAGGTTCAGGTGCTGTTTCTAATCCAGTTGAAGATGTTAAAAAAGCAGAAGTTATTATTATTATTGGTTCCAACCCAACAGTAAATCATCCTGTTGGAGCTACATTTATGAAAAATGCATCTAAAAATGGCACTAAAATAATCTTAATGGATCCTAATAAAACTGATATTTCTAAATATGCAACATATTCATTACAGTTTCGTCCAGATACTGATGTTGCTATGCTTAATGCTTTAATGTATGTCATTCTTGATGAAAATTTGCAAGATGATAGTTTTATTGAAAAACGAACCGAAAATTTTGACGAAATGGCCCTACATTTAAAAGAATATAGCCCAGAAAAAGTTGCCCCTATTTGTGGTATAGATGCTGAGACTTTAAGAGAAGTGGCTCGTTTGTATGCCACTTCTAAAGCATCAATGATTTTATGGGGTATGGGTATTTCTCAACATATTCATGGCACTGATAATTCAAGATGTCTTATTGCTTTAGCATTAATGACAGGTCAAATTGGCAAATCTGGTTCTGGCTTACACCCTTTACGAGGTCAAAATAATGTGCAAGGTGCTTCTGATGTGGGTTTAATCCCTATGGTTTATCCAGATTATCAACCTGTTACAAATCCAAAAACTCAAGCTAAATTTGAAAAATTATGGGGAGTTGAACTAGATCCAAATCCTGGATTAACAACAGTTGAAATGATACATGCAATATTAGATGAAGATATTTTTGGTATGTTTGTCCAAGGTGAAAATCCTGCTATGTCTGATCCTAATCAAAATCATGCTCGTAAAGCTTTTGCTACTTTAGAGCATTTAGTAGTTCAGGATATTTTTCTTACTGAAACGGCTGGATTTGCTGATGTTATTTTACCAGCTTCAGCATTTTATGAAAAAAATGGGACTTTTTCTAATACAGATAGACGAGTCCAAATGGGACGAAAAGCAGTCAATCCACCAGGGGAAGCCAAACAAGATTTATGGATTCTTCAAGAAATTGCTAAGCGACTAGGCTGTAATTGGGATTATAAAGGTCCTAAAGATGTATTTAATGAAATGCGACTTGCTATGAAAAGTATCGCAGGAATGACATGGGAGAGATTAGACAATGAAGATTCATTAACTTACCCACTTGAAAAAGTAGGTGACCCTGGTGAACCAGTAATTTTTATTGATGATTTCCCAACCAAGTCAGGCAAAGGAAAATTTGTTCCAGCAACTTATATCCATGCAGATGAATTGCCTGATAATAAATTTCCATTAATCTTTATCACAGGTCGTCAGCTTGAACATTGGCACACAGGTAGTATGACAAGACATTCACCTACTCTTGATGCGATAGAACCAGATCCAGTAGTTTCTATTCATCCTAAAGATTTAATCAAGCTAAACATCAAAGCAGGTGAAATAATGACCATTAAGTCAAGAAGAGGAAAATTATCCGCCTATGCACGAGCTGACATAAGCATTCAACAAGGCACTATGTTTATGGCATTTTGCTACAACGAAGCTAGTGCTAATTTAATCACTAATGAAGCCTTAGATCCATTTGCAAAAATACCTGAATTTAAGTTTTGTGCAGTTAAAGCAAGTGCTGGGGGGGAAATTGGTATTAGAATTAGTTAGAAACTGTATTGCTAGATATTGCTTATTTCCATAGTGGACGATAATATAAATAAAGTAAGAATATTTTGTTATAATAACTTTTGTTTTTTTCTTTTATAGACTACTCTGGTTTAGGATAAAATTTATGAAAACTTATGGATATAAATTATTAAATAATAAAAATATAGAAAATATCATTGATTTTTCTATATTTCAAAAAGAAACAAATATTCTTGTTCAAATATTTTGTGGCAAGAGATATAAAACATTAAAATTTGTTTCAGATATAATTATGAAAAATATTCCTCATGCTGTATGTATAGGGACTACGACCGATGGTGAAATACTTAATGCAAAAGTAAGCACTTTAAAAACTGTAGTTTCAATTTCTGTGTTTAAAAAAACTACTATTAAAACTTTTTATGTGCAAGGGAAGAATTCTTTTGAGAATGGCTTTAACATAGCTAAAGGTTTAATCACTACTAATACTAAACTTCTTATTTTGTTTACTGATGGAAAGACAACAAATGGTGAAGATTTTTTAAGTGGGGTTGAAAAATTTAATAATAAAATAAAAATTTGTGGAGGAATGGCAGGGGATAATGCCTTATTTAAAAAAACATTTATTTCTTCTCAAAATAATATATTAGATAATGGAGCCGTTGGGGTTTCTTTAAACTCAGATGATTTACAGGTTAATACTGGATATAAGTTTGATTGGAAAGCAATAGGATTAGAGCATACGATAGATGTGGCTAAGGGCAATAGAGTTTATTCGATAGGTGGTATGTCACCTAAGGAGTTTTATATAAAATATTTAGGGGAAAATGTCATTCCTACAGAATTTCCTTTAATTTTTTTGAGAGATGATGTTTTAGTAGCTTGTGCTGTTTTAGTAAAGCACTCTGATGGTAGTTTTAGTTTTAGTGGAAACTTAAAGCAAGGAGATAAAGTTAGGCTTAGTTTTTGTGACACTGAGGCTATTATGGATAATTCTTCAAATTTATACAATCAATTTTTAAATTATAATACAGAAACTTTTTTTATATATTCTTGTATGGCTAGAAGAAGATTTATTAAAGATATAAGCAAAATTGAATCAGTATCATTTGCTTCAATTGCTACTACAACTGGTTTTTTTGCTTATGCAGAATTTTTTCACAAAGATGGGCATAATGAGCTTTTAAATCAAACATGCACGGCTATATCTTTGAGTGAATCAAAAAGTGTTAATATTTCAAATAAAACAAAAGCAAAAAAAAATAAATCTTATAAAAATACTATACAGTTTTTAACTCATTTAGTTGGGCAATCTACAAAAGATACTGAAGAAAGTTTACAAAAATTACAAAAAGAAGAGAAATACTCAAAATCAATTTTAAACTCTCAAAGACAGTTTATAAAACATACAGTCCATGAAACAAATACATTTTTATCTATTATGTTGCATAATATTGAATTATACGAGATGGAAAATAAAACAAATAAATATTTTAATAATATTTTAGTATCTTTGAAAAATCTAACTTCTATTTATGATGATTTAAGCTATTTAGTTAAAGAAAATCATATTTCTTACCCAAAAATACAAATAGATTTAGTAGATTACTTAAGAAGTAGGATAGATTTTTTTAAGGCAGTATCGGATAAATCAAATTTAAAATTTAACTTCAAAAGCCAATTAAAAACAATGCCTTTTACATTTAATGAAACAAAACTACAAAGAATTATAGACAATAATATAACAAATGCTATAAAATATACTAAGAGAAAAGAAAATATAAATATAGTTCTCAAAAAAAGAAATCATAATTATATCTTCTTAATTTATAGTCGTTCTTATGAGATACATTACCCAGAAAATATTTTTAAAGAATATTATAGAGAAGCAAATTCACAAGATGGTTTTGGATTAGGATTAAATTTAGTGCAAAAGATATGCAATGATGAAAATATAAATATACACCTTAGGTCAACAAAAAAAATTACACTATTTAAGTATGTGTTTCCATTATGAAAATATTACTTTTAGAAGATGACATAATGCTAAATGAGTCAATAAGCCAATATCTAATTCTTGTAGGGCATTTTGTGGTATCTGCTCAAGATGGTAATGAGTGCTTAAAAATACTAGATAGTGAAAAATTTGATTTACTTATTTTTGATATTAATGTCCCAAAAATAGATGGCTTAAGTATTTTAGAAAAAATATATAATGAAAAGAAAATGATTACAAGTATTATTATATCTTCTTTGATTAATATTTCTAATATAGAGAAAGCATTTGCTATAGGTTGTCAAGATTATTTAAAAAAACCTTTTGACTTAAAAGAACTAAATATTAGGATAAATAAAATTACAAAAACAATAAAACCTTCTATGGAAGATAAAAGACTATCAAAACATTATAGCTTTAATCGTAAAAACTCTACTCTTTATTTTAATAATGAACCACAAATAATAACAAAAAAACAAGTGCAAATAATAGACTTATTTGCAGAGCATAGAGGTTTTGTATGTAGTTATGATATGTTTAGAGATTATGTGTGGGACAATGACTTTATTGATGATGCCACTATTAGGGCAGAAATAAATAGATTAAAAAACATTTTAAAAGAGGATATAATATTAAACATAAGAGGAGTTGGGTATATGGTAGAGAATGTGGGGGTATGATAAATAATTAAAAATAATTCATAATGCTATACTAATGCTATTGATATAATCTATAATATCAACAGCGAGAAGATATTTTTGATTTCTCGCAAAATAAAATTTTAAAGGATAGATATGTCTTATAGTAAACCGGAGTTAAAAGCTCAATATGGGAATTATATAGGTGGTAAATTTGTGCCTCCAGTAAATGGAAAGTATTTTGATGCAAATTCACCAGTAGATAATAAATTATTGACAAAGATTCCAAGATCAGATGCAGACGATATAGATATGGCTGTTAAAGCTGGATATGATGCTTTTGAGACATGGGGAAAAACTTCAGTCACAGAAAGAAGTGCAGTTTTAAATAAAATTGCAGATGCGATAGATGCAAATGCTGAAAAACTTGCTATTGTAGAAGTATGGAATAACGGAAAACCAGTTAGAGAAACGATTAATGCTGATTTACCATTACTAGCTGATCATTTTAGATATTTCGCAGGTGTAATTAGAGGCGAGTCTGGAACTGTAGCAGATTTAGGTGGAGATTTAGTATCTCAAGAAGTTCATGAGCCATTAGGTGTAGTTGGACAAATTATAGCATGGAATTTTCCACTTTTACTAGCTGCTTGGAAAGTAGCACCTGCTATTGCTGCTGGAAACTGTGTTGTTTTAAAACCAGCTGAGCAAACTCCTGTTTCTATTTTAATTTTAATGGAAATACTTGCAGATATAGTTCCTGCTGGAGTTATTAATGTAGTTAATGGATTTGGTATAGAAGCAGGTAAACCACTTGCTACTCATCCAGGTGTTAGAAAAATGGGATTCACAGGGGAAACTACAACTGGTAAATTGATTATGCAATATGCTTCAGAAAATATTATTCCTGTAACTCTTGAGCTTGGTGGTAAATCTCCTAATATCTTTATGGAAAGTATTATGGATGCAGATGATGCATTCTTTGATAAAGCTATTGAAGGTCTTGTTTTATTTGCATTTAATAATGGTGAAGTTTGTACTTGTCCATCAAGAGCATTAATTCAAGAAAGTATTTATGATAAATTCATAGCTAGAGTTTTAGAAAGAGTAAAAGCTATCAAAATGGGAGACCCACTTGATGAGTCAACTATGATGGGAGCTCAAGCATCTAATGATCAATATCAAAAAATTCTTAACTATATACAAATTGGTAAAGATGAAGGTGCTGAAGTATTAACAGGTGGTGGTAAATTTGATAATCCAGTACATCCTGATGGATTCTATATTCAACCTACAGTTTTCAAAGGTCATAACAAAATGAGAGTTTTTCAAGAAGAAATTTTCGGACCTGTTTTAAGTGTGACTACATTTAAAGATGAAGATGAAGCAATGGAAATAGCAAATGATACTATTTATGGATTAGGTGCTGGTATATGGACAAGAGATGTTCATCAACTACACAAATTTCAAAGAGGATTAGAAGCTGGTAGAATATGGTCAAACTGTTATCATGCATACCCAGCTCATGCTTCATTTGGTGGATATAAACTTTCTGGTATAGGAAAAGAAACTCATATGATGATGTTAAATGCTTATAGACATACTAAAAACATTTTAACTTCTTATGATCAAAATAAATTAGGTTTCTTTTAGTAGTGAAGACAAAAAGAATTTCATCAACAAAAGCTACTGATGAACTCATAGATAGACTAAGAAAAGCAAGGAACAACAAAGAATTGATGTTCCATCAAAGTGGCGGGTGCTGTGATGGCTCCGCTCCTATGTGCTATGAAGTTGGAGAGTTTATGGTTGGGAGTAGAGATATCAAATTGGGCGAGATTCATGGTTGTGAGTTTTTTATGGCTCCCGAACAATTTGAATATCAAAAAAATACTCATCTAATGATTGATGTTACTGAAGGTAGAGGATCTAGTTTTTCTATAGAAATTCCATTAGGATTAAGGTTTATGGCTGTGTCAAGACTTTATACTGATGAGGAGTTTAAGAATTTAGAGGATATATAGTGTTCTGAAAAATTAGTTTCTTATTTTATTATGCACTGATCTCATTATGAGGTCAGTGTGTGATAGATTGTTAAGTATTTTAGATAATATTAATTTTTTTATAAGAGACTTATAATGTAATTCGTATTATGTGGAATATTTTTTATTATTTATTTATAGGGACCCTTTGTTAATGGCTAATATGAAGTTTAAAAAATTGAAAAAGGGGTATTGTATGATAAATCAAAAAAAAAGTTTTTTATTTTACTTACTTATTGTATTTATTTTTACTATTAATGTAGAAGCAAAATCAAAACTACCAAATAAACTTCGTGTATGCTCAGACCCAAATAATTTACCTTTTTCACATAAAGATAAATCTGGTTTTGAAAACAAAATCGCAGAACTTATTGCAAAAGATTTAAAATTAGAACTAGAATATATTTGGTCTCCTCAAAAAGTAGGCTTTATTAGAAACACATTAAAAACTTGGGTAGAGGAAAAAGGTAGATACAAATGTGATTTAATTATCTCTGTGCCTGAAAAACTTAGTATAACTTCAAATACAAAACCTTATTATCGCTCTACTTATGCTTTTATATTCAAAGAAAATGCTAAATTAAAAGGAATAAAAACTCCACAAGATTTGATTGACTTGGATGAAGAAAAAAAAGCTAATTTAAAAATTGCTGTTTTTTCTAGAACTGCAGCTGTTGATTGGTTGATGAAATATAACTTATTTTATGAGGCTAAAACAACTACTATAAAAGCAAGAGCTGAAGATTCTAAAGTTAATCATCAAGATAGATTAAAGATGTTACTTAATAATAAATTTGATGTAGTGTTTGTATGGGGGCCAATAGCTGGACATTTTTCAAAAATACACCCAAAAGATAATCTTAAAGTAATACCTTTAGCTAGTGAAGATTTTATAAAATTTGATTATGCGATATCTATGGGTATGAGAAAAGATAATAAAAAATGGAAAAAAATTATTCAAAATTCTATAGATAAGAACAAAGAACAAATACAAAAAGTATTAATAAACTATAAAGTGCCTTTATTAAGTAACTCTTTACATAAAAGAGCATTTAAAAAAGCTAGTGGGCGATTACCTACCTGTGAAATAAAATAATCTAAGGAATAAAAATGGCAGTAATAAAGGTATCACCTGAACAAATTAAAAAGAAAAAACGAAGTGGTCCTAAAGGTCATGCGGTTAATCTCGTGGCATTGGAAGAAATAAAAATTTTATTAGGCGATGAATCCACTCAAAGAGATTTATTAATTGAGCATTTACATAAAATTCAAGATAAATATAAATATATTTCCTCTAAACATTTAGTTGCTTTAGCTCATGAGATGAATCTATCTTCTGCTGAAGTTTTTGAGGTTGCTTCTTTTTATCATCATTTTGATGTGGTTAAAGAAGGTGAAACTCCTCCTCCTACTCTAACAGTTCGTGTTTGTGAATCTATTTCTTGTGAAATGGCAGGAGCACATTCTCTTATTGATGCCCTAGAAGATGGATTAAATTCTAAGGTTCGAGTGCAAAAAGTCCCTTGTGTAGGACGATGTCAATATGCACCTGTCGCTGTAGTTGGTCAAAACCCTATTCATGGGGCAACTGCTAAATCGGTTACTCTAGCAGTAAAAAATAATGAAATCAAAGATTCTGTGAGTGACTATACTAGTATGGAAGATTATCAAAAAGATGGTGGTTATCAAACACTGAAAGAAATCCTTGAAGGGAAAATTAGTGCCGAAACTATAATGAAGAAAATGGAAGATTCTGGTTTGCGAGGACTTGGTGGTGCTGGATTTCCTGCAGGTCGTAAATGGAGAATTGTCCATGGTTTTGCTTCTCCACGAATGATGGCTGTTAATATTGATGAAGGTGAACCAGGGACTTTCAAAGATAGACATTATTTAGAAATTGACCCTCATCGTTTTCTTGAAGGAACAATGATTGGGGCTTTAACTGTTGGATGTGATGCAATTTATATTTATTTACGAGATGAATATGCTGGTTGTAGAGAAATACTAATCAAAGAAATTGCTAATTTTCAAAATCATACTTTTTTTTCTACTCATAAAATGCCAGAAATTCATCTAAGACGAGGTGCGGGAGCTTATATCTGTGGTGAAGAATCAGCTATGGTTGAGTCTATTGAGGGCAAAAGAGGTATGCCTCGTTTAAGACCACCATTTTTAGCTGAAGTTGGCTTATTTGGAAGACCGACTTTAGAGCATAATATGGAATCACTTTATTGGGTAAGAGATATTATTGAGAAAGGTCCTGATTGGTTTTCGTCACATGGCTCTCATGAGCGAAAAGGCTTAAGGTCTTTTTCAATTTCTGGTCGAGTTAATAAACCTGGTGTGCATTTAGCACCTGCTGGTATCACCATGAATGAATTAATTAAAGAATATTGTGATGGTATGCAAAAAGGTCATGAGTTTTATGGTTATTTTCCAGGAGGTGCTTCTGGCGGTATATTACCTGAATCTATGGCAGACATTCCTATGGATTTTGATACATTAAATCAATATGGTTGTTTTATTGGTTCTGCTGCTGTTATTGTTTTTTCAAAGCAAGATAGTGCAAAACAATTAGCACTTAATGCTATGAGGTTTTTTGAAGAAGAATCATGCGGACAATGCACCCCTTGTAGAGTCGGCACAGCTAAAGCATCAATACTTATGAAGCAAAAACAATGGAATACTGAATTATTAGAAGAACTTGCTTCTGTTATGATTGATGCTTCTATTTGTGGACTAGGACAAGCAGCACCTAATCCAATGCGATGTGTTGTTAAGTATTTTTCGGATGAATTAAAATAAGAAACTAAGACTGATACACAATAAAAATTTTCCTATTGTGTATTGGTTCAAACCTACTACACAATAAAAATTTCCTGAAATATGACTAGTTTTAAGCCTTCTAGACCCTAATTTTATTTTATAATGGGAATATCTTGCTATCTCATAGTAAACATAATTAATAAATGCTATAATACCGCAATGTAAAAAATCCCAAAATAAAAGTATAAAAATGAGCAATGAATTAGAAAATGATGATATAAATAATGATGAATTT
>JAJVLF010000001.1 GCA_029255845.1 Campylobacterota bacterium | reverse complement strand
TTTATAATAAACTTCATCAGGAGTATTATAATCAATAGCCCAATGCATTTTAGGGTCTGGTAACAACCCACTACTTTTAAGAAATAAGTAGTGGGTTGTTACCAGACCCTTTTATTTTGGGGTTTTTGTCTTAATAGAAGCTTTATATATATTTCTTCCTATCTGAAGAACTCCCAATATTCATACTTTGTCTGTATTTTGTTATCGTTCTACGGACTATTTTAATTTTAAATTTTTCTTCTACTTTGGCTAAAATTTTTACATCGCTTAAAGGTTTGTCTTTGTTTTCTTTAGAGATCAATTCTTTTATGTGATTTTTTATAGCTGTGCTTGATGTTTCAGATTCAGCATCTAGTGATGTGGTAAAAAAGCTTTTTATTGGGATTACTCCTTGGGAGCATTCTATGTATTTATTTGATATGGCTCTTGATATGGTTGATGGGTTGTAATCCAAATCTTGTGCTATGTCGGCTAGCTTCATAGGCTTTATTTCTTTTCCGTAAAAGAAGAAATCAAATTGATATTCTAAAATCATATTTCCTACTTTTCTTAAAGTGGCTTTTCTCATATCTATGGCAGATATTAGATTATTCGCATTTCTTATTTGCTCTTTTATGAAACTATTATCTTTATCGACTCCTACTCCTTGAGTATCTATGTGGATGGATGGATAATAATCATTATTCAAATCTATCTTTATATCATTATCATCATTGATATTAATTATCAAATCAGGGATAATAAAAATATCTTCACCTAGATACTCGATAGCTGGGGGATTATTGAAATGCTTTATAAGAGTGGTAGATTGGGTATAAAATGGGAGCTTTTTATATGAGTGTATTTTATCTAAGTTTTCTATTAATGTGGAGCAAGTCGTATATGTTTCATCTGAGATATTTTCTAGGGACTCTAATTGAAACATATATGATTCTTTGAGGTTGATAGCTCCTATTCCTGTGGGTTCTAAATTAGAAAATCGTTTTCTTATTTTATTAACAAAAGATGAATCAGTAGAGCATTTTTCTGCTATTTCTTCTAAATCCCCTGTAAAATATCCTTTTTCATCTATGTCATCTATAATGTATCTTGCTACTTCTAGCGATGACTCAGTCGGAAATAATGGAGCTTGTATTTGAGTGTATATTTTATCAAATAGGCTATCTTTGTTTATGGTGAGCTTTTCTATCGCTTCCATATTACTATTTCTCGTTTTTCTGCCTTCAAAAAGCTCTTTACTTTTTGCTTTATCTTTGAAGCCACTTTCTTTAATATCCACCATAGGATTATCTTGCTTAAATTCTTCCACCATCTCTTCAAGATCAGTAATTGGTGCTTGAAGATAAGGTAAATATGTTTTTAATGTATTAGATAGCTTGCCTTTTATAGCAGGATTGAGGTTTTGCTTAAGCATCATAGATTAAAGTCATCTCCAAGATAATGCTCTTTTACTATTTCATTATTTAAAACATCTTCAGTAGTCCCATTGACGATAATATAACCATTTCGCACCACATAAACTCTATCACATAAATCCAAAATATCACGAACACTATGATCAGTAATAAGCATTCCGATATTATCTTTTGAAAGCCCCTTAATCACATCTTTTATATCATGCACACTCACAGGGTCTATACCAGCAAATGGCTCATCAAATAATAAAAACTCAGGATTAGCAATCATCATTCTAGCTATCTCAACTCTTCTTCTCTCTCCCCCACTTACAGAGCTTCCTAATGCCTTTCTTATAGGCTCTATTTTAAATATACTTAAAACTTCTTCTATTTTTTTATGTCTTAAGGTTTTATTTTGTATTGATATTTCAGCAGCGATATTTAGATTATCTTCCACAGATAAATCCCTAAAAATACAAGCCTCCTGAGGCAAATACCCAATCCCCATTTCAGCTCTTTCAAAAAATGGCATATTAGATATATCATCATCATTAATAAAAATCTCCCCCTTAGAAGATTTCAATAACCCACAAATAATATAAAACATAGTAGTTTTCCCAGCCCCATTTGGACCAAGCAAACCTACAATCTCACCTGAATTTATCTCTATGCTTATATCGTGAATAACTTTTTTATTCCCATAAAACTTTTCTATATTTTTCGCTTGTAAGCTACCCATAAATCACCTTATAAACTCTTTTATTCTCATCTTTTAAAGTTTCTATCTTAATAGATAAAATATCAAACCCTAAATTTCTAATCATATCCTTAAACAACTCACTCCCCCATTCAAAAATATGAACACCATCTTTATCTAAATTATCCAAAAGCCCTATATTGATAAATTTATCTAAATCAATATTATACATATCATAATGAAAAAGCCTATCCTCATATTCATTAACAAAAGAAAATGTAGGAGATGTAACATCACTTTTAATTTTAAAATAAAGAGCCATCTCTTTAACCAAAGTAGTTTTCCCACTACCCACTAGACCATCTAAAAAAATAAACTTAATCCCATCTAGTTTTAATTCCTCAATTAACTCACTCAACATCTCTTGTTTTAGCTCATATTCTTCCATTTTTCTTTTCTTTATATAAGATTAAATTGAATTCATTGGATTTTAACATTAATATCTTGAAAAGTTGATTAAATAGGAATATATTTTGCTTTAGTATTTGCAAGATTCTTTCTATAATAATACTCCCACTTTTTAATAATAATTTTTCCTTTAAAATGGTATCATTTAGCATAAATATAAATTAAGGAATAAAATGAAATTATACACTTCTCAAGAAGTTTTAGATTATCACAAAAAAGGAAAAGTAGGAATTCATTGCACTAAGGCTATGGATACTCAAAAAGATCTTTCTATTGCATATTCTCCAGGGGTTGCGGAAGTTTGCACCTTGATAGAAAATGAGCCAGAAAAAGCATTTGAATACACTACAAGAGCTTCTCTAGTAGCGGTTATATCAAATGGGACGGCTGTTTTAGGACTAGGAGATATAGGAGCATTAGCTTCTAAGCCTGTAATGGAAGGTAAATGTGCATTATTTAAAAAATTTGCAGATGTTGATGCTATTGATATTTGCATTGATGAGAAAGACCCTGATAAATTGATTGATATAATTAAAAAAATATCTATTTCTTTTGGTGCTATTAATTTAGAAGACATCAAAGCTCCTGAATGTTTTGGTATCGAGCAGAGGCTAATTAAAGAATTAGATATTCCATTAATGCACGATGACCAGCACGGCACGGCTATCATATCTACAGCAGGACTTATTAATGCCGTCAAATTAGTAGATAAAAAATATAGTGATTTAAAGGTCGTAATAAGAGGTGCAGGAGCTTCAGCTGTATCTTGTGGGAATATGTATAAGGCTTTAGGAGTTACAAATATTTTTATGATAGATAGAAGTGGTGTAATTACTACCTCAAGAGAAAATTTAAGCCCTCAAAAACAAAGCTTCGCAAGAGATGGAGAATTTACTGTGGATGATGTATTTAAAAATGCTGATGTATTTTTAGGATTATCTTCTGCTAACAGTGTGAGCCAAGAGCAAATCAAATCAATGGTAGAAGTTCCTATCGTTTTAACAATGGCAAATCCTACACCAGAGATATTACCAGAAAAAGTGCTTGAAGTAGCTCCTAATGCTATCGTAGGAACTGGCAGAAGTGATTACCCTAATCAAGTAAATAATGTTTTAGGTTTTCCTTTTATTTTTAGAGCCTCTCTTGATGTGAGAGCATCTGTGATAAATGAAGAAATGAAAATGGCAGCATCTGTGGCATTGGCTGATTTAGCAAGAGAGGAAGTCCCACAATATGTAAAAGATATTTATAATAAAGATTTATCTTTTTCAAAAGACTACATCATACCAACTCCTTTTGATAAAAGAGTGCTAGAATTTGTAACTCCAGCGATAGCAAAAGCAGCTATGGACTCAGGTGTAGCGAGAAATCATATCGACATTGAAGAATATAAAAAGACACTTTCTAAATCATAAGAGAAGCATTTAAAAAATCAATCCATTCATCGTGGACTATAATCAAGATAGTCCTACCTATCTATATATTGGCAGATGTATTATATTTTTATAATACTCTAGCCTATATATCTTTCCTTATAGACCCCATTACATCCGCCTTAAATCTCCCTAGAGAAGCTTCACTAGCAATAATAAGCGGTATGTTTCTAAACCTATATGCCGCCATAGCTTTCGCAGCCCCTTTGGATATGGACATTAAGCAATGGAGTATTTTAGCAATATTTTTAGGAGTTTGTCATTCATTAGTAGTCGAGGGTGCTATCTTAAAGAAAATTGGTATTTCATACTTTTATTCTTATTCTTTTAGAATTATTATGGGCTTTATTATTGCTTATACTGCGATGATGTTGCCTGATAGTTTTTTTGGTTTTAGTAGTATATCTAATGAGTCCTTTATCAAAGAAGAATATGCTTCTATTTATGATTTATTATATAATTCTCTTTATAATGGAATTATCCTAACAATTAAAATAATTATCCTAATAACCTTTTTAATACTAATAATGGATTTTATCAAAAACACAAATTTTATCAAACAAAACACAAAACATATAAGCAAACAATTCTCCATAATAGTAGGCATACTATTAGGCATAACCTATGGTGCAGGCATACTTATAAGCGAAGCTAATAACCTCAAGAAAAAAGATTTATTTTTAATAGGCACTTTTTTAATGATTTGCCATGCTATCATTGAAGATACTTTGCTTTTTGTTATTTTTGGAGCTGATTTTATGATGGTTGTTCTTGTGAGGACTATTTGGGCTGTTGTTTTGACTTATATGCTTTATAGGATAGTTATTTTTAAAGATAGGGCTATTATAGGGCAAGACTAATGCTATAGCTGTTTCATGCAGCGATATACTTCTATTCTTGTTTTTCTATAGGGAACCTCTATTAATTCAAATAATATTAGCTATTTATTTTGAATTAATAGAGGTTCCCTATAACAATTGAGATTAAAACCTCACTTCCAAATTCGGATATGGGACTTTAATCTCATACATTGGAAACTGGACACTTTTTTCACTCGTCCAATCAACCACAAAAACTTACATACTATCTCTCACGCAAAAGCAAAAATTACAAATTCACCTAAACAAAAAGAAACACAATAATGATACTATGATATAATAACCAAACAAAAAAAACAAAGAAATAAAATGAAATTCGCAGACCCAAAAGATGACTTAGTATTTAAAAAGATATTCGGTGATGAGAATAAAACAGAAGTTTTAATATCTTTTCTAAACTCTATATTAGAATTTAAAAATAATAAGCAAATTAAAAAAGTAATTATATTAAACCCATATCAAACTCCTCAAATAAAAGATTTGAAAAATACTATATTAGATATAAAAGCATTAAATCAAGATAATGAAGAATTTATAGTAGAAATGCAAATAGAAAAAGATAAAAACTTTGCTAAAAGAAGCTTATACTATACATCTAAGTCTTATGTTAATCAAATAAAAAAATCAGAAAACTATAATAAATTAAAAAAAGTATATTTTATAGGAATATTAAACTTTGCTATCTTTGATACTAAAAGCTATATGTCAAAACATCTTATTATGGATAATATTACATACAAACAAGAACTAAAAGACTTTGAATTTAACTTCATAGAATTAGATAAATTTAACTTAAAACTACAAGAATGTAATAGCCTATCAAAGAAATGGATTTACTTTATAAAGAATGTAGAAAACTTTGATTTAATACCAGTAGAATATGAAAATATAAAAGAGTTTGATATTGCATTTGATACTGCTTTAATGATGAACTGGAATAAGAAAGAGTTAGAGATATATGATTATGTGAGTATGCAAGAAGGTAAAAGATTGAATGAGTTTGAGACTGCTGTTGAAGATAGGCTTGAGAGAGGGAGAAAGCAAGGTATGGAAAAAAGAAACATCCAAATAACAAAAACCTCTTAGATGTTTTAGATAATGAAACTATATCTTTAAAGACAGGTTTATCTATAGATACTATTAGTGAGTTGAGAAAAAATAATAAATAAGGGTATATTCCTTTTTCTCTCGTTGCATATTGTCATTTGAGAATAAGGAATTGTTTGTTTTTGATTATAGCTTTTGAGAACATTATATTAAGTTTTTTTATGTATAATTTGGTTTAAAAATTAAGGTAGGTTATTACTTGAAATATATGCGGTATATTATATTATTTCCATCTCTTTTTATGCTTACATCTTGCTTTAGTCCTCCCATTAGCACTAAAAGTGATTTAGAGATGTATCGTGATATGGTTGGTTATAATGCTTCTTCTGAGTTTTCTAAATTTTCTGATGTGTTTGTTGATTTAAGCTCTAACCATCCATCTTCTGTTTATTTAGAAAGGGCATTTTTGATTGCTATTAGTAATTCTATTAATAATTCAGAGTTTAAGATGGCTAAATTTTATTTGGATAAGATGAAGTCTCAGTTTATTAGTAGTGAAAATTCGGATTTTTATGAGTTTTATGAATTGAAAATTGCTTTTTTGACATTGGATGATAAAAATAGAAATCAAAAAGAATTTTTAGATTTAAAGATAAAAATTGAGGAATTTTTAGCTAAATATCAAAGTAGTGATTATAGGTATTTGGCTATGGATATTAAGAGTAGTATTGATGCTACTTTGTATGTGCTAAATGAAAAAATTGCTAGATTGTATGAAAAAAGAGGCAACTCTTATTCTAGTGATGTTTATAAAATTAAAAATAAAAAATTAAAAATTAAAAAAAGTGACATAGAAGAAGTTAGTAGCTTTTTCATCGTAGAGCTTTTTGAATAAGAGAATATATGACTATTGATCAACATAAATTTCCTGATGACTTGCCTGTATGGACGGAGGATAATTTTGTTCTTTATCCTTTTATGATTGTCCCTATTTTCACGGAAAATGAATCAAATATAAAGGCTGTTGATTATTCTTTAAAAGAAAATAAATTATTAGTAATCGTAAATAAGAAAAAGAAAGATACTTATTATGATGTTGGGGTTATTGGGCATGTTATGCGAAAGACTTCATTATCTGATGGGAAGATAAAAATCTTATTTCAAGGAATATCTACGGGGAAAATACTTCAATTCCAAAGAGGCGATATTTTTCATGCTAAGGTGGACTTGATAGGGAAAAAGCCTTATGATAAAGAAAATATAGATGCTATTGCGGATATTTTAAAAGAGCATATAACGGCTTATTCTAAAATATCAAATAATATACCAAAAGATTTGATAAATGTAATTTTTGAGACTAAAAATCCTTATAGATTAAGTGAAATAGTTGCTAGCTCTATTAGGATCGATTATAAAGAGGCTAATGAGCTATTTATCGAAGAAGATATTGAAAAAAGATTGACAAGATTAATAGATATTATCGCTAAAGAAATTCATTCATTTGAGCTTAAAGCAAATATAAGAAATAAAGCTTTTTCTAAAATGGAGAAACATAATAAAGAGTATTTACTAAAAGAGCAATTAAGGGAAATTCATAAAGAATTAGATATTGATAAATCTAAAATAGATGAAGTTAAAGAATATAAAAAGAAATTAAAGACATTAAAACCATTTATGTCTAAAAAGGCTCATAAGGAAATCCAAAAACAAATAAAAAGATATGCTGGTATTAGTCATGATGGTGGGAGTGAGTCTTCTATGATTCAAAACTATATAGATGTTACTCTTAGTATTCCTTTTGATAAAACCTCGCTAGAGCAAACAGATATTAAAGATATTAAAACATCTCTTGATAATGACCATTACTCTTTAAAAGATGCTAAAGATAGAATTTTGGAGCATTTTGCTGTTAAAAAATTTTTAGAACTTAAAAAATCAAAAGATAATAAAGGTGCTAGTAATATATTATGCTTTGTGGGACCTCCAGGGGTTGGTAAGACATCATTGGCTAATTCTATTTCTTCTGCTTTAAAAAGAAAACTCATTAGAATATCTCTAGGTGGGATGGAAGATGTAAATGAGCTTCGTGGTCATAGACGAACTTATATTGGGGCTATGTGTGGGAGAATTACACAAGGACTTATAGATGCTGAGACTATGAACCCAGTAATAGTGCTTGATGAGATTGATAAATTAGGCAGTAATCATAGAGGAGACCCTAGTTCGGCATTTTTAGAGATACTTGACCCTGAGCAAAATAATAATTTTAGAGATCATTATTTGAATTTTGAAATAGATTTATCGAAAGTTCTTTTTATCGCTACTGCAAATGAATATGGGAAAATTCCTTATGCATTAAGAGATAGACTTGAGAGTA
The DNA here is from genome assembly GCA_029255845.1 of Campylobacterota bacterium. Classification (GTDB taxonomy): domain Bacteria; phylum Campylobacterota; class Campylobacteria; order Campylobacterales; family JAJVLF01; genus JAJVLF01. Next base: position 34,611 of record JAJVLF010000001.1, on the reverse strand, counting down.
TTTTTGTGCATTCTTATACTCCATTAGAGAAATTTCATATTGCTAAGAACTATTTATTACCTCAAGAGATGAAAAAGCATTCACTAATTAAAAGTGAGATTAAAATTTCAGACTCTGTTTTACAAAAAATAATAGATGATTATACGAAAGAAGCTGGAGTGAGAAACCTTAGGAGACAAATATCAAAGATTTGTAGGAAATGTATTAAGATATTTTTAGAAGAAAATAAAAAATCTATGAGCATAACTTTAAAAAACCTATCTTTGTTTTTAGATAATGAAAAATTTGATATATCAAAACCAATTAGCAAAAACACAATAGGCATAATAAATGGCTTGGCTTGGACTCCTGTGGGTGGAGATTTATTGAAGATAGAATCTATGTATATAGAAGGTAAAGGAGCTGTCAATATCACTGGTAATTTAGGTAATGTAATGAAAGAATCTACAAAAATTGCATTAAGTGTGGCAAAAAAAATGTTTGCGACAGGAGAGCTTGATTTAGGGATAAAGATAAAAAATAAGACTATTAGCTTGGATGAATTAAATAAAAAAATTGATTTACATATCCATGTGCCTGAAGGTGCCACTCCTAAAGATGGTCCTAGTGCTGGTGTTGCTTTGGCTTGTGCTATTGCTTCTTTGTATTCAGCAAGGAAAATTGATAGATTATGTGCTTTGACTGGGGAGCTTAATCTAAATGGGGATGTTTTGGCTATAGGTGGCTTAAAGGAAAAATTAATTGCTGCTTTTAAGGCGGGGATTAAGACGGCTTTAATTCCTAAGAAGAATTTTGATAAAGATTTGAAAGATATTCCAGATGATGTTAAGGAAAATATGGAAATTATTGGTGTTAGTAGAGTGTCTGAAGTTATTAAAAGGGTGATAATTTAATTATGAATATGAATCATGCTCCTTATAGCATAACTACTGATAATGTCTTAGTGGCAGTAATACAGGCAACTATTCAGTTTAATATTCCTAGTGACAAAATTTCTTTTGATATTAAAAAAGTATCAACAATAATTAAAAATAAAAGAACAAAAGAGATAATAGAATCATTAATTTTGTCTGATAGAGACTTAACTGACCCTGATTTAGCTATTACTCAAAAGTATGATCTGATAATGAGAGGAGGGGAAAATGATTTAATTACATTTCCTAATATTGTTTTTGCCAATAACAGTGCTCATACAACTGGATACCTTGTAATTAAAAAAAATCAAGACTTAAAATTAAGCTCATTTAATAGAGAAATATTTTTAAACCATCTTGAAAGTATTTTACTATTAAATAAATGCCTTATAAGAACAGATGATAATATTTCATTAAGCAAAGAAGTGGATGAACTTTATAAAAACTATGAAGAAGGTGAGATAATTAGTGAAGAAATAAAAATAAAAGCTATTGATTTCCCAGCTCCTCGTAAGCCCATGCCTGATTCATTAGAAATGGTTTATAAAACAAATACGAAAGTGGATGATAGTGAAGATGGTGGCAATAAGGTAAAATTAGCATCTGCTAAAAAACATTCTACTATTATTAAATACCATAAAGTTGTAGAAGGGATTATAGGTAGAACTTATAATGGTGGAGTTATTAAGGTAGGTATCATGAAGCCCGCTCATACACCTAAATTTACTATTGATTCAAAAACTATTGAAAAAAAAGAAAACGATAAGTTTATTGATTATATTGCTAAAGAAGCGGGATTTGTTTTTTTTGAGAGAAAATTTCTAAGGATAGACAATAAAACAGAAATGAGCACAGCTAATATTAGAAATAAGGATAAGCTAGTAACTTCATTAGATGATGGTGTGTCTATAAATATTAAAAGTAAAGATAAGCTCTCTGATGCTGTTGGTGGAAATATAAATGTCAAAGCAGATAAAGTAAATGTAAATGGAAATGTGGGACCATCTGCTACTGTCGAAGGTAATATCGTTAAAATCGGAGGTCAGACACATTCAAAAAGTAAAATAATAGCCAAAAAAGCTCAGATAGCTGTCCATAAAGGTGAATTAAAAGGAGAGAGTGTTCTTATTGATATCTTAGAAGGTGGGACTGTTTTTGCTAAGAGTATAAAAGTAAAAACAGCTAGAGGTGGTCGCATAGAGGGGGAAAATATTTCTATAGATAACTTAGAGGCGAATGTAGAAATAATAGCTTCTCGTAAAATAGAAGTTAAAAGTATCATAGGTGAGAGCAATACATTTACCCTTAAGCCATTAGGTAAATCATTTGGAGATAAAAAAGGTGTTAGCTTAGAAGATATGACACATGAAAAAGATGTTCTTGAAGATACTATTAAAAAAGAAGAAAAAAAACTTAAAGAAAAAATGTTTTTAATAAAATTTAATGAAGAATCATTGAATGTCCAAAGAGATGATAAGATAGATAAACTAAGATATAATATAAAATCTAGCACAGCTATGGATAATAAACTTCAAGCACTTGTTAAACTTCAAGAAGAAAAAGATGAATTAGAAAATAATGTCCAAAAATATAAAGACAAACTAGAAGATATTGGTCAAAAAATAAAAGCTATTTATGATGACACCGAAAGTGCCTTTATGGAAGTAGGCTCAATGTGGACAGCAGGAAACTCTGTCTGTATACATCATGATGGTAAAGTTCATAATTTTTACCCGACTAAAGGCACGATGAAATCTCCAATTTCATTTGATGCTTTAAAAAAACAAAATCTAATACACTAATAGGAGTAACTATGGATTATAATAATTTACTAAAAGAATTAAGCGCTAAGGTGCAAAAAGAGGGCTTATTAGCAAAAAGTCCCATTAGAGGAGCTTTTGAAATGGCTATTGTTTTCTCTGCTTTAATTTTATCTTTATCTTTAGTAGGAGAAATTAACCCTATTTTAAATGCATTAATGATGGTGCTAGTTATGCTAAGATCAACTTATGTGGCTCATGATTTAGTCCATGGTCAATACTTTTCAAGAAAATTGAATTTAAAATTTTCATTAATTTATGGTAATTTTATCTTAGGTCTCTCAGCAAATTGGTGGAAATATGCACATAATGTTTTACATCACACTTATTCTAATATAGCTTCTAAAGATGAAGATATTCAAGCTATTGGTGGTGCTTTTGCTGGTAGAAGAAATTGGATTTCTTTATTTCACGATAATCAGCATATATTGTATTGGTTTTTATTGCCATTTATTATTACTAGCTTTTTGTATCAATCCATATCGTATTGTATTAATAAGAAAAAAATAATAGATTTAATAGCTGTAGCTTCACATTTTCTAATCCCAGCTTATATCTGGATGCATTCAGGCGAAGCTTTATTATTTTTAGCTGTAATGTATGGAGTTTATGGTTTTATATTTGGCTTAGTAATAATGACCAATCATTATGGATGTGAAGTCATAGAAGATGATGTAGCGAAAGATATTACTTGGTTAGATTTACAAACAAGAACAAGCAGAAATGTCAAAGGTGGCTTATTTATCCATTTTATTTATGGCGGTCTAAATACACAAATAGAACATCACATTTTCCCAAAAGCCCCTAGATTTAATCTTTTAAAAATAGCTAAAATTACAAAAGATTTTTGTAGAGAGAATAATGTTACTTATTATGAGACTTCTCCTTTTCAGGCATATAAGGAAGTTTATCAGGAGTTAGCGGGAAATGGGCAAGGCACTAAAGAAAGAATGGTAGCATCAAGAGGATTAGCAGTAAATAGCTAATATGTAAGGTAGCCTCCATTGCCATTAAATTAAGACTTAATGGCAGATTACAAAAAAAGAGTGTTTAGGTGCCTTAATTGCTTTACTCCGTATCTTGTAATCCGTTTTTTGTAGTCGTCATTAAGATAGGCGATTTATTACTTAGCTTAATGGCATTACGAATTATATAAACATTATAAACAAAATTGCCAACATTTAAACAATTTTTAACTCCCTATAATATTATTTTGATACATTGACATAGATTTACAAAAAAGGAAATAACAATGAGAGAACAATGGATAAAAGAAAGAGAAAATGACAAAACTCCAACTCAGATGTATTATGCTAAAAAAGGCATTATTACAGGTGAAATGGAATATATAGCTAAAAAAGAAAATATAAAAGCTGAATTAATCAGAAGCGAAGTAGCAAGAGGGCGAATGATAATACCTGCGAACATTAATCATAAACATCTTGAGCCTATGGCGATAGGGATAGCATCTTCTTGTAAGATAAATGCGAATATTGGCTCATCTGCATTGTCTAGCTCTATTGATGAAGAGGTTGAGAAATTGAAGGTTAGTAGTAAGTATGGTGCTGATACTTTGATGGATTTATCTACTGGTGGGGATTTAGATGCTATTAGGACGGCTATTATTGGGGAGTCTGAGATTCCTATTGGGACTGTGCCTATATATGGGATATTGCATAAGGTTAAGAATAAAGTTGAAGATTTGAGTATTAAAATTATGCTTGAAATTATTGAAGAGCAGGCTATTCAAGGGGTTAGTTATTTTACTATTCATGCTGGATTTTTGCTTCGATTTATGCCTCATATCGCTAAAAGAAAGATGGGGATTGTTAGTCGTGGGGGTTCTTTGATGGCGGCTTGGATGATGCATTATCATAAAGAAAATCCTTTTTATGATGCTTTTGATGATATATTGAAAATTTGTGCTAAATATGATGTGTCTTTATCTTTAGGAGATAGTCTTAGACCTGGGTGTTTGTATGATGCTAGTGATGATGCTCAGCTTTCTGAATTGAAAATATTAGGGGAGCTTACTAAAAGAGCTTGGGAGAAAAATGTGCAAGTGATGGTAGAAGGACCTGGGCATGTTCCTTTAAATCAAATTGAGCGAAATATGAAATTAGAGCAACAATACTGCCATGAAGCTCCATTTTATATCTTAGGTCCTTTGGTTACGGATATAGCAGCGGGGTATGACCATATAAGCTCGGCTATTGGTGCTGCTGTGGGTGGATGGCATGGGGCTAGTATGCTTTGTTATGTAACACCTAAAGAGCATTTAGGGCTTCCTAATGCTAAAGATGTGAGAGATGGGATTATTGCTTATAAGATAGCAGCTCATGCTGCGGATATTGCGAGAGGACGAAAAGGAGCAATGGATGCTGATAATGCTATGAGCGATGCTAGATATGGGTTTGATTGGGAGAAACAATTTGAGCTTTCGCTTGACCCTGATAAAGCTAGAGAATTTCATGATGAAACTCTTCCTCAAGATGTCTTTAAAGAAGCAGAATTTTGCTCTATGTGTGGTCCTAAGTTTTGTTCGTATAAAATCTCTAAAGATATTACTAAAAACTATGACTTAGAAAAAATGGAGGTTTAGATTGAGCATAGAGAAAATAAAAGAAAAATTACAAGAAGTAATATATCCAGGGTTTTCAAAAGATATTGTTGCATTTGGTTTTATTAAAGACATTAAAGAAAATGATGGCAAGTTTGATATTATGCTTAAAATACCATCTCCTGCAAGTGAAGTATCTGCAAAATTAAAAGAAGATATAAGTAAAGCATTAAGCGAATTTAGTATTGACATAGAGATAGAGCAACCAGAGGCACAAGCACAAGCTCCAAAACAATCAGCACCTAAAAACATAGCACCTAATATTAAAAAGTTTTTAATGATTAGTAGTGGTAAAGGAGGAGTTGGAAAAACAACAAGCTCTGTAAATATAGCTATAGCCTTAGCTATGCAAGGAAAATCAGTAGGCTTACTAGATGCTGACATATATGGACCTAATGTCCCAAGAATGATGGGATTTTTAAACCAAAAACCAAAACTTACCCCAAAAACGATAGAACCATTTGATGTATTTGGAGTAAAAGCAATTAGTATGGGATCTTTAATTGATGGTAATGAGTCCTTAATATGGAGAGGAGCGATGATTATGAAAGTAATCAATCAGCTTTTAACAGATGTCCAATGGGGAGACTTAGATGTCCTAGTAATAGATATGCCCCCAGGAACAGGCGATGCACAGCTTACATTAGCTCAATCAGTCCCTGTAAGTGCTGGTGTAGTCGTAACTACCCCTCAATTAGTTTCTTTAGACGATTCAAAAAGAAGCCTAGATATGTTTAAAAAACTAAAAATTCCAATAGCTGGAATGATAGAAAATATGAGTGGTTTTATTTGTCCTCATTGTAATGAAGAATCTGATATTTTTGATAAAGATAGTGCTATTGGTGTAGCTAATGAATTTGGCACCGAAGTTTTAGCTAATATTCCATTAGATTTAGGTATAAGAAAAAATGGAGATATAGGTAAGCCGATAGTTTATTTTGACCCTGAGCATATAGCTTCTAAGAAATATATTCAAGTGGCTCATAAATTGATAGATATTTTGGATAAATCAGAAACTTCTAATGATGAGATACAGCCTACTAGTGGCGGGAAACCTGCTTGTAGTTCTGATAGTAGTAAGGGTTGTGGGTGTGCTTAGGTTTTTAATAAATAAATTGGTAGTTTTTGTGTTTATGGTAGTTATTTTTTAATTATAGTAAGGTATGTATTTCCATAGAGACTATGGAAACGAGAATACGAGATAAATATAAAGAAAGACAATAATGAAAAAATTAAAAAGAAATGAAATTGAGAAAATACTAGAACCTTTAAGTAGAAAAAAAGTAGTTCACTTTTCTCTTCGTTGTGCATTGAGGGTTTTACCTATGCTTAGTTATAATGCTCATAGCTTTTCATATTGGGGAAACAATAACAAAAAACATTTATTTTCTATTTTTAGAGCTTTAAGTTTAGCTATAAGATCTTATCAGAAGAATAAATTTATTTATTCTTCTACTCATGTCTCTGCCTCTGTCTCTGCCGCTGCCGCTGCCTCTGTCTCTGCCGCTGCCGCTGTCTCTGTCTCTGTCTCTGTCTCTGTCGCTGCCGCTGCCTCTGCCGCTGCCTCTGCCGCTGCCTCTGCCTCTGCCTATGCCTATGACTATGCCGATACCTCTGCCTATAACTATGACTCTGCCCACGATACATCGAAAAATGAACTTCTCTCAAATATGAATAATGATATAAAGTTGATACAAGATAAAAAAGACTTAATTTGGAAAGAAATTACATTAACACAAGATGAAAATCTTATAAATAAATTCTATAATGATTTAAATGATATAGGATTTTCCTATTGGGTGGAAGAATATAAAAACTGGCTAAAAGGAATATTTGATAGTGATAAACTAGATAGATGTTTTAATTTACCCCAAGAGCTTTTAGAAGCAGATAATGATATGTCTTTAGCTATGGAGCATTTAAAAGTCGATAATGATTCTCTTCAAGCTACAGCAGAAGCCCGTGTTATTTTGCTAGGTCATGGAAATGTAGGTAAGACATCTTTGGTTCATAGGTTTTTTGATGAAAAAATTAAAGATGATGAAGAGCCAACACCAAAAGTTGAAATAAGAGAAAAAAAGAGCATTATTAATGATGAAACAATTAATGTTCATTATTGGGATTTTGGAGGGCAGGTATTTTTACATTCTTCTCATAGTTTATTTTTAAGAGATAAATGTGTTTATATTATTATGATAAGAGCTAGAGAAGCGGATGAGAGAGAGCTTATTGAATACTGGTTAGAGCATGTGAGGTTGTTTGGAAATTCTTCTGATACTATTATCGTGCAAAATAGAGTAGATGAACTACAAGATATGCAAACTCCTATGCCTTTTGATATGGATGATATACAAGAATATTATCCTTTTGTTAAAGGTTTTTTTAATCTATCTTGTAAAAAAGATATAGGGCTTAAAAAAGTTAAAGATAAATTGCATACATTGATATATGAAACAATCAAAAATAATAAAATAACAAAAGAGCAATTTAATTTAAAAGAAAAATTAAAAGAAAAATTAAAAGAAAACACAAATAGTATAGACAAAAAATCATATATAGACTTTGCAATAAGTTCTGGTATTATAGATGAGGGGATGCAAGAATCTGTAGCAAAAGCATTAGATCAATTAGGTGTGGCTTTACATTTTAAGCATATTGACCCTAATTGGTATATACTTAATCCTACTTGGTTGAGTGAGACTATATATTATATGCTAAATAGAAGTGCTAAAAATAATGAGAGTAGCTTTTTAACTGTAGAAAAATTAAAAGATATATTTAATAGAAAAGTTTATTCTGATGCTCCAGAAGTGGCTGATGATAAATTTGGAGCATTATTGGATATATTGGTTCAATTTAATTTAGCTTATAAACATAAAGATAATAAATATAGAGTTCCTATGATAGCACAAGAAAGTAGACCTACTTTTGATACACCTCAAGGGGTATCTGTTATTTTTAAGTCATCTATGCCTCACTTATTGCCTGATGCTCTTTTTTATAATTTTCTTACTTTATGCGGAGATGAGATTGAGGGGGATAATATATGGAAAAGAGGGGCTTATTTATCTTGGGGAGATAGAAAAGCTATAATTAGGCTTAAGAAAAATGAAAGAGTTATTCATATGCAGGTTTGGAGAGATGATAAAGGGGAATATTTAACTCGCCTTAGACTTAGACTTACAGAGCTTATTGGGAAAAGTTATCAAAATTTAAAATTTAATTCTTTGCTGGAAGAGGAGACTAATGAATATGCTTATGATCAATATATTCAAGGTGTCGTGCAAAATAAAGAAAATATACCTACTATGAAAGGTGTAGAAAAATCTACAAATAAACTAAAAGATATATTTGGTTTCTCAGATAAAGAGGCAACTCAAAATATGTTCATAATTAATGGGGATGTCCATATAGGAGATTCAAAAATTAAGATTACGATAAATAATAATATAGAAATAGGTTTAGTAAAATTTAAAAACCAAATGGAAGAGCTACATTATGATATAGAAAGAGAAAATTTAGATGGTGAAGAATATAAAAAAGTAAAAAAAGATATTAAAGAAATATCCAAGCTAGTAGCTGAGTATAAAGATATTAAAGATACATCAGAAGTAGATAAAGCTGAAAAGCAAGGAATTTTAAGCAGAGTGATTAAAGTGGCTAAATTCGTAGATAAAGCAAGTCAAGCATTAAATCCTATATCAAATGCTTCTAAAAATATTGTAAAATTTATAGAGGGTATGGATAAAGAACTTGAAGATGAATAAGGATATAAAAGAATACTTAAATCAAAAGGAATCTGAGAAGCTGGAATTTAAAAGAGAATTTAATGATAATGTTCGAGAAAAACTTTTTAAAACTATATGTGCTTTTGCTAATGATTTTAGTAATAAAGAAAAAGTAGCAGTTTTTATAATAGGGCTAGATGATAATGGCAATCTTAGTGGGTATAAAAACTCTAAAAAAGATGAAGAGAAAATTAGTAATTGGATAAATGATTGGAAAGTATCTCCAAAGCCAAAAATAACAATAAATACAAATGTAATAGGTGAAAATGAAGTTATTCTTATAGAAGTTAAGCCATCTAATTTGCCTACTTTTTATGATAAGAAAATGTATATTAGGCTTGGTAGCACTACTAGAGAAGCTGATAATTTTGAGATTAAGAAAGTGTTAGAGAATTTTCAAAATGTTTCTTTTGATTCTAGTGATTGTGAGATGTCTTCTATTGATGATATAGATGAGGAGCTTTTTGTGGTGTATCAAAAATCATTTGTTTCCAAGGAGATCATTAAAAATAATGATAGAAGCTTTTTAGAAAAGCTTTCAGCTCCTATTTTTGCAAATATAATTACTAAACACCCTACTTATGGAGGGATACTAGTATGTGGGAAAGACCCACAAAGATATATCCCTGAGGCGAAAGTGCTATTTTTGAGTATAGATTCTACTGATTTATTAGATAGAAGCAAAATAGGCAATGAGAAAGTATTAATGGGAGATTTATCAAAAATATTAAGAGGAGTAGAGGGTTTAATAGAAATTAATATAAAGCAAATATTAATTCAAGAAACTAGCACTTTAAAAAAGAAATCTGATTATCCATTTTTGGCAATTAGAGAATTAATTTTTAATGCCATAATGCATAGAGATTACAGCATTAGTGATATGATTAGGATTTATTGGTTTAGTGATAGGATAGAGATAAAAAGCCCTGGTGGATTAAAATTCCCTGCGAGTAAAGAGAATTTTCCAAAACGAACAGTGTATCGAAATACTGTCATATCAAATGCTATGAAAAACTTAGGAAAAGTGGAGCGATTTGGTAGTGGGGTCGCTATAGCAAAGAATGAATTAAAAGAAAATAAAAATCCTGATATAGAATTTGAGTTTGATGATTATTATGTAAAGGCTACGATTAGAAAATCTTAAGGAGTTTTATATTGCTTCTTGTTTGGTTAATGGATTATAATATCAATAGATAAAGGGTAAAAATATATGAATGCAAAAGTAAATACTTCTTATCCAAAACAATATAAACCATTTATAAAGTGGGTAGGTGGTAAAAGAGGGTTATTAAAGCAGTTATTAGATAAATTTCCTGAAAAATTTGAGAATTATCACGAACCGTTTTTGGGTGGTGGGGCTGTCTTTTTTGAGCTATATTCACGAGGTTTATTGGAAAATAAAAAGGTATTTTTATCGGATATTAATGCGGAGTTGATAAATACTTATAATGTAGTTAAAAATAATCCTAATGAGTTAATAAGCAATCTTGAAGACTTTAAAAAACAACATAGTAAAGATTTTTATTATAAAATTAGAGAAATGGATAGAGTAGAAAGTTTTCAAAAATTAACAAATGTAGAAAAAGCTACTAGATTTATATATCTTAATAAGACTTGCTTTAATGGGCTTTATAGAGTGAATAAGAAAGGCTATTTTAATACTCCTATTGGAAGTTATGAAAATCCAAATATTGCTAATATAGAGACTATTTTAAATGCCAGTGAAGCCTTGCGAGATGTTATTATTTCGCATATGTCTTTTAATGAAGTATTGAAAAATGTTATTAAAAATGATTTAGTTTATTTTGATCCACCATATTACCCTTTGAATGCTACTTCTAGTTTTACGGCTTATAGTGAAAGTGATTTTTTAGATGGAAAGCAAAAAGAATTATTTGATGTGTTTCAAATATTAGATAAAAAAGGTTGTTTTGTTTTTCATAGTAATTCGGATACTGAGTTTATAAAAAATATTTATAAAAAATATGATATTAGTTTTGTTGAAGCTAATAGGTTTATAAATAGTAAGAGTAGTGGTCGTGGAAAGATAAGTGAAATTTTAATAAGGAATAAAAAATGGTAAGAGGTGGCATTGGTGGAGGAAATACACAAACAGGTATTCATTTTGAAGGAAGAGTTGATGTAGTAACTTATCTGCACGATAATGTTAAAGGATATCTATGTAGTTCAAAGCCATTAAATAGAAAAGAACAAACAATGGGATTTGATATTCTATATGACGGACAGCTTGTTGCAGAGTCATTTAAAAAATATGAGCTATATAGACATTTAGATGCTTTGGGTGTTGATTGGAAAAATATTTTATCTAAAAAACTTTTACCAGATGATGCAATATATGTTATTAGTAACAATACTATTTTTATCATTGAAGTAAAATATCAAGAAGTATCAGGTTCTGTTGATGAAAAACTGCAAACTTGTGGATTTAAATTACATCAATATAGAAAATTATTTGCTCCTTTAAATCATAAGGTTGAGTATATTTATATTTTAAATGATTGGTTTAAAAAATTAGAGTATAAAGACACACTCGATTATGTAATTTGTATGAATTGTAGGTACTATTTTGAATATTTACCTTTAAATGAAATAGGCTTACCAGTTCCAAGTAGTATATAATTATATATCTTTTGTATATTATTTTATTTACATTTAATATTCAATAGGCTATAATTATGCTAGAAAAAGATATTAAAATTGAATTGATAAAACGGTCTTTAAAGCCAAGTGATGTATATAAGGCATTAAAGCTTGAAAGGGCTCATTTTTATCAAGCGATTAAAAGTTCTAATATGAATAATAAAACTTTAAAAAAGATTTTAGATTATTTAGAGCTTGAGGTATTTATTTCTTTAAAATTAAAGGATAAGTAATGCTATTTGAAAAAATATATGTAGCAAATGTTGATGAAGTTTCATTAGCTATGGCTGAAAGCTTTATAATGTGCGGAGATAAAAATTGGGATTATTATTTTTCAAAAAAAGATAGCGATATAGAAGTGGAAGAATTGAATAATGTTTTTTTAAAAGAATTTGATAGTAAAAGTCAATTTCAAGACTATATAAAAGATATAGATTGTGTAGATTTCTATGCAGAGAATAATAAGTTTGGCATATTGCATTATGGGGAAAATTAAAAAACTAAACCCTGAAAACTTTGAACAAGAATGCTCAACTATTTGGAGCTTTGCAAGGCGAGGTAATTGGGCAACTCATAAAAGTAAATATAGGGGTAATTGGGCTCCTGAGGTTGTTAGAAATTTAATTATAAGATATTCAAATGAAAATGATTTTTTATTGGATCCTATGATTGGTGGAGGCACAACTGCTATTGAATGTAAGCTTTTAAATAGGAATTTATTGGCATTAGATATTAATCCGAGTGCTTTAAGTATTACAAAAAAAGCTTTAGAGTTTGAAAGTGAGTTTAACCCAAAAATTAAAGTAGAATTAAATGATAGTAGAAGTTTGAAAATGCTACAAAATGAATCCATGGACTTTATTTTAAATCATCCTCCTTATGTGGATATTATCAAATATTCAGACAAGCAAATAAAAGAAGATTTATCAAATATTCATGATTTAGATGAGTTTTGTGATGAGATTGAAAAAGTAGCAAAAGAATTTTATCGAGTTTTAAAAAAAGATAAATATTGTGCTATATTAATAGGAGATACGAGAAGAAAGAAGATGTATCAGCCATTAGCATTTAAAGTTATGGAAAGATTTCTGAAAGTTGGGTTTGAATTAAAGGAAGATATAATAAAACATCAGCATAATTGCAAGGCTACTGGTTTTTGGGTTAATAAGTCTAAAGAATATAATTTTTTATTGATTATGCATGAGCATTTATTTGTTTTCAAAAAATGATATTTTAATTTAATGGATACGGAAGTTGTAATCATAGGTGCTGGTATATCTGGTGCTTCTCTTTCTTATCATCTAAAGCAAAGAAATATTTCTCATTTAGTTATGGATAAAGAGGGGATTGCTTCGGGGGCTTCTGGGTCGGCGGGGGCTTTTCTTCTTTATAAGCTTTTTAGTAATTCTTTGGTTAATCATTTTAGTAATTTGGCTTACTTTTATTCGCTTAGGCTCTATGAGGAGATAGGGGTTGAGCTTAATAGAAATCCTTCTTTTTTTGTGAATAGATTGTCAAGTGATGTTTGGTTGAATCAAAAGGCTAAAGCTACTAGTATTTATGGGAAGGATGGGTATTTGGTGGATAGTGGGTATTTTGTCAATCCTTTGGATACTGTAAATGGGCTTATGGATAAGGATAGTTTTCTGTTGGGGGATGTGAAAGAAATTAAAAAAGAAGATGATTTTTATTTGATTAATGGTGAGATAAAATGCAAAAAGATAATAATAGCTAATGGTTCTGATGATAGTTTTTTAAGTGATTATTTAAAAATAAGAAAAATGTCTGGGGTTAGGATAGAAGTAGAGAGTGAAATAGAAAATCGATATCATATATATTCTGATGTGAGTATTTCTTCATCTATGGATGGGAAAATGGTAATTGGTTCTAGTAATCATAGGGATAATCATAGTTTTCAAGATAGAGATATAGGGGTTTTATTAGAAAAAGCAAATGATATTTTAGATATTAAGCCTGATAAAATAAATTATAAACATGGAATAAGAGCTTGTAGTGTTGATTATTTTCCTTATGTGGGGGAATTAATAGATGAAGAGAGGACTATACAAGAAAATCCTAATATTAAAGATGGTCGTAAAATTAAGAAGTTTTTTTATAAAGAAGGTATTTATACTTTGAGGGGATTAGCTTCTAAAGGGTTTTCTATGGCTCCGTATTTGGCTAATGAATTAATTTCTTTTATTTATGATGGTAAGGCACTTTCTAGTGAAATTAGTTTAGAGAGGAGATTTGCTAGGTATATTAGAAAAATTAATTCTACTCAATAAAAAAATATTATTTTATGTGCATACTTTAATTTGTGATAGGAATACTGCTATTTATATTAAGACTAAGTAATTATAATATCAAATAAAAAGGTGGCAATATGACAGATGAAGAATTGAAAAACTTAGTTTCTTCTTTGGCAGTAGAATCTAAAAAGAATAGTGAAGAAATTAAAAAATTACAAGTGGCAACAAGTGAGCAAATTCAAGAACTTAAAAACGAACAATCAAAATCAAATAAAAAATGGGATGGTTTTTTAGGGAACTATGGAGAAGTAGCAGAAGAATACTTTTATAGAAGTTTAGAAAAAGATAAAACATTAGGAAAATTAAAATTTGATGAGATAGAAAGAAATGTTAGAAAAACAAGTAAAAATGTAGAGTTTGATATTATATTAATTAATGGAAACACCATAGCAATAGTGGAAGTAAAAAATAAAGCACATCCTAAAGATATTAAACCATTAATACAAAAAAAGATACAGCATTTTAAAATAGACTATCCTGAATATGAGGACTATACATATTATTTTGGTATAGCTAGTATGATTACTAATGATGAAATTATTCGTCAAGCTAAAAATGAGGGTATATTTTTATTGACTCAAAATGCTAATCATTTAGAAGTTGTTTATGATGAGATTATCTCATTTTAACATTAAATTAAACACAAAAGGAATTATATGGAATTAAGTTATCAAGGAATATTAATAATAATCGCTAGCTTTATTACTGGCTGGTTTGGGAGCTATGTAAAATCTAGGTTTGAGGTTAGAAGACATAAAAAAGATATAAAAGGCTTTAAGGAGCATTTGAATAGGCATATGAGCATATCTGCTGAGGGGTCTAAAAGCTTAGAATTGGATTTAGAAAAACTTAAAAAAGAGAATGAGAATTTAAGAGTTTCGGTAAATACATTGGGTCAGAAGCCTGGTCGTGCTGAGATTAGGCTTTTAAATATCTATGATGGGGCATTACGAAAGATGACTCTTACAGCTCCTGGTTTTGCTTCAGCTTGGGAGGCTTCTTTGCAAGAAGCAGAAAAAGAATATGAGGAAAATGAAAAGGGCTTTAAGTCAATCGTTAAGAAAATATTTACTCCTAGTTTAGCACATAGCTCTGAGCCAATAAGAAAAGAAGAGGGTATTTATAATAAATCAGATGGTAATTCATAATAAATAGTATAGGATATTGTATTAAATACGATTAACTACACATAAACTATCAAGGAAAAAAATATGGAAAAGAAAGAATATGATGTATGTATTATAGGTGGAGGACCTGCTGGTTTTGCTGCTGCTATGCGATCTTATGATTTTGGAAATCGTGTGCTTATTGTCGAGAGCGACAGTATGGGTGGTGCAGGTATAGAAAATGGGGCTTTAAGCTCTAAGACTATGTGGGAACTATCAAATGATTATGCTAATGCTGTTAGAACAGACAGAGGATTTAGAGCTTCTAGTGTTTCTGTTAGTTTTGATGAGGTGAAAACCACTGTTACAAAAGCTACTGATGAAAGAAAGTATCATCTTTTGTCGCAAATAGAAACTTGCTCAAAAGAAGGGAAAGATAGAAGTGTTACTCTTTTAAGAGGATTTGCTAGATTTAAAGATAATAAAACAATCATCGTAGATAGAGGAGAAAATGAAGATATTGAAGTTGTAGCAAATAACTTTGTAGTGGCGACAGGCTCTACTCCTAGAGAACATCCTTTATTAAAAATAGATGGGAAAAGAATTATAACATCTGATCATATATTTAATTTAGATAAATTTCCTAAGAGAATATTAATTATCGGTGCTGGTATCGTAGGATGTGAATTTGCTACTATTTTTGCTAATTTTGGACAAACTGAAGTTCATGTGTTGGATTCAAGAGATAGAGTTGTGCCTTTTGAGGATGAGGATGTTAGCGATTATGTGGATTCAAAGCTGACAGATATAGGAGTAAGAATACATCATAAAGTTACTCTTAGAGAAATATATGATAGAGAGACTCATATTGATGTGGTTCTTGATTATGAAGATGGTCATACTGAGGTTATTGTGGTTGATAATATTTTGATTTCTATTGGTAGGGTTCCAAATACTTCTAATATAGGATTAGAAAATACGGATGCAGAGATTACAGATAGAGGACTAGTTAAGGTAGATGACTCTTGTAAGGCAGGAGAGGGAATATATGCTATTGGAGATATATCTGGGCATATGGCATTGGTTAATGTAGGAGAAATGGAGGGAAGATTTGCTGCTAAAGCTATCCAATCTGAAATACATCATCCTCTAAGATACCAAAATATGGCAACTATTATGTTTTTCAAGCCAGAGATTTCTTGTATAGGACTTACAGAGCAAGAATGCCAACAAAAAAATATAGCATATAAAGTTATCACATATAGCCATGCGATAATCCCTCGTGCTATAGCTATGAGAGCTACTAGTGGATTTTTTAAAATAATAACCACAAATGAAGAAAATCCATTAATTCTAGGAATGAGAGCAGCTGGACCACAATCAAATGCAGCGACTATATTTATAGCAGCACATATTGATAGTGGGACAAGATTAAAAGATATGCTTAAAACAGTCCATCCTCACCCTAGTATGAGTGAGGGTATCCAAGAATGCTTAAGAGTTATTAGCCATAAATCCATATTGAAACCAAAAGCATTTCCTACGAGCATTAAATTTAGAGAATGGTCTCCTGATAACTAAAAATAAACTCAATAAACAAATAATGCAAATCGAGCATTATTTGTTTATAAATAGCTCACCCTTAGAAAAATTAATTTCCTTTTTACTATATCCCATATCGCTTCTTTATGCGAGCATATCTTTAATCAAGAGAATTATTCTTAGTTTATTTAAAATAAAATACGATATAGCCATTATTAGTATTGGAAATATTTCATTAGGAGGAAGCGGAAAAACACCATTTCTTATATCATTAATAAAAAGATTAAACCTACAAAACACAGCAATCATACTAAGAGGATACAAAAGAAAATCCAAAGGATTAGTCATAGTCAATCACAATAATAATATATTATGTGATAGCAAAACCAGTGGAGATGAAGCAATGCTTTATGCTACTTCACTAAAACAAAGCATTGTAATAGTTTCAGAAAATAGAATTAATGGAATTAATAAAGCTAAAGAAATGGGTGCGAAATACATTTTCCTTGATGATGGATTTTCCAAAAGCAATATAGAAAAATATGATATATTATTAGAGTCAAATGACATTAAAAACAAAAGATTATTCCCTAGTGGAGCTATGAGAGAGTTTTCATTCGTAAAAAAACAAGCAAATTTAATCTTACAAGAAAACATAGACTACAAAAGAAAAGTAAAAATACCTAAAATAGAAAAAGACACAATCCTAATCACCTCCATATCAAAACCATATAGATTAGATTCTTTTTTAAATAAAGAAATTAAAAAAATATACTTTCCAGACCATAGCTTATTCTCAAAAGAAGATATAGTCAATATATGCCAAGAACATAATTCTAATTCAATACTTTGCACGACAAAAGATTATGTAAAATTAAAAGATTTAAATTTGGAATATAAAATTTTTACTATTGACTTAGATATCCAAATAAGTGATGATGTTTTTATGGAGATACAAGGATATATCAATCATCAATCATCAATTAATAATTAATAAAATAATAAGCTAAATTAATACGATAAAACATAACTCCATCACTAAAGCACACAAGCATTAACTTAGGGTAGGCATTAACTAAAACAAAATTTTTCATTTTTTAAACTACATTTCATATTTAAAAAATGATTAAAATATGGATTTATTAATTTTATAAGGGTAATATAATTATATTTAAGTATAATCCCCTTTCTTATTTCTTGGACAGGTGGGTGAGTGGCTGAAACCAGTTCCCTGCTAAGGAACCGTACTCGCAAGGGTACCGAGGGTTCAAATCCCTCCCTGTCCACCATTTAATCAATTATATTATTTTTGTTGTCCATTTTTTAGAAATATATAAATATTTTCATTTTTTATGTCTTCCATTAAGAAAGAAACTACAAGACTTTTTGTATAATCAAACTTAAAATTTTAAAAGTAGGTGCGAATATGATTGTAAGATATGCCTTGTTGATATGTGTTGTGTTTTCTGGGGTTTTGTTTGCTAAAGAGCTTAGCAGACTTGAGTCTTTGAAAAAATATACACGGATTGTAAGTATTATAGAAAAATATTATGTAGATGATATAAAAATACAAGGTATTGTGGATAAATCTATAGATGGATTGCTTGCTAATTTGGATGCTCATTCTTCATTTCTAAAAGAAAAAGAAAATAAAGAGATGAAAATTAAAACAGATGGGGAATTTGGTGGGCTTGGTATTCATATCGGTATGAAAGATGGTGCTTTGACTATTATTTCTCCTATTGATGATACTCCTGCTTTTAAGATAGGGATTGAGGCTGGTGATATTATCTTGAAAATAGAAGATCAATCTACTCTTGCTATGACTATTGATGATGCTGTTAAGCTTATGAGAGGTAAGCCTGGGACGGATATTGAGATTACAGTTGTGAGGAAAGGGGAGACTAAGCCACTTGTTTTTAAGATTACTAGGGCTATTATTAATTTAAAATCTGTTTATGGGAAGAGTATTGAAAATAGTAAGGTGAAATATATTCGTGTTACTTCTTTTGATAAAAAGGTAGTTAAGGAAGTTAAAAAAATATTAAAAAAATCTAAAGATATTGAGGGGGTAGTTCTTGATTTACGGAATAATCCAGGGGGTCTTTTAAATCAAGCGATAGGGCTTGTAGATATATTTGTTCCTAGCGGTGTGATTGTTTCGCAAAAGGGTAGAAGTGCTAGAGATAATCAAATCTTTAAGGCTACATCTTCGGGGACTTATGAGGATATTCCTGTTGTTGTTTTGATTAATCAAGGAAGTGCTAGTGCTAGTGAGATTGTAAGTGGTGCATTGCAAGATCATAAAAGAGCTATTATTGTCGGTAAAAAGAGCTTTGGTAAGGGTAGTGTGCAAATGATACTTCCTATTAGTAAGCTCGAATCTTTAAGGCTTACTATTGCTAGGTATTATTTACCAAATGGTAGAACTATCCAAGCAAAGGGTGTTGAGCCTGATATTGTTGTCGCAAGAGGGAAAGTTCCAGGAGTGGATGATAATAGCTTTAGTATTAAAGAAGCAGATTTGAAAAAACATCTCAAAGGCGAAATAGCTAAGCTAGATAAAGGCAAAAAGAAAAAAGAAAAGAAGAAGAAGAAAAAGAAGAAGAAGAAAAAGAAAAATATATTAACAATTAAAGATATTAATAATGACATTCAACTAAAAACCGCGATAGATACGATAAAAACTTTAAATATAATCAAAGGAGATAAATAATTAATGAATAAAAAAGAATTTCTATATGAGGGAAAAGCAAAGAAGATATATAATAGTGATGATGATAATGTAGTCATAGAGTTTAAAGATGATTTAACTGCTTTTAATGCTGAGAAAAAGGGAAGTGAAGAAGGCAAAGGTGCTTTAAATAATAAGATTACTATAGAGCTTTTTAAATTATTAGAAAATGCGGGGGTTAAAACTCACTTTGTTAAAAAAATAGATGATATTCATTTATTGGCTAAAAAGCTTGATATTATTATGATAGAAGTAATTGTCCGAAATGTAGCTACAGGCTCTTTTGTGAAAAGATTTGGGGTTAAAGATGGCACTAAATTTGATAAGCCATTGGTTGAGTTTTGTTATAAAGATGATGATTTAGGGGATCCTTTTATTAATGATGAGCATTGCAAGGTGCTTGATTTATTGCATGATGATAATGAGATAGAGTATCTAAAGAGCGAAGCTAGAAAGATTAATGATATTTTAAAGTCATATTTTTTAGAGAGAAAATTAAACTTAATTGATTTTAAAGTGGAATTTGGAAAAACATCTAATGGAGAGATACTTTTAGCAGATGAAATTACTCCTGATAGCTGTAGGTTTTGGGATGTGGACTCTAATGAGAAGCTAGATAAAGATAGATTTAGAGAAGATATAGGCAATGTGAAAGTAGCTTATGAGGAAGTTTTAAATAGGATATTAAACAAGTGAAAATAGAAGCAAAAATACATTTACAAGATGGTGTGCTAGACCCTAAGGGGAAATCTACTAAAGATGCTTTAATCTCTCTTGGTTTTTCTAATATTAAAGATGTGAAAATTGGTAAAAGCATTATGCTTGATATAGATGAAGGTGATGAGAGCAAAGCAAGAAAAGAAGCAGAGCAAATGTGTGAAAAGCTACTTTGTAATAATGTAATAGAAAAGTATGAAATAATTTCATGATAGCCGTCATCCAATTTTTAGGCACAAACTGCGAATATGATACGATAAAAGCCTATGAGAATTTAGGTTATAAAACTAAATTAGTTTGGCATGAAGATAATGAGCTTCCTGCTAACACAGAGCTTGTGGTTCTTCCTGGTGGGTTTTCTTATGGGGATTATTTACGAAGTGGGGCTATTGCTAAATTTGCTAATATTATTAATGCAGTGATAAGCTATGCCAATAAAGGTGGGGTGGTTTTGGGCATTTGTAATGGGTTTCAAATACTTACAGAATTAAAATTATTAGATGGTGCATTAATTAATAATCAAAATTTAAAATTTATTTCAAAATTTCAAAATATAAAAGCGATTAATACAAATAATAGCTTCTTAAAAAATGTAGATAAATTAAAACCTTTAAATATTCCTATAGCTCATGCGGATGGGAACTTTGTATGTAATAATGACATTTTAAAATCTATGAGTGATAATGAGCAAATCTTATTAAAATACTGCGATGATGAGGGAAATGAATGCAATATAAATGGATCTATAGATAATATAGCAGGGATTTGCAATAAAGAAAAAAATATATTTGGACTAATGCCTCACCCTGAGAGAGCTACAAGCGATATACTAGGTAGCACAGATGGACTATGTATGCTAGATGGATTTTTTAAATAAGGATAGGGTATGATAAAAGAATTAATGACAGATTATGGTTATATAAAAACAACAACAGAACTAAAAGACTTAAAAGAAAATCAAAAACCAGCAATAATTAAAGAAGTGGATATAGCTAGAAGCCATGGTGATTTAAAAGAAAATGCAGAATATCATGCAGCGAAAGAAAAGCAAGCTTTTATAGTGAGCAAAATATCTGAATTATCTGATTTAATATCAAGAGCAGAAGTCATTGACCCATCTAGTTTGGAGCATTTAGTAGTTTCTTTTGGCTCTACTGTAAAAGTGGTAGATTTAGATACAGATAGAGAAATTACTTATACTTTAGTAGGCTCAATTGAAAGCGATGCGGATAATAATTTAATCTCTTATAATTCCCCATTAGCTAAGTCTTTACTCGGTAAAAAGGTAGGCGATGAGATTGAATTTATCATAGGCAATAATGAAAAATATTTTGAGATATTAGAAGTTTCATTTAAGAAAATATCTTTTGAAGATTAAGTGTAAATTAATTAATGATAATGCTTCTTTGCCTATTTATAAAACAAAAGGTGCGAGTGGCTTTGATATAAGTTCTTGTGAGGATGTGATTGTGAAATCAGGAGAAGTTCAGCTTATAAAAAGTGGATTGGTTTTTATCATAGAAGATGGATATGAGGTTCAAATAAGGTCAAGAAGTGGTCTAGCATTTAAGGGTATTTCGGTTTTTAATTCTCCAGGGACTATTGATAGTGATTATAGAGGAGAGATTGGTATTTTACTTTTTAATAGCACTAAGAATGATTTTACTGTATCTATTGGAGATAGAATAGCACAAGGTGTTTTGGCTACTAGCATACAGGCAAATTTTAAGTTAGTAGATGAAGTTTGTGAAACAAAAAGAGGAAGTGGTGGCTTTGGAAGCACGGGGATTAAATGAGAATAAAAATTCAATGTAAGTCTTTGCTTTTAGAGAAAACATTAAAAATGTTTTTAAAAAGATATGTAGTTAGCTCAGCTAGTTCAACTTATGATATTTTAATATCTGATTATGAAGTAAATAGCACTAAGCTTTTTTTAATTCAAAATACCAATAAAACTCAAATCAAAAAACCATTCACAAAAGAAGCTTTAGTCACTAAATTAAATCGTTTTAATAAAATAAAAACAATGAAAAGTAAAAATATAGAAGATGAAATGAAATCATTACTAGAAGAATACACCTATAAGCTTACTGAATTACATAAAAAGAAGTATGCATAAGCTTAGGATTATCGCAGGTAAATTTAAAAATAAAAAAATCCTAGCTCCCAAATTAGATACCACAAGAAGCTCTAAAAACTTTTTAAGAGAGTCTTTTTTTAATATAATGCAAGCAGAAGTAGTTAATTCTAATTTCATAGAACTTTTCGCAGGAAGTGGCTCTATGGGGATAGAGGCTATTAGTAGGGGAGCAAAAAAAGCTATCTTTTTTGAAAAAAATAAAACTGTTTTTGATGTTTTGAAAAATAATATAAAATCATTAGAAATAGAAAATTATGAAGCATATAATGGAGATAGTTTTGATATTTTCTTTGATAAAATTAAAAACCTAAATACGAAAACTATATTATATATTGACCCTCCTTTTGATATTCGAGATGGGATGAGTGATATATATGATAAAATGCTGGGTTTAATATCTAGTATTGATAATTCTTTTATTGAGAGTATAGTTATTGAGCATTCTAGTGGGGCTTCTTTTAGTGAAGATATAGGGTGTTTTGAGTATGTGAAGACTAAGAAATATGGGAAGAGTTCGCTTTCTTTTTTTGTAATCTATAGGGAACCTTTATAAGTTTAATTAAATGATAATAATATTGTAACATTTTATTAAATAGTAAATATCTTTATTAAGTATGGTATCTCTATATTAAATATGGTATAATTTCATTAAAGTTTATGGTGTTTGCTATTTTTATATGGTTATGGCATTAAAAACAACAAAGGAAACATTATGAATTCATTTAGTAGCTTGTTGGCAGAATCACGAAAAAAAGCAAATGAGGGATTTAATGCGAAACATGATGCAAACATCATTATTAAAGATGATATTTATGTATCTAAGTCTAAACTAACTGGATATGTAACAGAACCAACATCTACTCCTAATAAGGAAACTACAAGGAATTTATTAAAAACAATAAATAAACTTCATAATAAATAAGTTTTATAAATAAACTATGACCTACTCTTATAAACTAATAAAAATCTATTGTCGTTTTATAGAAAAAGATATGATGTATTCTATGTTTTTAGTTAGAGATTGGGATTTCATAGAACATCATATGCAAGCTATTGATTTATATATAGATTATAAAATAGAAAGTTCTGATGACATAAAGAAAAAATTAGACACAAAGATATCTTTTTTAGAAAATAAAGCAACCACTGTATATGAAACAGGTAAAACTAATCAGAAATTTATAAAATGTGAGTCATTCATTAACGAAAGCATGGAATTAGAGCATTTTTCTGAAGAAAATAGCTCTACTGTAAAAGATATAGTAAATAATTTAGTTTTATTTATAAGAGCATATCAAGAAGCACAATATAGAACATTATGCAGACTTATACCAAACTCATTAAATGAATATCATAATGTTTTTTCTCATTTACTGCCTTTGTTTTACGATAATGACACAGCTGATATTTCTAACCTTAGGAAAGCTAATTCACATCTAGTAAGAGGAATATTAGATTCATGTAAGATTATAATTGAGCATGAAGAAGCTCGTATCGCTGATGATGAAGAGTTATTATCTGAGTATTGCAATTTAAGAGAATTAGAATTAAATAAAGTAGGTCTAATAGATGAGAGTAGTCCAAAAAAAGAAAATTCTATTACTATTAAGTATATGAGGTATATATCTAAAATATTATTTCCTCAAGGAAGCCTCTAAAAATACAAATAATTTAGTCTTGCATATATTAAGGGAACATCTGATTTGTGTTGTTAATTTTTAAAACAGGAAAAATAAAATTGCCATTTGTATTAAAAAGATACCCCGTCCATAAAAGTCAAAAAATCCAATTATTTTTATTGAATGAAGCCAAGATGAGTATGAATATGGTGCAAAAGGTTTTGGCTAAGAAAAGGGTGTTTGATGATAAGGGGTTCGTTGTTGTTAATTCTCAAATATTAGAATGTCCGTATATAGAGATTGCTACATTTGAGGGGAAAACTAAAGGTTTGAAGCCTATATTTGAGGTGGATGATTTTGCTTTATTTGATAAGCCATCAGGGTTGATGGTTCATCCTGTGTCTAGGGCTACTAAATATACACTTTTAGATGAAATCAGGTATCACTTTGGAGATGAGGCGAATTTAGTGCATAGGATTGATGCGGAGACATCTGGGTTGGTGCTTGTTTCTAAAAATAAAAAATCTGAGAAAATATTGAAAATGATGTTTGAAAATAGGAAATATGTAAAAAAATATTTAGCGATTATTAGAGGAAATATATCCAAAGAAATTAAAATAAATACAGCTATATCAAAAGACAATAAAACAATAAGGGTCAAAATGACCACGAAAAACTTTATTGGAAAAGAATCTTTAACTTTTATCACACCAATCAAATATAATGATATTAATAATACAACATTAATAGAAGCCATTCCTAGAACAGGCAGACAGCACCAAATTAGAGTCCATCTTGACTCAATAGGACATCCTATTCTTGGGGACCCTGTATATGGGGTGGATGAAAAGATTGCTAATGATTATCTTTTAAAAAATCTTTCAAATCAAGATAGATTAAAATTCACAGGGGCAAAAAGGCTTATGCTACATTCTAATAATATATCTTTTATATATAAAAATATTCAATATGATATATGCTCTAAGCAATCCATTAACGAAATGCTTTAATCGTCCGATTTGACTTAGTTAAGTAATATAAAAAATAATACCAAAAATTTAGAAAAGGACTTCTAAGCTTGTATAGTTTGAATACGAACATTGATGCTCTAAATGCGAGGAATGCAACTAGGGTAAGCTCTAATGCTCTTTCTGAGTCTTTGAAAAGACTTAGCACGGGTATAAGAATAAATTCTGCTGTCGATGATTCTGCTGGGCTTATAGAAGCTAATAGATTACGAAGTGATTCTGGGGCTTTGAAAGAATCTATTAAAAATGCTAATAATACTATTGCTATGTTTCAGATTGTTGATAAGGCATTAGATCAGCAGATTATCTTGTTAGATAGTATCCGAGCCAAAGCAATACAAGCCTCTACTGATGGTCAAAGTAAAATAACTAGAGAAGCTTTACAGACAGAGATTGAGGGGTTATTAAAAGAATTGGATAATATAGCAAAAGAAACATCTTTTGGAAATCAAAAGCTTTTAGATGGGACATTTTTTAATAAAAAAGTTCATGTAGGTAAAGACTCTTCAAGTGTTTTAGATTTTTCTTTTAATGCTACTTCTAGTGATAAGATGGGATTTTCTAGTTATAAGACTACTGATGGTGGGGTTAGGCTTATAGATGATTTGAGTCTTACTTTTAAAAATACAGGCACTAGTAATGAGGATGTTACTTTAGCTCCTTTTACTCTCTCAACTTCCCCTGGCAAAACAGTAGTAGATTTAGCAAATTTTGTTAATAAATATAGTGAAGATACGGGAGTTAGAGCAATATATAAAGAGGGCAATACTCTACCTGTATATAAAAAAGTGGCATTTAATAAAGAGCTAAATGCAGCAAAGGAAAATAGCACAGGTGGTGCAGATTTAAAAATTCCAAGTGCAACTATAAGTAGCTATACGGAAAAAGACTTTCCTGTAAGCGATAAAATAAAAGTTAGTGATATGAGCTTTTCTCCATTACCATCAATACCTAAAACAGATAGCTCAATTAAAGAGAAAGAAGATTTAGATTATAATATTGATTTTAGGGTATCTACAAAACCTAATGTGATAACTCCCGCGGGGAAAACTTTTTATGAAAGTGTAAATACTGCAAATTATTTTGATGATAATGTCCTAACTCTTCAATTAACAGATGATGAATTTACAACTAAAGATCCTTCTGCTAATATAGAAGTTTCAAATTTGCCAGATTATTTACAGGCTAATTTTTCTCGTGCTGATAGTAAAAATATGCAGATTAGGATTGGACCAAAAGCAGGGGTGGCTACACCAACCTTAGCTGATACTACATATCCTGTAAATAATATAGGTTTTAAATTTACAAATAAAGAACTTTTCAAATCAGAAGTGGCTCCAGATGATGTAGGTGGCTTTAGTTTAAGCTATAGTGATACTCCTAAAATACACCTTAATGCTATTAGTAATTTTAAAGAAACAAGTGCTAATGATGGGCATTATGATGGAAAAGTTACATTACAGCTTCAAGGGGGTAAACTTCTTGACACTACTCTTGACACTACTCAGTTAAATTTTGATTTAACTGGACTTGCTGGGACAGCCCAAACTATAAGCACTAGCGGTAATGATAAAATAATATTTGAAATTACAGGTCAAGAAACAGCTCACGGAGAAAATGATGATAAGGTATTAAATCTAGTTATTAATGATAATGCAATATTTGAAAATGGTCGTCCTTCAAACCCAGTTATAAGCACTTATATTGATTTTGCTGATAAGCCAACTATGGCATTAGGAAGTGTTGGAGGTTTTACAGAGCATTCTAATAATGATGGGACTATATCTACATCAATAGTGCTAAGAGTCAATGGAGATAAATTTAAAGATAATCTAACTGAAACATTTATTAAAAATAATATCACTATAGATTATGATGGTGCAGATATAAGTGCATTAGATATTCATTATAATAAAAATAACTCTAATGAAATTACAGTTACTTACTCAAAAAATGCTACTAATAGAACTAATGATGTAAATATAAAAGAAATAGTCTTTAACTCTGCTTTATTTGAAAGAGGAATAGCACCTGATAAGATAGAGGATACTGTAATTAATTTTTTAGAGGACCCTAATATTACAGTAAGCACCGATACGATTAGTTTTTCAGAAAAAGCAGATGAACCAGGTAAAATTGAAGGCTCCTTAGAATTAGGGATTGAAAATGGTAAAGCCTCTTTTACTGCTACAAATATAAAAGATTATATAGATGTTAGTCTTCCTGATGGATTGACACCAAGTTTTACTATAGTTAGCACTCAATCTTTAGCGATAGCTATAGATGGTATAGCTACTAATCATAGTTTGAGAGAAGAAGATATTAGTATTGGTTTTAAAAGAGAAGCTTTTCAGCCAAATGTATTTTCTACGAAATTTGACTCTCATATAGATTTTTTTGATAGTGCTTATGTTCTTGCTGATACATCTTTTAAAGAAGAAAGTGCTACTAATAATGGGAAAATAGACAATCCTGTAAATCTTCTTTTAAAAAATAGCGAAGAGATAAAGGCTGCAAGATTAGCATTAGCAAATAAAGTGCTTGTTAAAGATACTGATTATATAATAGATAATGTCCCAACAGGACTAACTGCTGTCCTAACAATAGTTGATGGGGAAAATATAAAAGTTGAGCTAACTGGAAATGCTACTTCAAATATAGATAATCAAAATATATCAATAACATTAAAAGGAAATCTTTTAAAATCTGGTATAGATACTAAGCCAGTAGATGTAAAGGTAGAATTTAAAAAAGCCTCCAGAATTGTGCAAATAGGAGAGTTTAAAGAATCTGCTGCAAATAATGGGAAAATAGCATCTCAAGTTACATTTGAGCTTACAGATGGGACATTTAATGCTGATCCTATAGTAGTATCAAAACCAGGGGGACCTACGGATCTTGTTGCTGTATGGACTAGACCAACAGCTAATACTGCTGTCCTAGAATTTACTGGGTCTGCACCTCAACATGCATCTTTTCATCCAGGTGAAGTAGAAATAAATTTTAAAGGCTCAATTGTAGGTGGTGCTGGAGATACCTTAGGTCTTGATAGCTATAAAACAAATATCATTTTTGTGGATGAATTACCAGAATTTATAAATATTGGTGGAAAATTCTTAGAAAATGAAGAAAATAATGGTCAAGTAAAAGGGACAGTAGCACTAGAGCTACCTTCTGGAATGAGTTTTGATATAGAGAAATATAATATAGGTAATCCAGATGAGATAAATGCAGAAACGGGAATATCTTTGAATGCATTTTTAAGAAAAAATATAAAAGGAACTAATTTACCTTATATTTTAGAGCCAACTTATAAAATAAATACATTACATCCTAGACAATTATTAATTTCATTTTTAGATAATGCTGATGCTACGACTACTCCTCCTACTGAAAATGAATATGTGGCTTTAGAGCATGGCTCATCTGATAGTGCATCTTTTAGACTTAGTTTCTCTTCTTCTTTATTTGTAGATAATAAAACTATGAATGATGTTTCTCTTGATATTAAATTTTATGATGAACCAGAAGTAATTGCTTTTGGTAGTTTTAAGGAAAGCCCTAGAAATGATGGCTCTACCGATGATTATTTAGAGCTATCAGTATTAGGGGATAAATTTGCAAGAGTAAATCCAAATAATTACATAGAGGTAAAAGGCATACCTAATTCATTAACTCCTAAATTTGTTACAGATAAATCATCTATTAGGTTTTATTTAGAAGGTAAATCAAAAAAACATGATGAATTTGATGATTTTAATAATATAGAATTAATATTCAATACAAGGCTTTTTGAAAATAGAATACAGCCACCTTCTCTAAAAAATATAAGATTTGATTTTAAAAATAAGCCAATTCCTGAAATAGAAGAAAACTTTCAAGAATCTTTTTCTAATGATGGTAGTATTGATAAACCTATTACTGTAACTTTAAAAGAAGGATATTTCAAAGCAGATGCTGACCCTTCTTTATATGCAAATATGACTAATATTCCTGCTGGATTAACCCCTAAATACAGAGTCATAGATGAGACGGCATTAGAAATTACTCTAAAAGGGAATGCATTTAATCATTCTTTAACAGAGAGTGTAAAAAACTCAGAATTAGAGCTTGGAGCAGGAATATTTGCTAGTGGAATAAAGCCAGATAAATTAGGAAATATTGAAATTAACTTTCTTGGTTCTCCAGAAATTAAATATGAGGGAGGATTTGCAGAAACAGAAAGTAATGATGGTGGAGTGGAAGGAGCTATAACTTTAACACTAGAAAAAGATACCTTTAGAGAAGGTTTATCGCTAGATAATTATATCATTCTTGGAAACTTGCCAGCAGGATTAACTCCTATTTATAAATTTAAAAATGAATCTACAATAGAATTTACTCTTTCAGGAAAAGCGATAAATCACACAGATTATAATGATATAGAAGATTTATCTGTGAGCTTTACCTCGGATTTATTTACACAAAAAGTTCTTCCTTCTAATGAAATAGTAGATATTAATATTGATTTTAAAGATAGCCCTAAAATATTTTATAATGATTATTTTAGAGAAGGTTCTAAAAATGATGGCTCTATTAGAAATATCATTACATTGGATTTATTTGGAGATACTCTTACTTCTGTTAATCCAAATGCAAATGGTGTAATTACAACTAGAAATCTTCCTAGTGGGCTTACCACATTATTTACTAGAACAAAAGCAAATCAATTAACTATGCAATTACTAGGGCAAAGCCAAAGTCATTCTAAGGCAAATGCTGCAAATAATATAGAAATAGAATTTAGTAATCAGCTTTTTAGAAATGGTGTTGCTCCATCTAATTTAGAAGATATTCTTATTGATTATAGAGATAGACCAGAGATATTTACTACAGATAAATTAATAGAAAGCCGTTTTAATGATGGTAGCTTTGGTGAGCCTGCGACATTTACTTTATTAGGCGACACATTTAATGGCACAAGTAATCCAAATGATAGTATTTTTGTTAAAAATTTACCAGCAGGACTAACTCCTAAATTTATTTTATTAAATGATAATCAAATTGAATTAAGACTTGAAGGAAAGGCTATAAGTCATGAGGCTTCATCCATTAAGCCTGAATTAATTTTTCAAGACCCTGAGTTATTTTTTAGTGGTATTGCTCCTGAAAAATTTATACTAAGAGAATTTAACTTTGTAGAAGCTCCTATAGTCAAACTAGATGGTCCTTTTACGGAGTCTTTTTTAAATAATGGAACTATGACAGGAGCAAAATTCTTAGAAATCACAAATTTAGAAAAAGGTGGGGTAACAACTCCTAAGTTTGCTGCAGGACTAGATAGTGATGACCTAAAAAAATTGATTTCAATATCAAACCTTCCTAGTGGGCTAGAGCCTATATTTGTTGCTGTGGGGGATAAAATACAACTGACATTAAGGGGAATTGCTGTAAAGCATACGAATTTATATGATGTAGATAATTTAAGATTAGAATTTTCTCAAGAGCTATTTAATACAAAAGTATCAGGAAATATAATAGAAGATGGAATTGTAAATTTTAGAGAACCGCCTAAAGTAAATACTAGAAGCTTTGTTGAAAGTGATAAAAATGATGGTAGTATGTCTAATTTTATTATTCTTGAAGTGGAAGAAGGAGATAAATTTACTGGAGCGAATTTACAAGATAATATAAAAGTAATTTCTCCTCCTGATGGGCTAAGACCAGTTTTTAGTGCAATAGATAACACTCATATTAAATTTGAATTAGTAGATCAAGCAGATAATCATGCAGATATTCATGATTTAGATGATATGACTTTAGAGTTTGACCCCTCTCTATTTGAGAGTGGTCAGCAAGCAGACCCTATTACAAACCTAGTAGTTGATTTTAAAGATCCTCCTCCTCCTGTAATAGAAGCAAAAGAAAATGTTTTTGAAGAAGCAAAAGCAAATGATGGCTCTATTGAAAAATCAATTGATTTTTCAGTTAAATATGATGATTTATCTCAAACATATAATTTTAAATATACTGCTACTATTGAAAATATTAAAGATATTATTGGCGGTGGGAATAATTTAATTTTTAATGGGGTTAATATTCCAGATATTGATGTAGATAGTCCTGATTTTTACACTTCTATTATCACTAAGATTAATAATAATGCAAATGGGACGAGTGGTGTATTTGCCGAGCTAGATGGGACTAATATAAAATTATTCAAAGATTTCCAAAACACTGTAAAGGTAGAAGGAAGAGGGGGCAATAGGACTATAAATAATCATGATGAAAAAGATCTAACTATAAAAAAAGAATTGAAAACTAAACATATGATAGGGCATTTAATAGAAGTATCAGGAGTGCCAGATGGTCTCACTTTTGAATTTACAAAAGAAGAGGGAGCCAAAAAACTTTTCACAGCTACTTTAGTGGGAAATGCTAAAAAGCATTTAAACCAAAATGATACAGATAAAGTTGATATAGAAGATTTAAAGTTTAAATTTAAAGCAGGATTGTTTGCTAGAAATGTGCAAGGGAAAGATTTAAATGATGTAAGTATTAACTTTAATGACCCAACGGTTACATTTAGCAATAGCTTTAAAGAGAGTAAATTAGATGATGGTAGTATAGATAATAAAGTTACAATTACTTTATTTGGAGATAAATTTAATGATGAAACAGACTTAGATGCATTTGTTACAACTAAAAATATACCTAAAGGATTAACACCTGCTTTTGTTAGATTATCTGATACAGAAATAGAAATGTCTTTAGAGGGGAATGCTAAAGAGCATCTTGATGAGCATGATATAAATAATATAACTCTATCTTTTGCAAAAGCTTTATTTGCTCAAGGATTGGCAATTTTCCCAGAGAATACATTATCAATCAATTTTAATGACCCTCCAGACCCTATGCTAGTTCCAGGTGGTCCAGGGGCATATGGAGGGTATATTACATTTATATCTGATAGGTCAAGTGATTTAATAATAGAAACTGGAGATGCTGATTTTGGGTTAAATAAATCAAAATTTTCCACTACATTAAATCTAAGAGATGCCATTACAAAAAATCTAAACAAAAAAGATTTATATGGTATAGGATATACTGACGATATAGAGTATGAATTACATCAAGAATCTACGATAAGAGGAGTAAATCATAAGCAATCTTCTGCATTGGTTATGGATGCTGTAGATTCTGCTCTTGAATATATAAAAAAAATGAGAGCAAAAGTGGCTTCTTATCAGGTCAAGCTAGAAAAAAGATTAGAATTTCTAAATATAGAAAGAACAAATATAATCTCTGCTGAATCTACGATAAGAGAAATAGATTTTGCTGAAGAAACATCGAAGTTTCAAAAAAGAGAGCTATTAATGAGGGCTGGAAATTATGCTATATCACAAGCTAATGCATCAAAAAAGATGATATTGACTTTATTACAGCAACAATAAAATAAAAAAGGAAATGTTTTGAAGAAAATTATTGGATTATTTGTTTTTACTTTATCTCTCTTTTCTGATATAAATAGCACTATGGATGACTATAGATTCCCTGATGCTTTTATGGAAGATAATAATTTAGTATATGATAAAATGGAAATTAAAAAAAATATGAAAGAGGAGAAAAAAGAAGAAGAGGATTCATCAAAAATTAATAGAATTTTAAACATACTAGAAAATAATGATTATAATAATATGAATATGAAATCTCACTCTGTGGATAAAGAAAGCTCAATGGCATTAATTTATATGTCTACTAGTTTTATGAAAAGACAAAAATTAAAAATAGTAGGGCTAGGGGTAGGTTTTTTAATAAATGACTGGCTTAATACAGAGTTTTCAGCAGAAACATCTCTTAAAGATGACACCTTGCTAGTATATAATGCTACCAATGAATACTCATTTAATGTTTTTTCTACAAAACATATGAAAATTAATGCCTTAGGGACACTTTCTTTAGGAGGGATATTAAAAAAGAAAACTAAAACAGAAGCAGAAACGGAAAAATTCTTTTTTGCTTATGGAGCAGGGGGAGAAGTTGAAGCTAGTTTTAGTCCATTAAAAATTGTAGGTGGATATAAATTTGAAGTATTTGAAAGAAAAGATACCAAAGCAGTCAAATCAAGTATTTTTTTTGTGAAGCTAAAGCTTAACTTCCCTTTATAGAAAACAAAAGCCATAATGCAAAGCAAAGAAACCATCCACTTAGCTAAAAAAAGATATGGTCAAAACTTTTTAAACAACAAAGAAATATTAGAAAAAATACAAAATTCAATTCCTAACGATGATTTAAAATGCATAGAAATAGGAGCTGGATTTGGGGACTTGACAAAATATTTAATGAACTTAGATGTTTTATCTTTTGAAATAGATTTAGATTTAAAAACCCATTTACTTAATTCATTTAAAGAAGAAATTTCACAAAAGAAAATAGAGTTTATTTTCAAAGATATTTTAAGTATATGGAATGAAAAAACTCTAATAAATGAGCCCTATCAAATAATAGCTAATCTACCATACTATATATCAAAAAAAGTCATTTTAAAGGCATTAATGGATATTAATTGTAAATATATCCTAGTAATGATTCAAAAAGAAGTGGCTCAAAAGTTTTCAGCAAAGATAAATGATAGAAACTTTTCTGCTTTATCTGTAATTTCTCAAAGTGTATGCGAAAATGTAGAAATACTTTTTGATGTCCCACCAGAAATGTTTGAACCTCCTCCAAATGTTATGTCTTCTGTGATTTTGTTTGAAAAAAAAGAAAATGCAATAATAGAAAATGACTTTTTAGAGTTTTTGAAAATAGCTTTCGCATCTCCTAGAAAAAAACTTTTAAGTGTTATTGCTAAAAAATATGATAAAAAAATAATTAAAGAGATATTTGATAAATTAGAAATAGATGAAAACTGTAGGGCCCATCAGACATCTAAGGAGAATTATTTTGAGATATTTAAAGGAGTGATGTCAATTTAGAGAGTCTTTTGAAGGTAGAGTTGTTTCTAAAATATCTCCCTTTCTTTGCAATATCATCACATTGCTATTAAGAGCTTTTTCTTTAGTGTCATCATTGATATAAAAACTAGCTAATCCTAAGTGCTGGACATAATCATTATATTGTGGGTATAGCTTTTTAAAATTTGTATGTTTTTTATTTATCAAAGCATCCAAATCATTGATGTGGGCTTTATATTTAGTTTCTATTATTAATAATTCTTTACCATTAATTAAAACTATATCAAACTCACCTTGAAGTTTTTTTGTTCTTTTAGCCATATTTTGATTAAGCTCATCATATTGAACACCACCAACTTTTAAAGTAGAAGCAATAGAGTTAATAAAGAACTCTTCTGCTACATCTCCTTGATTTTTACCTATATTCCCTAATTGAGAGCTTACTTCCTTTATTTTTTTATCCGTTTGCTTCATTTGCTCATCTGTTTTCTTTATTTGTTTGCTTGTTTTATCAGACTCTATTGCTAAAGAAGCAACTAAATCTTTTAATTCTTGATCTGTCATTCTTGTAATTCCTTTTTATTTTAATGCCATTAAGAGACCAATGCAAATTAGAAGTGCATAAGATAGGGTGATAGAAGGCATTAGAAAGTGATTATTTTGTTCAAATCATA